>NZ_DASQNA010000039.1 GCF_035645195.1 Paenibacillus sp. | reverse complement strand
CTACGTGTTACTCACCCGTCCGCCGCTAACCTTATCCCGAAGGATAAGATCCGCTCGACTTGCATGTATTAGGCACGCCGCCAGCGTTCGTCCTGAGCCAGGATCAAACTCTCCAAAAAGGGTAGTTCGTCTATGCTCATTACAAGCTAGCTTTCTTACTTTGTCTAACGAGCCGAAGCTCATCAGACGCGTATGCGCTCGTTGTTCAGTTTTCAAGGAACAAGCTGTCGGCTCTTGGCCGGAAGACTAATGTATCATATCCGACCCGAACTTTGCAACTGGCAATTTTCACCGCCGTCGTTTTCGTTCGTTTTTCGCCATCGCCGTTCTGGCGGCGACAAGCAATAATATATCACAATCGCCCGGAACAATGCAAGTGGTTTTTCGAAACCATTTTCGGCCAGTTGAAAAAAATCGGCCCCCCCGAAGGGAGGCCGTGCCGGAAAGCTTGAATTTACGCCTCTCCGGCGCGCGCCCGCATATGCGGGAACAGCAGCACGTCGCGGATCGACGGCGCGTCTGTTAACAGCATGACGAGACGATCGACGCCGATGCCGAGGCCGCCCGTCGGCGGCATGCCGTATTCGAGCGCGCGGATGAAGTCGTGATCCATCTCATGCGCTTCGTCGTTGCCCTGCTCGCGCTCGACGAGCTGCGCCTCGAAGCGCTGCTTCTGATCGATCGGATCGTTCAGCTCCGTGAACGCGTTCGCGTGCTCGCGGCCGACGATGAACAGCTCGAAACGGTCCGTAAAGCGCGGGTCCTCTTCGTTCTTCTTCGCGAGCGGCGAGATCGCGACCGGATGCCCGTACACGAACGTCGGTTGAATAAGCGTCTCTTCGACGAACTTTTCGTAGAACGAGTTGACGATATGCCCGAACGAATGCGACGGCTCGACCGGCACGTTATGCTGCTTCGCGAGCGCGCGCGCCTCGTCGTCGGACATATGCGCCCAGAAATCGACGCCGACGGCTTCCTTGATCAGGTCGACCATGTGCGCGCGGCGGAACGGCGGCGCCAGATTCACTTCTACGCCTTGGTACATGATCGTCGTCGTCCCGTGCACCTCTTGCGCGATGTGGGCGATGACGTTCTCCGTCAGGCGCATGATATCTTGGTAATCGGCATAGGCCTCATACAGCTCGAGCATCGTAAATTCAGGATTGTGCCGCGTCGACACGCCTTCGTTCCGATACACGCGTCCGATTTCGTACACCTTCTCCAACCCGCCGACGATCAACCGCTTCAGATGAAGCTCGATGGCGATCCGCATGTACATCTGCATGTCCAGCGCGTTGTGATGCGTGATGAACGGACGGGCGGCCGCGCCGCCGGCGATTGCGTGGAGCGTCGGCGTTTCGACTTCCAAGAAGCCGAGACTGTCGAAATAGCGCCGCATCGATTGGATGATGCGGGAACGGGTGATGAACGTTTGCTGCACGTCGGGATTCGTAATCAAATCGACGTACCGCTGGCGGTAACGCATTTCGACGTCCGTCAGACCGTGGAACTTGTCCGGCAGCGGGTACAGCGACTTCGTCAAAATTTCGAGCTGCTTCGCGCGGACGCTCAACTCGCCCGTCTTCGTCTTGAACAATGTGCCGCGCAAGCCGACGATATCGCCCAAGTCGAGCAGGTCGAACGCTTCGTACAGCTTGTCCCCGATTTCGTCTTCGCGGACGTAAATTTGGATGCGGCCGGTCAGGTCCTGGACGTGCGCGAACGAAGCTTTGCCCATGCCGCGCTTTTGCATGATGCGGCCCGCAATGCTTACTTCGATCGGCGAGGACTCCAGCTCTTCCTTCGGCGTATCGCCGTACGTTTTGTTCAAATCGCCCGCGTAATGCGTGCGTTCGTACCGCTTGCCGAACGGATCGACGCCGAGGTCGCGCAGGGCGTTCAATTTGTCGCGCCGAATTTGCAGCAACTCGTTGACTTCGGCGGGGGATTGCGGTTGGACGTTTTCGTTTTCGCTCATGGTCATATCACTCCTACGATAAAGGACAAGCCCAAGGAACCAAAAAAGCCTCCCAGGGAAGCTTTCATGGTCGTCGGGCTATGTTACTTCTTCTTAATATCGATAATTTTATATTGGATAACGCCGGCCGGAACGCTGACATCGACGATGGAGCCCTTCGACTTGCCCAAAATCGCTTTGCCGACCGGACTTTCGTTCGAAATTTTATTATGCAGCGGATCGGATTCCGCGCTGCCGACAATCGTATATTCCACCGTATCTTTGTACTCGAGATCTTCCAAAGTCACGATCGAACCGATGCTCACCGTATCCGTGTCGACGTCTTCTTCGTTAATGATGCGGGCGTTGCGGAGCATTTTCTCGAGGGTAATAATGCGCCCTTCGATGAAGGCTTGCTCGTTCTTCGCATCCTCGTACTCGGAATTTTCGCTGATATCCCCATAACCGATGGCGATCTTGATCCGCTCGGCCACTTCGCGGCGTTTCACCGATTTCAGATGCTCAAGCTCTTCTTCCAGCTTTTTTAACCCCTCTTGGGTTAAAATGACTTCCTTTTCCGTCATTCAATGTAGCTCCCGTCGTCTAAAAATTTGAATCGTTGCTTCCAACTTGTGATTACTATATGAACAGCGGGGCCGATTCAACACAAGCAGGCGTTAAATTTATTGACGATTATATTTCAAGGGGGAGTAAATGTCAAACAACGGAAACGGCGTTTGGTTCGAACGTTCCGTTCTCGAGATCGGCCACGTAGCCGTCGAGAATGGTCACGACTTGGTCGCGAGTCGTCGCTTCCATGATGCGGGTTTTCACTTCCGCCGAGCCGCGGAGGCCCTTCAAGTACCAGGCGAAATGCTTCCGCATGTCGCGAACGGCGACCGACTCGCCTTTCAGCGCGATCAGCCGGTCCAGGTGGAGCATCGCGATACGCATTTTCTCCTTCGCGTCCGGCTCGGGCGGCAATGCGCCCGTCGTCAAATATTCGACCGTCCGGTACAGCATCCACGGGTTGCCGAGCGCGCCGCGGCCGATCATGACGCCGTCGCAGCCCGTCATCTCGAGCATCCGTTTGGCATCCTCCGGCGTGACGACGTCCCCGTTGCCGATGACCGGGATGTTGACGGCCTCCTTCACTTGCTTGATCATGTTCCAGTCGGCTTTCCCCGTGTACAGCTGTTCCCGCGTCCGACCGTGAACGGCGACCGCTTGCCCGCCGGCGCGCTCGACCGCCTGCGCGTTCTCGACCGCGTAAATATGCTCATGGTCCCAGCCGATGCGCATTTTTACCGTGACCGGCTTTTGGACGGCGTCCACGACCGAGGAGACCATCTCGTAAATTTTGTTCGGATCGAGCAGCCAACGCGCTCCCGCGTCGCAGCTGACGACCTTCGGCACCGGACAGCCCATGTTGATGTCGATGATATCGGCGTTCGTGTGCTTGTCGACGTGCTTCGCCGCTTCGACGAGCGAGTTCCGGTCGCCGCCGAAGATTTGCAGGCTGAGCGGCTTCTCCCGCTCGTCGACGTACAGCATCTCGAGCGTCCGCTTGTTGCCGTGGAGAATCGCTTTGTCGCTGACCATCTCGGCGCAGACGAGGCCCGTGCCGAACTCTTTCGCGATCAAGCGGAACGCCGGATTGCACACTCCGGCCATCGGCGCGAGCACGACGTTGTTTTTCGTTTCCACATTGCCGATCTTCAGCGTTTTCGCGACTTGAGTCATAGTTTGATTTCCTCCTATCGTCTTACATTTTTCCTTGCAGTTCTTCGTGACGGATGCCGAGCGCTTCCGCGATGCTGCGGACGAGGCGCGGCTCCGGCTTGCGCGTGCCGCGTTCCACGGCGCCCAATATCGATACGGAGACGCCTAGCTTCTCCGATAGTTCGCTTTGCGTGTAGCCTTTCAGCTTTCGGAACGCCCGAATTCTTCCGGCCAGTTGGTGTTGTTCCATCGTCTCACTCCTGTTGCTTCGAGGTCGATCGCGCCGCCGTCCGGCAGCCAATCTCGCTCGCGTTCCTCTATAACGTCCAGCAGCGGCACTAACACGAACGCCCGCTCCATCAGTCGTGGATGCGGGACGGTCAGCGCCGGCGTGCGGATGTCTCGGTTATCGTACAATAATAGATCGATATCGATCGTGCGCGGTCCCCATCGAATCGTGCGCACGCGCCCCAGCTCGCGCTCGATGTCGAGCGCCGCCGCGAGCAGCGATTCGGGGTCCAGCGTCGTAAGAATGCGGCAGGCGATGTTCAAAAAAGCGGGCTGGTCGGTGACGCCGACCGGTTCGGTTTCGTACAGCGGCGAGACGGCGGACACCTCGACGAACGGATGGTCCGAAAGCCGCTCGACCGCTTCCGCGAGCAGCCGCTCCCGCTCCCCGATGTTCGAACCGAGCCCGAGATAAGCGACGACGGGCTCCCTGTTCATCGCTCCTCGCCTCGGCGCCGCGTAATTTCCACCGTCACGCCGTCGAACACGATGTCGAACGGCGGATGCGGCTTCACGACGCGGACCGTTACCTCATGTATTTTAGCATAGGCGTCAAGCAGGCGGGTAGCGAGCGTCTCTGCCAACGCTTCAATTAATTTGAAGGTTTCGCCCTCTACGACGCGCTTCACGAGGCCATAGACCTCGGCGTAATTGACCGTCTCTTCCAGGTCGTCCGTCTTTCCCGCGGCCCGCAGATCGAGCTTCATTTCGAGACTGACGTAAAAACGCTGTCCGAGCTTGTTCTCCTCGGCGAACACGCCGTGGTTGCCGAACAGCTGAATGCGTTCCAACTTCATCGTATCCATCGCTGCGCCTCCTTCGTTACTGCGCCGGGGCGCAAATCGCATCGGCCATGCGGGCCGCCTTCGCGTTCTCGCGCACGTCGTGCACGCGCACGATCGAGACGCCCTGCGCGATGCCGAGCACGGTCGTGGCGATCGTGCCTTCCACGACGTCGTTCGGACCCGCGTCCAGCGTTTCGCGGATGAACCGTTTGCGGGACGTGCCGAGCAGTACCGGGTAGCCGAGCGCGACGACGTCCGACAGCCGGTTCATCAGGCGCAAATTGTGCTCGCGGGTTTTGGCGAAGCCGATGCCGGGGTCGAGGGCGATGCGCTCGTCGGGGATGCCCGCATCCCGCGCCAGCGCGATGCAGTCCCGCAAATCGGCGACGACGTCGGCTACGAAATCGTCGCCGTAATTCATGTCGTTCCTGTTATGCATGAGAACGACGGACGCGCCGCGCTCCGCCGCGGCCCGCAGCAAGGTCGGATCCTTCTTGCCGCCCCACACGTCGTTGACGATCGAGGCGCCCGCGCGCAGCGCCGCTTCCGCGACGACGCCTTTATACGTGTCGACGGAGATCGGCACGGAACAGCCGTCCGCGCGCAGCGCTTCCAGCACGGGAATGACCCGCCGCAGCTCCTCCTCCGCGGATACCGGCTCCGAGCCCGGGCGCGTCGATTCGCCGCCCACGTCCAAAATGTCGGCGCCCTCCGCGATCAGCCGCCGCGCATGCTTCAGCGCCCGTTCGACCGTCGCGTATTTGCCGCCGTCCGAGAACGAATCCGGCGTTACGTTCAAGATGCCCATGATAAGCGTGCGTCGTCCTAACTCCGGGTGTATTGCCATCGTTCATCCCTCATTCCCTCGCCGTCAGCGCCCGATACGCCCGGCTCAATGCGTTCGTGATCGGCCCCGCCTCGGGAGACCATCGTTTCCGCATAACGCCGTCCGCGTCGTACAAGGCGGATACCGGCGTCAGCTCCTGCACCGAATTCGTCACGAACGCTTCGTCCGCCGCGAGCAGCGCTTCCCACGGGAACCGCCCCTCGATGACCGGCAGCCCCGCTTCGCGGGCCAGCATCAGTACCGCTTCCCGCGTAACGCCCGGCAAACAGCCCGTCTCGACCGAAGGCGTGTACAGCGCGCCCCCGGCCGCCCAAAACGCGTTGCTGACGATCCCTTCGACGACAATGCCGTCCGCGGCGGTCAGCAGCCCCTCCGCTTGGGGGGACGCGGTCCGCGCGGCGAGCTCCCATTTCGCTAAAATATTATTCATATAATGAAACGATTTGCGCCGCACCGCTCCCTCCGGCGTGCTGCGAGGGAGCTTCAGCACGTGCAGCTCCTTCGACGCCGGCGATCCTGTGCCGAGCGGCTTCGCCATGACGAGCACGTTCGGACTCGCGTACCCGGTCGGAGCCGGCAGCCCGAGCGGGGCCGAGCCGGCCGAGACGGACCAGCGCACGTATGCGTCTTCGAGGTCGTTCGCCCGGAGCAGCGCCGCGACCGCGGCCGCGATGTCCGCCTCGGACGGTTCGTACGCGAACCGAAGCTCGGCGCAGCCTTCCCGAAGCCGGGCGACATGGCGGTCGAGCAGGAACGGCTTGCCGCCGTACGTACGGAACGTCTCGAACAGCCCCATGCCGTAAAGAAAGCCGTGATCGGTTACCGGGATCACGGCTTCGCTTTCGTCGCAAATCGTTCCGTTCCACCACAGTTTCATGCGTTCGCCCGTTTCGTGCTTTCGATGAAGTTGCGCAGCATCGTCAAGCCGTGCTCGGTAATAATCGATTCCGGGTGAAACTGCACGCCTTCGATCGGGTAGCGTTTATGGCGTAATCCCATGATTTCGCCCTCTTCCGTCTCCGCCGTAATTTCCAGCTCTTCCGGCAGCGTCTCGCGCTTCACGATCAACGAATGGTAGCGCGTCGCCGTGAACGGGTTCGGCAGTCCCGCGAACAAGCCGCGGTCGTCGTGCCGAATCGGCGACGTCTTGCCGTGCATGAGCCGCTCCGCGCGTACGACTTCGCCGCCGAACGCCTGCCCGATCGATTGATGGCCGAGACAGACGCCTAAAATCGGAATTTCCCCCTTAAATCGGTCGATGACCGCGAGCGAAATGCCCGCCTCGTTCGGCGTGCACGGCCCCGGGGAAATGACGATCTGATCGGGCCGCATGGCGGCGATCTCGTCGAGGCTGATCTCGTCGTTCCGCTTCACGACGACCTCTTCGCCAAGCTCCCCCAAATATTGAACCAAGTTGTAAGTGAACGAATCATAATTGTCGATGACCAAAATCATGTGTACGCGCCTCCCTCTCTGCTCTGCTCCAACTTCGCTCCGCTCGCGCCGCCGTTCGGCGGCCTCGGCTCAAGAAGGGCTCTCCTCGCTTCGTTCCGCGATTTCTACCGCTTTCCACAGCGCTTTCGCTTTATTCAGCGATTCGGTAAACTCCTTCTCCGGATCGGAATCGATGACGATGCCCGCTCCGGATTGCACGTACGCCTTGCCTTCGGCGTAAACCATCGTGCGTATAGTAATATTTAATTCCATATTGCCCGCATAGTCAATCCACCCGATCGCCCCGGTGTAGGCGCCCCGCCGAACGGGCTCCAGCTCCTCGATGATTTCCATCGTACGGATTTTCGGCGCGCCGGTAATCGTGCCGCCCGGGAACACCGCCGCGATCGTGTCGAACGCGTCCCGGCCTTCCGCCAGCTCCCCTTCGACCTCGGAGACGATATGCATGACGTGCGAGTAGTGCTCGATCGCCATTAATTCTTTGACGCGCACCGACCCGAACGTCGATATGCGCCCCAAGTCGTTGCGCTCGAGATCGACGAGCATGATATGCTCCGCCCGCTCCTTCTCGCTCAGCAGCAGCTCCTCGCGCAGCCGCCCGTCCTCTCCTTCGCTGCGGCCGCGGGGCCGCGTGCCCGCGATCGGGCGCGTGGACAACCGCCGGCCTTCGAGCCGGACGAGCAGCTCCGGGGAACCGGATACGATCCGCCGCTCCCCGGGCAGCCGGAGAAACGCCATGTACGGCGACGGATTGAGCCGGCGCAGCGCTTCGTACACGCGCTCGGGCGTCGTCTTCGTCAGCCGCTTCGACTGCCGCACGCTGAGATTGACCTGGAACACGTCGCCCGCCGCGATATACTCGCGGATGCGTTCGACCGCATCCATGAAGCGGCGCTTCGTCAAGCTCAGCTCCAGACCTTCCAGCCGCTCCACGTCGATGTCGAGCGTCTCCGGCTGCCGGGGCGCAAGCGCGCCCGCCGCGCTCCACCGCATCCAAGCGTCCTTCATGGACGCCGCCCGCTCCCGCGCGGCATCGTACTGCGCGCGAAGCGCTTCCTCGCTCCATGGTCCCGCTTCCGCCGCGCGAACCGCGTAAACGGCGCAGTGCAGCTTCCGTTCGATTCGATCGATAATCCATAGCTTGTCCAATCGAAGGAAAAAGTAGTCGGGAATCGGAGAGTCGTCAAGCGCGAGCGCAGGAAGCCGCTCGATCGTGCGCGCGACGTCGTACGCGAAGTAGCCCGCGATGCCTCCCGTAAATTTCGGAAGCTGTTCGACGCGCGGCGCCCGGAACTCGGCCATCCACCGGCGGAGCACCGCAAGCGGAGCGCCTTCCATCGTCTCCGGCTCCGCCGCGCCCGCTTGATACCGCCGCGCGCCGTTCAGATCGCCGGACAGCCACTCCGCCGGTTCCGCCCCCACGAACGTATACCGGTCGTTCTTGCCGCTCTCCAGCACGATCGCCGCTTCGCCGGCTTCCGCCCACAGCCGCTCCCAGCTGCCGATGTCCGCGTCACCGATCTCGACGGTCTCGAGATACGGCAGACAATTGTATTGTTCGTTCCATTGTATCCATCGTTCGAACGCTATGTTCAATCCGCATCGCCGCCATTCTTTACCTATTGCCCAAGTATACTCCATTTCCCGCGCGAGTTCACGGCAAACCCGGGATTTTCACACAATTGCAACGGCAAAAACCGCCGAACCCGGAAGGTTCGGCGGCCGTCGAAAAGCGCAGCGATTATTGGTTTTCTTCGAAGTTGTACAGCGGCGTGCTCAGGTAACGCTCGCCGTTGCTCGGAACGACCGCGACGACGCGCTTGCCTTTGCCGAGCTTCTTCGCCACTTGCAGCGCCGCGAAGATCGCCGCGCCCGAAGAGATGCCTCCGAGGATGCCCTCTTCTTTCGCCACGCGGCGGGACGTAGCGAACGCGTCCTCGTTCTCGACCGTGATGACTTCGTTGTAGATTTCCGTGTTCAAGATTTGCGGCACGAAGCCCGCGCCGATGCCTTGAATTTTGTGCGGACCCGGCTTGCCGCCGGAGAGCACCGGGGATGCCGCCGGCTCGACCGCGACGATATGGATGCCCGGGAAATGCTCGCGGAGCACTTCGCCCGCGCCCGTGATCGTGCCGCCCGTGCCGATGCCCGAGACGAACGCGTCGAGCTGCCCGTCATGGGACTTGATCGCTTCGACGATTTCCGGCCCCGTCGTGCGGCGGTGAATGTCGACGTTGTTCAAGTTGTTGAACTGCTGCGGCATGAAGTAGCTCGGGTTTTCCGCTTGGAGCTCTTCGGCGCGCTTGATCGCGCCTTTCATGCCTTCCGGACCCGGCGTCAGCACGAGTTGGGCGCCGTACGCGCGGAGCAGGTTGCGGCGCTCCATGCTCATCGTTTCCGGCATAACGAGGATGGCCTTGTAGCCTTTGGCCGCGGCGACCATCGCGAGGCCGATGCCCGTGTTGCCGCTCGTCGGCTCGATGATCGTGTCGCCCGGCTTAATGCGGCCTTCGCGCTCGGCGGCTTCGATCATGTTGATCGCGATCCGGTCCTTTACGCTTGCGCCCGGGTTTTGGAACTCCAGCTTCACGTACACTTCCGCGCTGTCTTCCGGTACGACGCGATTCAATTTCACGAGGGGCGTGTCTCCGATGAGCTGGGTGATGTTCTGGACTAATTTGGCCATAATCGAATGAATCCTCCTTATATCCGACCCGCCCGACAACCGGCAGAGGATAATCCCGAGTAATTAGGTCGGTTTTTACTCCATCTTATCAATCGGTGGACAGAAAGTCAACTGCGTTATACTTTTCGAGCAGGCTCGATTCGACGTCGAACAGCGAGGGCGCCTGCGCCAGCGCGAGCTCGCGGCGCAAATCTCCCCGCACGTTGGAATCGTCCAGCGGGTCGATCGTCCGTCGGCCGAGCAGCGTCACGATGCGCCACTGCCCTTCCGGGGTCGGGAGCGGCGGACTGACGTCGCCGACCTGCATGTCGGCGAGCGCTTCCGCGACCTCTTCGGGAATGAACGGGTCGTTCTCCGACACCCAGCCGGAGTCGCCGCCGTTCGCCGCCGTCGCCTCGTCCACCGACAAGTCCTGCGCCAGCAGCGCAAAATCGACCCCTTCGCCAAGCTGCTCGAGCACCGTCGCTGCGCGCTCCCTGGATTCGACGACGATTTGCGCGTACCGGACGTCATGCGTCGGCGCGAATTCTTCCGGATGCGCTTCGATGTACGCCTCTACGTCCGCTTCGGTGACCGAAACGCCCGCGGTGGCGATCTTCTCCAGCATGAGCCGGTACAGCGCGTCGTCCCGAAGCGCCTGCTCCGATAAGCCCAACTGCTCCCGCATCACCTTATAAAACTCGGCCTCGTTCTCGTAGCCGACCTGCATGCGGCGCAGCTCCTCGTCGATCTCGGCCCGGGAGACGTCGATTCCCAGCGCTTGCGCCTCCAGACGGACGACGGTCCGTTTCAGCCATTGCTGAACGTATTCGCGGCCGAAAGCTTCCTGAAGCCCTGCAATGAACTCCTCCTCGAGCAGCGCGACGGATCCCGCTTGCGCGATTTTGCGCTCCGGCGATGCGGGCGCATCACTTCCGCCGCCGCCCCCGTCCGCCGTCCCCCCCGGTTCGGACGAATCTCCGCCGGGGGGCTGACCGCCGGCCAGCATCACCGCGAGCGCGACGACGGCCGCGGCCAACGCGCCGCAAAGTCCCCACAGCAGCTTTTCTCTCGACATCGCTCTCCCACCGCTTCTTTTATGCGTCCAGACGCTGTCGCAGCGTCGTCAATTCCGGCTTGTCGAAGCCGTACTTTTCGTTGCAGAAGTGGCACACGACTTCCGCCGCGCCTTCTCCTTCGATGATGGCGTCGAGTTCTTCTTTCCCTAACGACACAAGCGTGTTGCTCACCCGCTCCCTCGAGCAGAAGCATTGGAACCGAAGCTCCATCCGCTCCACCGAAGCCAGCTCGTCGACGAGCTCGCGCATCATATCCTCCGGGGTGAGACCCCGCTCGAGCATCGCTGTGACCGGCGGGATGTGCTGCAGCCGCTTCTCCAATTCGCCGATTTCCTCGTCCGACAGGCCGGGCAGCAGCTGTAAAATCAAGCCTCCGGCTTCTTTGACCGAGTAGTCGACGTCGACCAGCACGCCGAGCGATACCGCCGACGGCGTCTGTTCCGATTTCGCGAAATAATACGTGAAGTCCTCCGCGAGCTCGCCCGATACAATCGGGATGCTGCCGCGGTACGGCTCGCGAAGCCCCAAATCTTTGATGACGTAAATGAACCCTTCGGTGCCGACCGCGCCGGCCACATCCAGCTTGCCGAGGCTGTTGCTCGGCAGATGCGTCTGCGGATTGTCCGCGTACGCGCGCACTTCGCCTTTCGCGTTCGCGTCTGCGACGATTTGCCCGAGCGGGCCGTCGCCTTTCACTTGAATCGTGACCTTCTCTTCGCCCTTCAGCATGGCGCCCATCATCGCCGCAGCCGTCGCCGTGCGGCCGACCGCGGCCGTCGCCGTCGGGAACATATCGTGACGGCGGCGAATTTCCTCCACAACATCGGTCGTTCGCGCGGCGAACAGCCGCACTTTGCCGCCGAGGCCCGTCGCCCGGACCAAATAATCTTTCAAAATCGTTCTCTCCTTCCGCCGGCGACGCAGCGATGCCGCCCGTGCTAACCGACATTTCTTTCGTATATAATTTGCAATCCTTGCAGCGTTAATAACGGATTGACCGTGTCGATCGTCTTCGATTCGCCCGCGATCAGCTCCGCGAGCCCGCCCGTCGCCACGACGCGAGGCTTCGTGCCGAATTCCTCCCGAATGCGCCCGACGATGCCGTCTACCTGCCCGGCGAAGCCGAAAATGATGCCGGACTGCATCGACGAAACCGTCGTGCGCCCCACGGTGCTCTTCGGCCGCACGAGCTCGATCCGCGGCAGCTTCGCCGCCCGTTGATAGAGCGCTTCCGTCGAAATGCCGATGCCGGGCGCGATCGCGCCGCCGACGTAATCGCCCTTCTCATCAATATAACAAAAAGTGGTCGCCGTTCCAAAATCGACGATGATCAGCGGCGGGCCGTACAGCTGAATGCCCGCCACGGCGTTGACGATGCGGTCCGCCCCGACCTCGCGCGGGTTTTCGTAACGAATGTTAAGGCCCGTCTTGACGCCGGGGCCGACGAACAGCGGCGTCCGGCGCACGTATTTGCGGCAGGCTTGGTCGAGCGTGGCGTTGATGGGGGGAACGACAGAGGAAACGATGGCGCCTTCCACCTCGTTGACGCGGACGCCCGCATGCTGAAACAAGGTCATGATCATGATGCCGTACTCGTCGGCGGTCGACGACCGGTTCGTCGCCACCCGCCAATGATGCCGAAGCGTCTCTCGCTCGTACAAGCCCAAGACGATATTCGTATTGCCGACATCGACGACCAAGATCATGCGCGCACCTCTTTTTTCTCGCCCAAATCGAGCGATATGTCGAGCGCCTTAACCGAATGCGTGAGGCCGCCGACGGAGATGACGTCGACGCCCGTTTCCGCGATGGCGCGGACGGTCGACAGAGTGACGCCGCCCGACGCCTCGACGACGATGCGCGGCGACGCGCGGCGAATGCGCGACACCGCCTCCGTCATGCGGGCCGTGTCCATGTTGTCGAGCATGATAATGTCCGCGCCCGCTTCGATCGCCTGCTCGACCTGCTCAAGCGACTCCACTTCGACCTCGATCCGCATCGTATGCGGCGCGTAAGCGCGGGCGCGGGCGACCGCTTCCTTCACGCCGCCGGCCGCTTTGATATGATTGTCCTTCAGCATGACGGCGTCGAACAACGCGAACCGGTGATTGTGTCCGCCGCCGACGCGCACGGCGTATTTCTCGAGCTGGCGCATGCCCGGCGTCGTCTTCCGCGTATCGACGATGCGCGGCTTCGGCTCGACGCCTTCGACCGCGTCGACGAACGCGCGCGTCGCCGTCGCGATGCCGGACAGCCGCTGCAGCAGGTTGAGCGCGAGCCGCTCCCCGGACAAAATCGACAGCGTGCTCCCCTCCACTTCGAGCAGCACGTCGCCGACGGCGAGCGCCGCCCCTTCGCGGGCGACGCGCTTCACGGCGAGGGAGGCGTCCACCTCGGCGAACACGGCTTCCGCGACCGGGAGGCCCGCGGCGACGCCGGCTTGCTTGGCGTGAATGACCGCCCGGCTCCGGTGCCCCTCGGGCAAAATCGCGAGGCTCGAAATGTCGCCCGGGCCGATATCTTCGCGCAGCCAAGCTCTAATCTGTTCCTTCAGGTACGCCGGATCCAAATGCATCGTATCAGCCATGTTGTAAGCTCTCCTCCGCCAATCCGAAATCTCGGTGGTGCACGATGTGCTTTTTCCAAACGATATCGTCCCGCTCCGGGAAGTCCTCGCGATAGTGCGCGCCTCGGCTTTCCTCGCGGCGCAGCGCGGCTAGCATCGTAAGCAGGCCGACGGTCAGCAGGTTCGCGAATTCGTACTGCTCGCGCCCCGACAGCTTCGCGTAGAAGACGGGCGACTGCCGGCGAAGTTCCTCGAGCCCTTTCTTCAGCCCCTTCTCGTTCCGAACGAGGCCGGCGTAGCGGAGCATCAGCTTCTGGAGCTTCAGCCTTTTCTCGATGACCGGCTGCATTACCGGCTCCGTGCGGCCGAGCTCGACGTGGAACTCGGGCTCTCGATCGAGCGGCGGCAGGTCGCGGATGCGCTCCACGATGCGGCGGCCGAACACGATCGCCTCCGACAGCGAGTTGCTCGCGAGCCGGTTCGCCCCGTGAACGCCGGTGGACGACACCTCGCCGCAGGCGAACAGCCGGCGGACGCTCGTCTCGCCGTGCAGATCCGTCTTCACGCCGCCCATCATATAGTGCGCGGCCGGCGCGACCGGAATCCAGTCGCTCGACAGGTCTAGCCCGTACCGCAGGCAAAACTCGTAGATCGTCGGGAATCGCGCTTTGACGGTCTCCTGCGACTCATGCGTTAAATCCAAGTAGACGAACGTCGACTTCGTCTTGTCGATTTCGCTCACGATCGCCCGCGCGACGACGTCGCGCGGCGCGAGCTCGAGCTGCGGATGGTATTGATCCATGAACCGCTCGCCGCGGATGTTCCGCAGCACCGCCCCTTCCCCGCGCACCGCCTCCGAGATAAGGAAGCGCGGCGCGCCCGGGTACGTCAGCGCCGTCGGGTGGAACTGGACGAATTCGACGTCCTGGACGTACGCGCCGGCGCGGAACGCCATCGCGATGCCGTCGCCGGTCGCGAGCTCCGGATTCGTCGTGTAGCGGTACAGCTGACCCGCTCCGCCGGTGCACAGCACCGTCGCCTTCGCCGTCACCAGCACGAGCTCGCCGCCCGGGCGCTGCACGATGACGCCGACGCATTCCCCTTCGTCCGTGACGAGATCGATGCAGAAGTGATCGTCCCACACTTCGATCCATTCGTTCCGCCGCGTCTTCTCCGCCAGCGCGCGGACGATTTCCGCGCCCGTGGCGTCGCCCTGCGCGTGCAGAATGCGCCGCTGACTGTGCGCCCCCTCCATCGTAAGGGCGTATTCGCCGTCCTCCTCGCGGTCGAACTGCGTGCCGAAGCGGACGAGCTCCTGCACCCCGTTCGGCCCTTCGTGCACGAGCACGTCGACCGCCTCGGAGGAGCACAGCCCCGCCCCCGCAATCAGCGTGTCTTGGCGATGGTACAGCGGCGAGTCCTCGTCGGAGATGACCGCCGCGATGCCGCCCTGCGCGTAGCGCGTGTTGCTCTCGAGCAGCGATTTCTTCGCGATCATCATGACGCGCATCCCTGCGTCGGCCGCTTTCAAAGCGGTGTATAAACCGGCAATCCCCGAGCCGATGACGGCGACGTCCGTCTCGACTCGGGGTAAATTCGCGATATCAATATCGATTAACGTCCTAGGAATCATGCCTGAAGTCCTGCCTTCCCCAATGTCCGTCGGGTGCCGACACGGATTGTTATTTCACCAGCAGCATCCGTTCGAGCGCGAGGCGCGCTTTCTCCGCGACGTCCGGCGCGACGTAAATTTGCGGCTGCATCGTTTCGAGGCAGCGAACCAGCTTCTTGAGATTATTCACTTTCATGTTCGGACAGACCAAGTATTTCGAAGCGAAATGAAACACCTTGTCCGGGCTGTCCTTCCGAAGCTGATAGCCGGTGCCGTCTTCCGTCCCGACGATGAACTCTTTATGCTCCGATTTCTTGCAATAGTCGATGATCGCCGTCGTGCTGCCGACGAAATCGGCCATCTTCACGACTTCCGGCCGGCATTCCGGATGTACGACGAACTGCGCGTTCGGGTATTGGGCGCGCATCTCGGCGACGTCCTTCACCGTCAGCATGTCGTGCGTATTGCAGTACCCTTCCCAGATGATCATCTTCTTGTCCGTAAACTTCGAGACGTAGTCGCCCAAGTTTTTGTCCGGCACCCAGATGATCTCTTCCGCGTCGAGCGATTGAATGACCTTCACGGCGTTCGCCGACGTGCAGACGATGTCCGTCTCCGCCTTGATTTCCGCGGACGAGTTGATGTAAGTGACAACCTTCGCGTTCGGATGCTTCCGCTTCAGCTCGCGCAGCCCTTCGACGTTGACCATGTCGGCCATCGGGCAGCCGGCGCGCTCGTCCGGGATGAGCACCGTCTTGTTCGGGGCCAAAATTTTGGCGCTTTCGCCCATGAAATGAACGCCGCAAAACACGATCGTATCCGCATCGGTCTCCGCCGCCTTCTGCGCGAGCAGGAACGAGTCCCCTCGGAAATCGGCGACGTCCTGAATTTCGTCACGCTGATAATAATGGGCTAGAATGATAGCGTTGCGTTCCTTCTTCAACTGCTCCAGCCGTTCGCGAAGCTCCCGATTCTGCTCCTGCTTGCGCGCAAGGGCCAAAGCTTCCATGGTAGCCGCAGTCATGCGACCCACTCCCTTTCCCCTTCGGGTTCAAGTCGATCATTCAACGGATGAGTCCTGCCATTAGTTTGTGAAAAAAAGTACGATTATATGAAGAATACATAAACTTTCATAACGTGTCAATTGGTGAAAACCCGCGATACGGCGCGAAAAAGGCGCTGCGTCGACCGCAGCGCCTCCATCATTTACTTCTCTTCGTCATCCTTATCGACCGTCAGCTTCTTGGCGTCGTCATGCTCCGCCTGCTTGCCGATGTTGACGCGAATGTCGTCCGTCTTCGGCGCCGTCTCGGCGCCGGCCGATTCGCCGGCTTCCAGCGAGCCGCGCTTGATCAGCGCCTCGATTTGCTCGAGGTCGAGCGTCTCCTTCTCGAGCAGCGTCTGCGCGATCAAATGCACCTCGCGCTCGTGCTTCTGAAGAATCGCTTTGCCCTTCTCGTAGCACTCGTTGATCATCCGCTGCATCTCTTGGTCGATCTCGTACGCGATCTGGTCCGAGTAGTTCTGTTCGTGCCCGATGTCGCGGCCGAGGAACACTTGGCCCTGCGTCGTGCCGAACTGCATCGGCCCGAGCTTGCTCATGCCGTACTCGGTAATCATCGAGCGGATAATCGCCGTCGCGCGCTGGAAGTCGTTCGACGCGCCGGTGCCGATTTCGCCGATGTACAGCTCTTCGGAGATGCGGCCGCCGAGCAGCCCCGTCACCTTGTCGAGCAGCTCGCTCTTCGTCATCATGTACCGGTCTTCTTTCGGCAGCATCATCAGATAGCCGCCTGCGCGGCCCCGCGGAATGATCGTGACCTTATGCACCATGTCCGCGTTCTCGAGATGATAACCAATGATCGTATGACCGGCTTCGTGGTACGCGACGATCCGCTTCTCCCGCTCGGAGATGACGCGGCTCTTCTTTTCCGTACCGACGATGACGCGGTCGATCGCTTCCTCGATTTCGGCCATACCGATTTCCTTCTTGTTGCGGCGCGCGGCGATAAGCGCCGCTTCGTTCAGCAGGTTCTCGAGATCCGCGCCCGTAAACCCGGTCGTATATTTCGCGATGTGGTCGAGTTTGACATCTTTGGACAGCGGCTTGTTGCGCGCATGCACCTTGAGCACCGCTTCGCGTCCCTTCACGTCCGGACGGTCGACCGTAATCTGGCGGTCGAAGCGGCCCGGGCGCAGCAGCGCCGGGTCGAGAATGTCCGGACGGTTCGTCGCCGCGATGATGATGATGCCTTCGTTGACGCCGAAGCCGTCCATCTCGACGAGCAATTGGTTGAGCGTCTGCTCGCGCTCGTCATGCCCGCCGCCGAGGCCTGCGCCCCGCTGACGGCCGACGGCGTCGATCTCGTCGATGAAGATGATGCACGGCGCGTTCTTCTTCGCGTTCTCGAACAGGTCGCGCACGCGGGATGCGCCGACGCCGACGAACATTTCCACGAAGTCGGAGCCGCTGATGCTGAAGAACGGCACGCCCGCTTCCCCGGCGACCGCGCGCGCGAGGAGCGTTTTGCCGGTGCCCGGAGGCCCGTTCAGCAGCACGCCCTTCGGAATGCGGGCGCCCACGGCGGAAAACTTCCGCGGATCCTTAAGGAATTCGACGACCTCGACGAGTTCCTGCTTCTCCTCGTCGGCTCCCGCGACGTCCTCGAACGTGACCTTCTTCTTCTCTTCGTTATATAAGCGGGCGCGGCTTTTGCCGAAATTCATCACCTTGCCGCCGCCGCCCTGCGCTTGATTCATCAGAAAGAAGAACAGGATGAAAATGATGATGAACGGAACGATCCCGGTCAGGAACGCGACCCACAGCGGTTCGCCCTCTTGCGGCAAATGTTCCTCGACGACACCGCTTTCGCGGAGCATTTCCAGCACGTATTCATCCAAAGGAGCCCGCGTTTCGAAGGAGGGATCTTCCGGCGCTGCCCCCTTATATTTTCCTGTAATCAAGTAGGAAAATCGGTCCGCCCGGACGGTTACTTCGGCGATCTTCCCGTCGGCCAACGCCTGCCGGAACTCGCTGTAGTTCAGGGTGTCCTGCTGGTTGTTTTGGTTGCTGATGAAATGCACGATTCCGACGGTTACTAAGAAAATAATCAGATAAAATCCGGTGTTCCGGACGATCTTATTCATTCCCTACCTCCTCTCAGGCGTGAATCTATTGTATCATAGCCGAAACCCGCACAACAACAAAGCCGGGACCCGGCGTAAGCCCTTACCGCACGCCTGTTACGCATGGCTCGAATACACTTCTGGCTTCAACACGCCGACATAAGGCAGGTTCCGATATCTCTCCGCATAATCGAGGCCGTAGCCGACGATGAAGGCGTCCGGAATGAGGAAGCCCTTGTAGTCCGCCTCGAGCTCGACGGTCCGATGATGCGGTTTGTCGAACAGCGTCACGACCTTGACGGAATGCGCGTTCCGCCGCTCCAATACGTCGATGAGGTACGAAAGCGTCAGTCCGCTGTCGATGATATCCTCGACGATGAGCACGTCGCGGCCTTCGACCGGCGCGTCGAGATCCTTGATGATCTTCACGACGCCCGACGATTTGGTCGCTTTGCCGTACGACGACACCGCCATGAAGTCGACTTCCAGCTTGAGATCGATGTTTTTGACCAAATCGGCGATAAACAAGAAAGCCCCCTTCAGCACGCAGAGCACGAGCAAGTTTTTCCCGGCGTAATCCGCCGAGATTTGGCGGCCCAGTTCGGCCACCTTTTGCTGAATCTCTTGTTCGGTGAATAACACTTCCTGAATGTCGTTGTGCACGTTTGTCCTCCCGTCGGCGTTTGACCGTGGTAGTATAACTATCGTATGTAGGTGCTTCCGGAACCATAACCCGTCAGTCGAAAATGTTCCCCTGAACCCGCAGCTCCATGGCCAAGATGCGGACCGTCGATGCGGTCACCGCCCCCGCCTTGGCGCGCCGAAACCCCGGCACCCACAGCAGGTCCCCTTCGCGGGAGGTCACGACCGGCCACGCCTCGCGGAGGCGCCGCGGCAATTTCCCGTCGACGAACATATCTTTTACGGTTTTGGTCCCGTTTAAACCGAACGGCTCCATTCGGTCTCCCGCCCGGCGCGACCGCACGATCCACGGGGGCGCCAGCGCGTCCGCGTCGAACCATGCGGCGAACGGATCGCCGGACGGGGGCGGCTCGAACCGATCCGCGGGAAGCAGCCGCCATGCCAGCTCGCCGTTCACGCCCCCGAGCGCCAAACGGCCGTCTCGGGCGACGTCGATCGCGAACTCGAACGGACCGGCCGGCGCCGGCTCGTCCCGCGCCCACTCGAGCGCGTCGTACGATCTGCGAAAGACGGTGCGCCCGTCGAGCCGAAGCTCGAGCGTCGTCGGCGCGTCGGCGGCGATCGCCTCGCGCATCCGCTCGATTTTCGCGAAATCGACCGAGTCTTCATCCAAATAAAGACTATTTAATATTATTTTAATCATTCGCCTTTGTAAAGCGATATGCGCCGCCAGGAAGGCGTCCCGGCCGAGCCGGATCGAGCTTTCTCCGCGCTTCGCTTCCGCCCTGACGCGCTCCCGGGCCAAAGCGTCGAGCAGGTCGTCTTCGTCCGCCGTCAGCTCGGCGATGCGCCGCAGCGACTCGCCGGCGCCGGACCGAAACTTCATTATATAAGGAAGAAGGTCCAGCCGGACGACGTTCCGGAAATAATCTCTCGACGCGTTGGACGAATCGAATCGGGGCGACAATCCGTGCCGTTCGCAATACGAGGCGAGTTCGATTTTATTTATACGAAGCAAAGGCCGCACGAGTTTCATTCCGTCCACGACATTCGTGAAACGAATGCCGCCGAGCCCGCCCGGTCCCGTGCCGCGGAGCATTCGCATCAGCACGGTCTCCGCTTGATCGTCGGCATGGTGGCCGAGCGCCGCCGACGAGCCGCCCCATTCCGCGGCCGCCGACCGGAGCGCGGCCAGCCGCAGCGTCCGGGCCGCGGCCTGCTTATTGTTGCCGTGCGCGGCGAGAGCGGCGTATACGTCGACCCTCCGAACGAAACAGGGTAAGCCGAGCCGCTCGCACAACTCCCGCACGTACGCCTCCTCCGCGTCCGACTCGTCGCCGCGCAGGCCGTGATTGACGTGGACGGCCGCAAGCGCCCAATCGAAGCGCGGCGCGAGGGCATGCAGCAGATGAAGCAGCGCGACGGAATCGGGGCCGCCCGATACGGCCGCGACGAATCGTTCGCCGGGCGCAAACAACGCCCGCTCCCGAATCAGCCGTTCGACCCGCCGCGCCAATTCGTCTTCCCCCATCGCATCCGCCTCCTCCCGTTTACCCTCCGCTCATGCGCCAGACGACGCCGACGAACGCGGCGAGCGCCCCCGCGAACCACATCGCCGGCCACCGTTCCCCGGCTGCGGGGCCGCGGGCGGCGGCCGCCCGCCAATCGGCGAGCGCGCGCTCCGCGTCCGCGTAGCCGCCGCGCAGCATGCGGCGGAGCACATCCGCCGCGCCCGCCAACCGGGCGCATTCGCCCGGCAGCTCCAGCAGCTCTCGCGCTTTGTTCCTCCGCGTAGAACCCGCGATCGCCCGCAGGCGCCTTCCCATGCCTGCGGCCTCCAGCATCGTCACCGCGAAGGCGAACAAATCGTACGCCGGGTCCGCCTTCCGATGGCCGAGCTTCCAAAAACCGCGGTCGTACAGCTCCGTAAACTGCTTCACCGCTTGCCCGAACTTCGTCGCGCCGCCGAAATCGACGAGCCGGGCTTCGCCTCCCCGGGCGATCAGCACGTTCGCCGGTTTGACGTCTCCGAACGCCCATCCGGCCGCATGGAGCTCCCGCAAACGCGCGAGCAGCCGCTCGCCCCAGGCGAACAGTTCCTCCGGCGAAGCGGCGGCGCCCGCCGCCTCGCCGAGCGGCACGCCCGGCACGAACGACATCGCGTAAAACGGGAATTCGGCGCCGCGGCACGTCCCGTCGTCCGATAGCAGCAATTTCGGAGCGCTTTCGCCTACCGTCTGCAGCGCGTTGATTTCGGACTGGAGCGCATAGGCGTCGTTCCCGACTTTTAACGCACAATGGGAAGGCCCGAGCGGATCCCGCGCCAAATAGACGCTGCCGTTCGCACCTTCCCCAAGCCAACGCTCGATCGCAATCGTCCTTCCGCTCCACCGACCGACGACGCGATCCCCGGGCCGAAGCCGCATCGGCCTGCCGACGGCTTCAAACAACGTAATCGCCCCAAGCGGCCTCGTCGACGCGGCTCGGCTTCGTCCGTTCGCCGCCTTCGAACAGCGCCAGCGCTTCCATGATCGCCGGACCTGTAGGAGTGGTTCCTTTTACGTTTAATTTATATAGAATCTGCTCGATTTTTGCAAGTTCCGACGTCCATTCCGTGTCGATTTGTATACCGCCCGCGCGATTTCCCGGGAAATGGATAACGGCAAGCTCGCTGCGGCCTGATCTAGCTTGCATGCTGAGCATTAAGTCGTATGCGGCATCGCGAACGGCGTCGAATTTATGCTTCATGCTGGCGCTCGCGTCGATCAGCAGGGCGACCCGCAGCGGCGCTGTTTCCGTCCATTCGTCGACCGAGCGGACGACCTGAGCCCGCTTCTCCGGCGGCAGCGTCGCGAGCGACGCTGTCTCGTCCTTGAAGATCGTCTTCAGCTCGGCGTTGACGACCTGCTGGATCGTCGCCACGACCGTCTGCCGCGTCATCATTTGCATCGTGGAAGCCAGCTTCGCCGGCGACACGATTCGGTACATGCCGCCGCCCGCCTTGGCGATCGCCGCGATTTCTTTCTCGCCCCGCATGCCCTGCTCTTCCCGGTCGACGACGCCGATCACGTTGACGACGACCCCTCTGGCGTACGCCTCCGCCGCCGCCGTAATCGGGCTGATGCCTTCGTTCGAATTGCCGTCGGTAATGACTATGATTTGCTTCAAAACAAGACGCTCCCCTTCCGACCGTTTCTAGTACTAGTTTCAAGTTCCTAGTTCTAGCATTGACAGAAGAGGAGCGTTATAGACTCCAAACCTCGCAAAATCGTGCGTTCAGCTCACCGTCCTCGGCCGCTCGATCGTCGTTTGCCCGTGCCAGCGGAACGTCGACCACTCCGGGGTATACTTATCGATTTTCGCCACGATGACCGTCATGTCGTCCACCACTTCGCCGTCGTGGTGGCGAATGACCGTCTCCAGCAGCTTGTCCGCGATGTCCTGCGGCGTGCCGTCGCGCATATCCCCCAGCACCCGCTTCATCCACAGCTCTTTGTTGGCGGCGTGGCCCGGCGCGTCGTACACGCCGTCCGTCATCATGATCAGCAGGTCGCCCGGGAGGAGCTGCTGCATCACCAGATCGACCTCGATATCTTTCAGGATGCCGATCGGCAAATTGCTCGCCGTGATCGGAATGACTTCGTTGCCGCGTTTGATAAAGCTCGGCGTTGAGCCGATTTTCATGAACGTCGTCTTCGCGCTGTACAAGTCGATGATCGCGAGATCCACCGTCGCGTATATTTCCTCGGACGAGCGGAGCGTCAGCACCGAATTGACCGATTTGATCGCCAGCTGCTCGTCCATGCCCGATTGGAGGAGCTGCTGCAGGATGGACAGCGCGTCGCTGCTCTCGGCGCGCGCCCGCTCGCCGTTGCCCATGCCGTCGCTGACGGCCACCGCGAATTTGCCGTTCCCGAGCTCCATCGTCGCGAAGCTGTCGCCCGACAGCCATTCCCCGCCCTTGGCCGCGCAGGCGATGCCCGTTTCCACCTCGTATTCTTTCGCGGAGGAGAACAGCACCGTCGTCAATCCTTCGCCGGGATCGTCCCACCGCTCCTGGCGCACCGCGATCGTCTCCCCGAGCACGTCGGAGAGAAGCGGCGCGATCATTTTGCGGCATTCGTCGAACCCGCGCCCGAAGCCGTGCACGATCTCGATTTCCACGTTGCCTTCTTCCAAGGAAATAATGTCGAGCCGCTGTACCGTCAGCCCCATGTCTTCGAGCACTTGGGAAATTTGCTCCTCCTGCAGGAACAATCCCTGCCCTTCGCGGCGGATTTCCTTCACCAGATCGTCCATGACCTGAGACACGCCGAACAGCTGCTCCGATACGAGTTTGCGGCTCTCCTGAATTTGCCGCGTCCAATGGCGGTCGTGCCGGTATTGTTCATACTGCTTTTGCAAAATGGTCAGCACCCGGTCCGTCTTATGGCACGCCTGCCGCCACTCCATGCGAATATCGTCCTTCGTGAACTCGGGATTCGTCTCCACCTCCGTCATCATATCGGTCATATATTTGTAAGTTTTATAAAACCCCCCGTCCCAGCATGTCGTTCGTTTGAAGCACGTCACGCACGCTTCGCTCGTCACCGCGTTCACGAAATGGCTCATTTCCGCTTCGTGCTGCAGCAGTTGGTTTTTTTCCGTCAGCTGCCCGAAGCTCTTGGACAGCTGCTTGAACACTTCCGAAAATTGATTGACCCGGTTGGCCGTAATGTCGCGGATGCGCCGCGCATAATCGTGCTGCGACTTGGCGTGCTCCTGCGTGCCGGGCACATATTTGGCGATCGTCCGGATCATGCCCTTCGGCAGGAACAGGAACAGCGCGACCGCCGCCACCGATTCGTACGTCGATTGCAGCACCTGCGGAGCGTCCCCCGTGTACAGCGCCAGAATCGACGTGCCGAGCAGCATGCCGAAGCCGACCGCCATCTTGCCGCCCTCCTTCAGCAAGCCGGCCAGCATGCCCGCGAAGGCGAGCAGGCTGATCTGGTGGATCGCCGACATGTCGGCGAGGCTGAGAATGAGCCCGGTCACGACGCCGACCGCCGCGCCGATCGGAGCGCCCCCGACGAAGGCGAGCACGAGAATGAGGAACCGCGACAGCGCTTGATCGATCGAGACGGAACCGACTTCCCAGTGCACCGTTCCGGTCATCACGGAGGCGAGCAGAATGATGAGGCAAATGATTTCTTCGTGGCGGAGCTGGTAATTTTTCCGCGTCAGCGTGAACACCGGCAGCGCCTGGAGGAAGATAAGCGTCAGCACGCAGCTGAGCCCCGCCTCCACGGACGTCATCATAACCGCGTACCACGTCAAGTTCGATGCGACGATGTCCGTAAACAAGCCGACGGTGAACGCGGATAAGAAGACAAGCACTGGCGCATGCGATAGATCCGCTTTCTCATAACGCGCCAGCCCCTTGTGCAGCAGGCCGAACACGACGAGCTGCCCGGCGATCGTCCCGATCTGCAGATGCGGGGCGAAAGCGCTGCCCGCGAGCAGCGCGACCGCCGTCATGCGCGCCATCCCCGGCCGCAAATAGACGAGCGCCGCGAGGAACGCGAGCGCGAACGGCGCGAGCTCCCCGAAGATCGTCGCCCGTCCGAGCAGGAAGGCGACGAGCATCAACACGAACGCCCAACGCTTGCCTACCGCCGCTTGCACCAACCGGTTGTGCATGAACCACGTCTTCGCCGAACGGCGCCATCGGTCGGTCGCGCCCGCGGCGTCCCAGCCCAGGCGCTGCATTACGTTTCGCTTTTCCATGTTCGAAGCCACCCCTAATTCGTATTTCCTTCCGCAGGAGAAATGAGTGGTTTCATTATAGGAACAACTCTATTAAAAAGTTTGTCACAATGCGTTGGTAGGGTTCATTTTTTTTCCGACAAATCCGGCGGATCGCGCGGAGCCTTGGCAAGCGGGCGATTCGGCAGGATCGCCTCGGAAGGCGATCCCCGGTTGCCGTCGATTCGTATCGCCGCGCTGTCGTAAGATGATGTCGAACCGAACGGCATGCCGTCAGAAGCGCGGGTACGCGCGAAATGTTCAAGAAAAATAAAGGTATATTTTTCGGAAACGCAAAAAACCGCGAGGCCTGATCGGCCTCGCGGTTCGTCTTCGTAAGGCTGCGCTATCCGGGTCAGACGCGTTTCGCGCCGCGCCCTCCGCGCTTGCCTTCCGTATTCTTTTTAAGGGAGGAAATCCGTTCTTCGCTGTCCTTCAAGAAACGGGACATTTTGTCCTCGAAAGTCATGCGTCCGCCGCCCGAGAATCCTCCGCCTTGCCGGCGATCGCCGCCCCGGCCGCCGCCGAAGCCGCCTCTGCCGCCGCCGCCGTATCCGCCGCCTTCGCGCGGACCTTCGCGGTGGAAGCTCGGCCGCGGCGCCTCCGGAGGCTTATCGACGGCTTTCTTGATCGAAAGCCCGATTTTCCCGTCTTTGTCCACATTGATCACTTTCACCGTGACTACGTCTTCCAGCTTTAAGTGATCTTTGACGTCCTTGACGTAGCTGTCGGCGATTTCCGAAATGTGCACCAGACCGGTTACGCCTCCGGGCAGTTCGACGAAAGCGCCGAAATGGGTAATTCCCGTTACTTTCCCTTCCAGCTTAGCGCCAACTTCAATGGTTGACATAAAAGAACCTGTTCCTCCCTCGATGATCGCATAAATGGATTAGCTGAATTATACAGAATCCGCAAACTTTCGGCAATGGACATTATTCCGCCGGCGGTGCGAACACTTTGTCGCCCGGGCGAGACATGCCGAAATCTTTGCGTACTTTCTGCTCAATATATTCAGGATCTTGAAGACGGGTGACTTCCGCTTGGTACGCCTCGTTCTCGGCCTTCACCTGATCGAGCCGCTGCTGGAGCGCCCTCAGCTCCGCTCGCTTCTCGTTCATGGCGAACGTCTGGTCCCACATCGCCACGACGGCCCATAACGTAAAACCGCCGACGAGCGTTAGGAACAAGCGCCGCCTTCTGCGGGCGCCCTTCGTGATGTTCGGTTGTTTCGATCCGGAACCCGCTGCCGTCCCCGCTGCCATTGCCGTCAACCCCCTGCTACTTGCGTGTCGTCCATCGGCGGATGATCCGCCATCCCTCTGCGGCGCGCCGGGCCGCGGGAGCGAGCCAGCGATCTCCGCGCACCAGCTTGTACAATCGAACAACCAGCGGCCTTACCAGCCAGACCGCGATTTTCCACAGAGGATAGAGCAATTGTATCACAAGTTTTCCAAGGAAAATAGACAAGGCCGCTAAAAATCCTAAAACGGCGATACACAAACGGTACAGGCCGATGACCGGACGCACGACCAGAACATCGAACAGCCAAATCGAAAACCGGATCAGTCTGCGGACGAGCTCGATCGCCCTTTGGATCGCTTGTACAAAAAAACCGCTGAGCAGGGCGAAATACATCGAGATGCCGAGCAGGAGCGCGAGGAATACGTAAATGCGCACCTCGCCTCCGTTGCTGAGGTACAAGACGCGGAACACCGCGGCCGTGGCGACGGCCCAGTACAGGATGTCCAGCGGCGGAAGCATCCAGCGCGGGAACCGGAGTTCGCCGGACAGCACCCGGTATCCGTCGTACAACAGCCCGAGCGCCGCCCCGCTGAGCACCATGGCGGCCATCGTCAAAAATTGAACGCTGAGCGTCACTTGAACAGCTTCCCGAGAAAGCCTTTCGTTTTGTCCGGACCCGCGCCGTCCAAATACGCGAAGGCGTTGACGGTGCCTTCGATGGAAACGAGACCCTGCTCGAGGTTCAAGTTTTTGATATGTAAATTTTGCCCCTTAACGTTCAAATACCCCAGCTCGGTTTCCAGCATAAATTCTTCGCTGTCGAAGCTGTCGACGTTCAGCACGCCCGTCACTTCCAAGAGACGGCGATTCAGCAGTCGGACCTCTTGACGTTTATTCTTCCCATGCTCCACCATGGCATGTACCCCTCCCTTATATCCTTACCTTATGGGGGAAGGGGGCGTTTTAGAACAAGCCGCCGCGGGCCAACGGCAAAAAAAGCCGTCCCCGGTCGGAAACGATTCTCCGAACGGGGACGGCTTCGCGCAGGCGGGAAAGCGAGTTAGAACAGCCCCTCGCTCGCGTGCGATTCTTCTTTGATTACGGTATACATGCCGGCCGCTTCATCCTTGCGCGTCGTCTCGGCGAGCCGCTCGATGCGAACCGTGACGCTCTTCGAACCGAATCGTACGGTCACCTCGTCGCCGGGCTTCACGGTGCTGCTCGGCTTCGCCTCTTTCCCGTTGATCCAGACTCGCCCTTGGTCGGACACGTCCTTCGCGACGGTACGACGCTTGATGAGCCGGGAAACCTTCAGGAATTTGTCGAGGCGCATCTTACTTCACGGCTTCTTTGAGCTTGTTGCCCGCTTTGAACGCCGGAACCTTCGACTCCGGGATCGGGAGCGTCGCGCCGGTTTGCGGGTTGCGGCCTACGCGAGCGGAACGCTTGCGCGTTTCGAACGTGCCGAAGCCGATCAATTGAACCTTCTCGCCGGAGGACAACGCTTCGGTTACTTCGCCAAGGAAAGTGTTCAATACAGCTTCGACGTCTTTTTTCGTCAAGCCGCTTTTCTCGGAAATGCTGTTGATCAGATCCTGTTTGTTCATGCTTACGATTCCTCCTAATCGATCCAACGTGAAAAATATAGCAATAACTTTGTATGTATTCTCTCGGATGCTAAGAAAATCCTGCTTTGCGACCGAACATTTTCAGCGAATTCGCAAAATATTCACGCGCGGGAAAGCGGCTCAGCTCCTTTTGGCATCCTGCCAATAACGTTCCATCTCTACGATATCAGTTTGGTCAAAGGATTTGCCTCTTAAACGTAGCTGCTCCTCGATATATTGAAATCTATGAATAAATTTTCGATTGGTAGCCGAGAGCGCCTCGTCCGGATCGATCTTCAGGAACCGGGCCAGGTTGACGACGGCGAACAGCAGATCGCCCATTTCGTCGAGTGTCCGTTCCCCCCGCTCCGCCTCGGGCAGCGCCAGCGCCTCTTCGAACTCGCGCAGCTCCTCCGCGATTTTGCCGATGATTTCGGCTGCCGCGCTCCAGTCGAATCCGACCTTCGCCGCCTTCTTCTGCAGCGCGACCGCCCGCTGCATCGACGGCAGACCGGACGGGACGCCGTCGAGCAGCGATGCCGGAGGCTCCTCCCCCTTCGCCTTGCGCTCCTCGGCCTTCACGTCCTGCCACGTCGACAGCACGTCGTCGACGCCCCCGACCTTCGCGTCGCCGAAGACGTGCGGATGGCGGCGGACCATTTTCTCGGCCAGCCCCGCGATGACGTCGTACACGGTGAACGTGCCGGCTTCCTCCTCGATTTGCGCATGGAGCATAATTTGCAGCAGCACGTCGCCGAGCTCGTCGCGCAGCGCGTCCATGTCATCGTTATCGATCGTCTCGATCGCCTCGAACGTCTCTTCGATGAAATATTTGCGCAGCGATTTGTGGGTTTGCTCCCGATCCCAAGGACAGCCCTCCGGGCTGCGCAGCTTCGCGATGATCGCGTGGAGCCGCTCGAACGTCCGGTAATGGACGTCGTCCCGCTCCGTCGGCGGCACGTACACGAGCGACAAATTGCCGAAGCCGCGGTCGCGGTCGAGCTCGTACAGCGGTACGCGCTCGATGCGCTCTTCCCCGTCGACGCCGAGCGCATGGCCGACGACCACTTCGTAATCGTCGGGGTACCGCTCCATCAGACCGAGCTTCACGTCCGAGGCGACGAAGCCGTCGTACACCTGCGTGATGAGGATATGATTGTGCGGATTAAGCCGCGCCGGATGGAAATCGGTCCCGTCCGCGAGCTGGAAGCCGTCCGCCGGGTCGAAGCCGAGCGCGACGAACGCCCGGTCGAGGAAGCTCTCTCCGCCGAGGATGCGCAGCTCGACGCCCGCCTCGGGGCAGCGGCGCCGGAGCAGCGCGACGGTCGTCTCCGCGACCGACGGATGCCCGGGGACGGCGTAGACGAGCTCGTCCCCGCTAGAGGCGCGGCGCACGAGGTCGTCCGCGATCGCCGCGTACACGTCCGCGAATTGGCCGTGCTCTTCGTATACGTTGTCGTACGTTTCAAATCGAATGCCCTGCTCGCGCAGCCAAGCGACCACCGGGTGCTTCTCCGTGCGCAGCAGCAGCCTCTCGGCCGCGCGCACCGCTTCCCACGCGCCCAGCGTCAGCCCGTCCGGCCCGCCGGGGCCGAGCCCCGCCACCGTTATGCGTCCCGTCATATGGCTTGTCTCCCTCCGCTTGTCGTCCGTCTATTGTCCTTCTAGCATACCGTTTCTTGCGCGCACATTCAAAGCGGGCGCGAAGCGCGAAGCGCCGCGCCATTGAAAAAGGCTCCCGCAGTTCGCGCGAGCGATGCGCGCGTGCCGCTAGAGCCTTCGATTGGATGTTACTGTTCCATTTGTTTCGCCAGGAAGCCGGCCGCCGTTTCGGCCATTTTCACTTCCATCTGGCTCATCTTCGCGCCCTCCTGCTTCGACAGCAGGATGACCGAGCCGATCGGATCGCCGCCCGCGACGATCGGGGAGCAAACGAACGATGTATACGTTTCGCTCATGTCTTTACAGATTTCGTATTCGCCGGTCGTCGTTTCCGTCGACGTCTTCCGGCTCTCCATGCATTGTTCGACGATGGAGCCGATCTGCTTATCCATGTATTCTTTCTTCGGCGCCCCGGACACGGCGATGACCGTATCGCGGTCCGAGATCATCGTGATATGCCCCGTGCTTTCGCTGAGGGACTCGGCGTACTCCTTCGCGAAGTCGCCCAGCTCCCCGATCGGGGAATACTTTTTCAATATAACCTCTCCGTCGCGATCGACGAAAATCTCCAGCGGATCACCTTCGCGGATGCGCAGCGTTCGACGAATTTCTTTCGGGATGACAACCCTGCCGAGATCGTCGATTCTTCGCACGATGCCTGTTGCTTTCATGTGTATGCCCTCGCTTTCTTGAAGTTTAATTGCATTGAAGTCTACCCAGCGGATTCGAGGGGGTGATGGCCTTGAGTTATATTCGACAATAGTATTTGTCGCTAACGATTCACTTATGCACCAGATCTTAGACAATCCGTCCAACCGGATGGTAAAGGGACCGGCCCCGATTGTCATTAGGTTTGCCAGTGAATTGAAAGCAAAACAGGATGTTCATAAGAACATCCTGCCATATTATACAACGTTTGTAGAGCGTTGTACGTTGTCCTTCAAAACTTCTCGGTACGCTCCAAGAAATTTCTCCAGCTCGTGGAGCGCATCCTCCATCGGCAGGCCTTTTCGGTTCATATGGATGACGATCTGCTTGCCCGGGACGAGCTTCACCTTCCGCTCGAATCGGTTGCTGAGATCGAACAGCTTCTGGCCGTCGATGCGCTCGTTCTGCTCCGGCTGGAACGTCAGCACGAGGTCGTCGCCTTTGGCCGCGATCGACTCGATGCCGTATTCCGCGCCGTACACCTTGAGGCGGGCCACCGCGAGCAGCGTCTGCACCGGCAGCGGCATATCGCCGAACCGGTCGGTCAGCTCGTCGGCGAGCTCGTTCTCTTCGGCGAACGAACGGATCGCCGCCACCTTCTTGTACACCTCGATCTTTTGCGCGCTGTCGTAAATATACTCGCCCGGCAAATACGCATCCAGCGTCAACTCGATTTGCGTCGTCACCGGCTTCGGCGCGCGCTCGACCGCTTCGCCCGCCTCTCCGTCCAGCTCCAGCTTGCGCTGTTCGATTTCCTCGGCGAGCATCTGCGAGTACAGGTCGAAGCCGACGGACGCGATAAAGCCGTGCTGCTCGCCGCCGAGCAAATTGCCCGCGCCGCGGATGGCGAGGTCGCGCATCGCGATTTTGAAGCCGGAGCCGAGCTCCGTGAACTCCTTGATCGCCTGCAACCGCTTCTCCGCCACTTCGTTCAGCACCTTGTCGCGCTGGTACGTGAAGTACGCGTACGCGATCCGGTTCGACCGGCCGACGCGGCCGCGCAGCTGGTACAGCTGCGAGAGGCCCATCTTGTCGGCGTCGTGCACGATGAGCGTATTGACGTTCGGAATGTCGACGCCCGTCTCGATGATCGACGTGCTGACGAGCACGTCGTATTCGCCGTCCAGGAAGTCGAGAATCGTCTTCTCAAGCTCCTGCTCGGACATTTGCCCGTGTGCCGCAACGACGCGCGCTTCGGGCACCAAGGCATGAATCGAGTCCGCCATCTGCTGAATGCCTTGGACGCGGTTGTACAAGTAGTACACCTGCCCGCCGCGGGCGAGCTCGCGCTCGATCGCGTCCCGGACGAGGGCGCCGCTGTATTCGACGACATACGTCTGCACCGGGAACCGGTTTTCCGGCGGCGTCTCGATGACCGACAAGTCTCGGACGCCGAGCATCGACATATGCAGCGTTCGCGGAATCGGCGTCGCCGTCAGCGTCAGTACGTCGACGTTCAGGCGCAGCCGCTTCAGCTTCTCTTTGTGCGTGACGCCGAACCGCTGCTCCTCGTCGATGATGAGCAGCCCGAGCTCCTTGAACTTCACGTCCTGCGACAGCAGCCGGTGCGTGCCGATGACGACGTCGACCGTGCCGGCGGCGATGCCCTTGATCGTCTCGTTCTGCTCCTTCTTCGAGCGGAATCGACTCAGCACGCCGATGTTGAACGGGAAGCCGCCGAACCGCTCGCGGAACGTCTCGTAATGCTGCTGCGCGAGAATCGTCGTCGGCACGAGCACGGCGACCTGCTTGCCGTCCATCGCCGCCTTGAACGCCGCGCGGATGGCGACCTCGGTTTTGCCGTAGCCGACATCGCCGCACAGCAGCCGGTCCATCGGCCGCGGCCGCTCCATGTCCTTCTTGATCTCGTCGATCGCGCGCAGCTGGTCCGACGTCTCGTCATACGGGAACATCGCTTCGAATTCCTGCTGGTACGGCGTGTCTTTGCCGAAGGCGTGACCCGGCGTCGCCTGGCGCGCCGCGTACAGCTTGATCAGCTCGTCGGCGATATCTTTGACCGCCGAGCGCGCCTTCGACTTCGCCTTCGTCCAATCGCCGCCGCCGAGCTTGTAAATTTTCGGCTCTTTGCCTTCTTCGGCGCCGATATATTTCTGCACCATGTCGATCTGCTCGATCGGCACCGACAGCTTGTCGCCGCCGGCATACAAAATATGCAAATAGTCCTTGTGGACGCCGTCGATTTCGATCGTGCCGATGCCGACGTATTTGCCGATGCCGTGGTTGACGTGAACGACGTAATCGCCGACCTTCAGCTCGGTATAGCTCTTAATGCGCTCCGCGTTTTCGATTTTGCGCTCGACCTTGCGCACCTTCCGCTGCTTCGCGCTGAACATCTCGCCCTCGGTAATCACGACGAGGTGGACGGACGGCAGCTCGAAGCCGCTCTGCAGATTGCCTTCGATCATCGTCTGCTCGTCGATGCCGTAATCGGCGAGCACCCGCTTCATCCGGTCCATCCGATCTTTGCTGCCGGCGAGCATCATGACGGTCGTCTTCGACTTCGACCAACGCTCGACTTCGGCTTTCAGCACGTTCATCTGGCCGTGGAACTGCTGCATCGCGCGGCAGATGACGTTCACGATGTTTTGCGGCTGCGTGTTCGGAATTTGGCGCAGGAACAGCGACAAATAGACCGTCTGGAACGGCTTGTGGAAAAACAGCGACTCGTAGCTCTTCGACAGCGCGAAGCTCGGAATCGTCTTGCCCTCTTGGAGCAAATGGGTCGTCCACTCCGCCTCGTCCCGCTCCAGCTGCTTCGTCGTCTCGAGCAATCGGTTCGGCTCGTCGACGACGAGCAGCGCGTCCTTCGGCAAATAGTCGAGCAGCGTCTGCCGTTCCGGATAGAGCAGCGCGACGTACTTGTAGATGCCCGTAAACTGCGCGCCCTCGCGCAGCTTGACGAGATCCGAGCCGATCTCGTCGCGCAGCTTGTCTTTGACGGTGCGGTCCGTCGTCTTCTGCAGCTGCTGCTCGAGCAGCTCCTCCGCGGCGTGGGCCGCGGCCGCGAACCGGCGCGGCTCGGCGAACAGCTCGCGGCACGGCAGCAGCGTCACCCGGTCGAGCTTCTCCTTCGAGCGCTGGTCGACCGGGTCGAACAGGCGGATCGAGTCGATTTCGTCGTCGAACCATTCAATGCGGATCGCGAAATCGCCCGCAGCCGCCTTCGTCTCCGCGACGGCCGACGGGAACACGTCGACGATGCCTCCGCGCACGCTCATCTCGCCGCGCCCTTCGACGCGCTCGACGCGTTCGTAGCCGAGCTCGGCTAGCCGCTCGAGCAGCGCGTCGATCGGCATCGTGTCGCCGACGGCCGCCGTCACCGACGCATCCCGGAACGTCTCCTTCGGCACGAGCAAGCGGCGCACGCCGGCGAACGGCACGACCAAGACGCCTCGGAAACCGTTTGCGAGGCGGTACATCGTTTCGATGCGCTGCGAGACGAGCTCGGGGCTCGATACGGCCGCTTCCGTCGCGATCGATTCGTTGGCCGGGTACGTCAGCAGCTCGCCTGGCGGCACGCATTCTTCCAAATCTTCTATTAATTTCTGAGCGGAAAACATATTATGCGTCATGACGACGATCGGGCGCTGCAATTCGGCTTGCAGCGCCGCTATAAATACGCTTCTGGCGGATCCGGTGAGACCGGAAACCAGCTGTTCTTTCATCCCGGACTGGATCCCTTTCGTGACCGACACGAGATCGGGATCCGCTGCAAGAGCTTCTAATAAGCGTCTCATCTTGAGAGCATGGCCACCTCTTTTCCCGCAACCAAAAGAAGCCTAGGCTGACAAGCCAAGGCCGTTCCTGTATCGTCCCGACGCCGCAAGCCGCCTGCGGTCACTGCAGCGGGCTGGACAAGAGCGAAAGCTCCGGATGGGACTGGAGCGCTTCGCGGCAATAGTCGCATACAAGCTTGACGGTAACGTCGCCGCTTGAATTATACGTAATTATATCGCTGCGTTCTTCGGGGGTCAAGAAATGAAACCCAAGCTGCGCCTCCGTCACGTGATCGCCCGAAATTTCCCCGAGCGGCATGCGGCAGTGCTTGCAAATGTACCGTACGGCCATGAATTGCCGTCCTCCTCCCGTGATCTTGCTGATCCTAGTATCGCCACGGGAGCGCCGGTTCCATTCAAGCGCCGTTAAATTTCGCCATCGTCTTCTCGAACGAGTTCGTCAAACAAAACTGCATCGCGTCGGCCGCCTTCTTCACGGTCGTCTGCAGCGCCTCCTGCTCCTCCTTGCGGAACGTCGACAGCACGTAGTTCGAAATGTTCGTGCCGGGCGCCGGCCGCGAAATGCCCATGCGGATCCGGTGGAACTCGTCGGTGCCGAGATGCGCGATGATCGACTTAATGCCGTTATGTCCGCCCGGACTGCCTTTCATGCGCAGCCGGATCGAGCCGAGCTCCGTATCCATGTCGTCGTACACGACGACAAGATCGGCGGGATCGGGTTTATAAAAGTCCAAGAACGCGCGCACGCATTCTCCCGACAAATTCATGTATGTGAGCGGCTTAATCAAATAAACCTTCTCTCCGTCGACGCGCCCTTCGGCGACGACGCCTTTGCATTTCTGCTGGGCGGACGTCATGCCCCAGCGGGCGGCCGCCTCGTCCAGCGCCATCCACCCGATATTGTGGCGCGTATCCGCGTATTCCTTGCCCGGATTGCCGAGCCCGACGAACCATTTCATGTGCCTCACTCCCGTTGCCATTATACCGCGCCGCGCGCGTCAAAAGAAAGAGCCGCTCCCTCGCGCGGCTCAGCGCAAGGAAGCGGCCCGTTCCGGGCGCTCGCGGTTATTGCTCGGCGGCCACGACGCGCTCCTCCGTCTTCTCCGCCACGTCCTCGTCGCGGAGCTCGTCGGACGCCTCCGGCAGCTCCTTCTGCGGCGCCAGCACCGTCGCGAGGATGTCGTTCTCGTCGCTGCGAATTTCGACGCCGGCCGGCGCGATCAGATCGCGCACGTACAGATGCTCGCCGATCGCAAGGCGGCTCACGTCCGCTTCGATCGACGCCGGCATGTCGCTCGCGAGGCAGCGCACCTCGACGGAGGCGTTCATCACTTGGAGGATGCCGCCTTCCTCGACGCCTTGCGGCTCGCCCGCAAATTCGACGCGAACCGTCGCCTTGACGGGCTCGCTCATGTCGATTTGGTGGAAATCGACGTGAAGAATGCGGCCCAGCACCTTATCCCGCTGAATTTCGCCGATCATGACCGGCTGTTCGCCGTGCGCCGGCAAATTCAGTTTCAGAATGGCGCCCGCGCTGCCGCGCAGCAAGCCGTGCAGCGCCTTCTCCTCGATGTAGATCGGCTGAGACGCCACCTTCTTGCCGTAGACGACGCCCGGAATTTTGCCGCTCTCGCGGTTCGTGCGCCGGTCGGATTTCGTCTCGCCGCCGCGCGCCAGCACGGATACGGCCGTATCGTTCATCATCGAAAAAACCTCCTCTGAAACGGTAAGTACTAAAATTCATAGTACCTACTGTTCCCTGAGGAGGCTGTTTTCATTACGGGCGGCGCCGGGGACTTCCGCTTAATCCTCGAACAGCTTGCTGATCGACAGCTCCTCATGCACGCGGATGATCGCTTCGCCCATGAGCGGGGCGACCGACAGCGTGCGGAGCTTCGTGCAAGGTTCCGGATGGTTCACGGGAATCGTATTCGTGATGACGACCTCTTCGATCGGCGATTCTTCGAGCCGCTTCATCGCCGGTCCGGACAGGACGGCGTGCGTGCAGCACGCGTACACCGCCTTCGCGCCGGCTTTCTTCAGCGCATTGGCGCCGAGCGTAATCGTGCCGGCCGTGTCGATGATGTCGTCGATGACGATCGCCGTGCGGCCGCTCACTTCGCCGATGATGTTCATCACTTCGGCGACGTTCGGCTCCGGGCGGCGCTTGTCGATGATCGCGAGCGGCACGTTCAAATAGTCGGCCAGCTTCCGCGCGCGCACGACCCCGCCGTGGTCCGGCGAGACGACGACGACGTTGTCCAGCTTCTTCTCCTTGAAATAAGCGCCGAGAATCGGCACGCCGAGCAAATGGTCCACCGGGATATCGAAAAAGCCCTGAATTTGCGTCGCGTGCAAATCCATCGCGATGACGCGGTGCGCGCCGGCCGTCTCGATCAGATTGGCGACGAGCTTCGCCGTGATCGGATCGCGGGACCGCGCTTTCCGGTCCTGCCGCGCATACCCGTAGTACGGGATGACGACGTTAATGCTTTTCGCCGAAGCGCGCTTCAGCGCGTCCACCATGACGAGCAGCTCCATGAGGTGCTCGTTGACCGGCGCGCTCGTCGATTGAATGACGTAGACGTCGCTGCCGCGGACGCTCTCGTCGATGCGAATTTGAATTTCCCCGTCGCTGAAGCGGACCGACTCGGAGACGCCGAGCGGGATGCCGATATAATCAGCGATCTCCCGCGCGAGCTGCGGATTGGAATTGCAGGTGAACACCTTCAGCTTGGGATCCCGGTAAGACATCGATTTGCTCTCCTCCAGCTTGATCTAGTATCTTGATTAGTTTCGGTTTTTTTGCGCTTTTAAACGCGCCTTCAACGTCTTGGCGTATCCCTTTTTCGTCGTCTGGCGTTCCCTTGCGATCGCCATATCGTCCTCGCCCACGTCTTGCGTAATCGTGGAGCCGGCAACGACGAACGCGCCTTTGCCGATGTTGACCGGCGCGACCAAGTTAACGTTGCTGCCGACGAACGCCCCGTCCTCGATGACGGTTTCGAACTTCGAGAAGCCGTCGTAGTTGACCGTGATGGCGCCGCAGCCGATGTTGACGTCTTTGCCGACGCGCGCGTCGCCGACGTACGCGAGGTGCGACACTTTCGACCCGTCGTCGATCGTCGAGCTCTTGATCTCGACGAAGTCGCCGATCTTCACGTCCTTGCCGAGACGGGTGCCCGGACGCAGGTTGGCGAACGGTCCGACGGACGTCCGCTGTCCGACCGCCGCTTTATCCAGCACCGAATGCTTCACCGTCGCGCCGTCTTCGATCGTCGAATCGAGAATGTCGCTGTTCGGGCCGATCGCGCAGTCGGAGCCGATGCGCGTGCGCCCGCGCAGCGCGGTGCCCGGATAAATGACCGTGTCGCTTCCGATCGTCACGCCCGCGTCGATATACGTCGAAGCCGGATCGACGATCGTGACCCCTTCCGCTTGATGCCCGCGGTTGATGCGCAGCCGCATGAGCCGCTCCGCCTCCGACAGCGCGATCCGGTCGTTCACCCCGAACGCCTCGTCGGGGTCGCTCGTGCAGTAGCCTTGCACGATGTCGCCGGCCGAGCGGAATAATCCGATCACGTCCGTCAAATAATATTCGCCTTGCGCGTTGTCGTTCGTCACCTTGGCCAGCGCCTCGAACAGCTTCCGGTTGTCGAAGCAGTACGCGCCCGCGTTGATTTCCTGGATGCCGCGCTCTTCAAGGCTGCAGTCCTTCTCCTCCACGATGCGTTCGATCGTGCCGTCCGCGCCGCGGACGATGCGGCCGAGCCCCGTCGGGTTGCCGAATACGGCGGTCAGCAGCGTCGCGGCCGCTCCCGATTCCCGGTGCAGCTGAAGCATGCCCTGGATGGAACGCGCCGTCAGCAGCGGCGTGTCGCCGTAGACGACGACCGTGACGCCGTCCTCGCCGCCGAGCAGCGGCTCCGCGACGCGCACCGCGTGGCCCGTGCCGAGCTGCTGCGACTGCATCGCGTATTCGACCCGATCGCCGAGCGCCGAGCGCACCGCGTCGGCTCCATGGCCGACGACGACGACCTTGCGGCCGACGCCGGATCCGTCGAGCGCGTCGAGCACATGCTCCAGCATCGGCTTCCCGCACACCGGGTGCAGCACCTTATGCAGTTTCGATTTCATGCGTTTGCCAAGGCCCGCCGCCAAAATGACGCCCATCACGTTCATGTCCGAGCAAACTCCCCTTTCCCCGAAGGCCGCTGTATTTATAAATTATGGAAAGTCGATCATCGAAAAGTTCATCGATTCGATATGCCGCTATTTCGTCAAGTTCCGATTTCCCACATGAAATCATATCTCACTTTGTGCAAAAAGAAAAGAGAGGGCCGTCGGCCCCCCCCGTCATATCCGTTATTTACGCTCCTTCTTCGATCACGTCGTCCTCGGATGCCGCCCGGTCATACTCCGCAAGAACGGCAGCTTGGATCTTTTCCCGAGTGGTCGAAGAGATCGGATGAGCAATGTCCCGGAATTCACCGTCCGGCGTCCTTTTGCTCGGCATCGCGACGAACATTCCGTTGTTTCCGTCGATCACGCGGATGTCGTGAACGACGAATTCGTTGTCGATCGTAATGGATGCGATCGCTTTCATACGCCCTTCGCTGTTCACGCGGCGGAGTCTCACATCGGTAATTTGCACGTTAGGTCACCACCTTATCATTTTCGAAAAAAAGGACATGGTGTAATATTCCACACTTCTGAGCAAATTCCTTCCAATTTCTTGAGACTCCCTCACTTTTTTTTATAAATATTCAGAAAGCGTTATATAATTCGCAAATTTCTGCGAAACGCGTAAATTACGCCTCCGGCAGCGCCAGCACGAGTTCGATTTCGACGAGGGCGTCTTTCGGCAGCCGCGCGACTTCGACCGTTGTGCGGGCCGGCTTGTGGCCTTCGAACATCTCTTCGTAGACGGCGTTGAATTCCGCGAATCGGTTCATGTCCTTCAAATATACCGTCGCTTTGACGGCTTGCGCCAGCGTGACGCCGCACGCCGCGGCGACCGCTTTCAGGTTCCGGATGACTTGGCGCGTCTGCTCCGCCATGCCGCCTTCGACCATCACGCCTTCCGCGGTCAGCGGAATTTGGCCCGACGTGAAGACGAGGTTGCCGACGCGCATCGCCTGCACGTACGGTCCGATCGCCGCCGGGGCTTCCTTCGTGGAAATGACGACAGGATTCATTCGTTCGTTCCCTCCTCGAAATAGTTTCCGGGCACCATCAAAATTTCCCGCGTCTTCGGATCGACGCGCGCGAGCCGCGCGAGCGACACGTAGTCGTCCACCAGCAGCTCGTCCTCGCCGACGCCGCCCGCCTCGACGAGCACGCCGACGCCTTGCACCGTCGCCTCGAACTCCTGCAGCAAATCCATCATGCCGCGAACCGTGCCGCCCGCGCGCATGAAATCGTCGACGATCAGCACGTTGGACTTCGACTTCAGCGCCCTTCGCGCCAGCGTCATCGTATGGATTCGTTTGTTCGAGCCGGAGACGTAGTTGATGCTGACGGACGAACCTTCCGTCACCTTCGGGTCGCGCCGCACGATGACGACCGGGAGATTCAAATGCGCCGCGGTCGCGTAGGCGAGCGGGATGCCCTTGGTCTCTACCGTCATGACGACGTCGATCGGCCGGTCGCCGAAGACGGACGCGAACGTCCGCCCGATCTCGTTCATAATGGACGGCTGCCCCAAGATATCCGACATGAACAAATATCCGCCCGGCAGCAGCCGCTCCGGCTGCTCCAGCAAGCGGCATACGCCGTTCACCAGCTGCAGCGCCGCCTGCCGCGGCATCTTGGGCACGAATTTGACGCCGCCCGCCGCGCCGGCGAGCGTGTGCAGCTCCCCGATGCCTTCGGTTTCGAATACCTCTTTAATGATCGTCAAATCTTCACTGATCGACGATTTCGCCGAGCCGTACCGGTCCGCAAACACGGTCAAGGGTACGAGGACATGAGGTTTGGACAGCAAGTACTGCGTCATCTCCACGAGACGAGCGCTTCTTTTCAACTTTTTCACCTCTATCCCCCCTTGAACTTTCCAGAAAAACTAGCAAATTCCGAACATTATAATGAAAATATATCACTTATGTCCGTTTTTGTTCAAGAGGGGCCGGCAAAAGTCGCACGACGTGCACTTCGCGGCAAAATCCGCGCAGCCCGTTGTACACCCGCGCCAGCTTCGATTCCTTCTGGACGAGCGCGAATACGGTCGGTCCGCTGCCCGACATCAGCGCCCCGTCGGCGCCGAGGCGAAGCATCGCTTCCTTGATGTAGCGGACCTCCGGATGGAGAGAGATGGTGACGTCCTCGAGCACGTTGCCGAGCGACGCGCACACGCCGGCGAAGTCTCCCCGCTCGATCGCTTGAATCATCGCCTGCGTCTGCGGGCGCCGCTTGATCTCGTTCACGCGGAAGCGCCCGTAGACGTCCGCCGTCGACACGTTGATCGGCGGCTTCACGAGCACGACCCAGCACGGCGGCGGCGCCGGAATCGGCTCGAGCTTCTCGCCCCGCCCCCGCGCGATCGCGGTGCCGCCCGTCACGCAGAACGGCACGTCCGAGCCGAGCTCTTCGGCCATGAGGCGCAGCTCGTCGTCCGTGAGGCCCAGCCGCCACAGCCGGTTCAGCCCGCGGAGCGTCGCAGCCGCGTCGGTGCTTCCCCCGGCGAGCCCCGCGGATACGGGAATTCGCTTATCTAGGTGGATGTACACGCCCTTGTCGACCCCGCATCGGTCCTTGACGAGCTTGGCCGCCTGGAACGCCAAGTTTTTCTCGTCCAACGGAATGTAGCCGGCTTGGCTGGAAATGATGATCGTATCCCTCGGCAGCTCTTCCATCTCCAGGCGGTCGGCCAAGTCGACCATCGTCATGATCATTTCGACTTCGTGATACCCGTCTTCCCTTTTGCGCAGCACGTCCAAAGACAAATTGATCTTGGCGGGAGCCTTCTCGTAAATTTTCAACTGCGCCGTCACCGCCTTCCTGATTCTGCATACATGTCCATAAGTGTACCACATGAGCCGGGATGCAAAAAAGGAGCGGCGGGGACAAGCCCCGCCGCTCCTTCCGTAGGTTTGAATTCGTCGCCTTACGAGCGATAGCGCCCCGCCGCCGGCGAGCCCGTCGCCGCGGCGCTTTGCGCGTACGCGGGCATCGGCTGCGCTGGAGACGACGCCGGCATCGGCCCCGTCGGCCGCGCGTTCGCCGTCGAAGCGAACGCCGTCGGCTGCGCCGCAGGACGAGTCGCGACCGCCGTCCCGCCGCCCTGCCGAGCCTGCTCCGCAAGCGTCTTCTCGGCGATTTGGAGCGCCCGCTTGACCATGTTGCCGGCGTCCTTCGCGCGAATGCCGCCCCAGCCTTCCTTCTGCACCGTATCGTAGAAGCCTAAGTCTTTCGCCAGCTCGTATTTCAGCTCTTCGGACATGACGCCTCTTCTTCTCCGTGCCATCGGTTCACCGCCTCCCTCGTGTCGGAATGGATCGCTTCCGAATTGTCTTACCGCTAGTATGCGTCGGCGTTCGACCGGACATGCGGCGCGGGGGGCGGGAACGGCTGGCCGGGAAGCGAAAAAACGGCAAGGTCCGGGATGTCCGGGCCTTGCCGTTTTCAAAAAAGAAACCAACTTTGGCGGCTATGCTTGGATGTAGGTGATGCGAACTTGTCCATCGTTATCGCCGCGCACGGTCACCTCGACGGTTTCCGTTAAAATGTCGGCGTAACTATAAGAGACACGTTTGAAAGCGTTCTGTTCTTGGTCCAGTTTGACAATGAACACGGAAGGGTAGGTTTCCTCCAAAACACCGGTGCGTTCGATCGTTTTCCGACGACCGCCGTTCGCGCGAAGCGTGATTTGCTGGCCGACGTGAGCCTCAAGGCTCTTCTTGATTTCCAACAGCGCATTCTTGGCCATTGTCAACTACCACCTCTTTCCTTAGGTATTATACCCCAAAGAGGTGGTCCTTGTCAAATGGACGGAATATTATATCAGCGGTATTTACGAATTGTCAACGGATATGCGAAATTTTTTTACGATTCCGAGCCGATTCGGGGCAAACCCATCCGGAAGTTGCCTCGCGTCTCGATGCCGCCCATCCCCTTGAGGCCGCTGACCGTGTGCGTAATCATATCGTAAATGTTTACCGTTTCGCGGACGGGCGTGAACGCCGATTTCGCGGCGATATACACCGGATCGAGCGCATGGATCAAGATGCGCGCCGGAGAGCTCGCGAAATTCGCTCCCGCTTGGAGCAGCGCTTCGAAGTGCGATTGGCAGGCGCCGGCGACGATCGTCATCATGTCGCGGTTCCGCTCGTACGCGCGCGCGACGCGCACCGCCTGAACGAAGTGCATCGAATTTTTATAATTGCGGATGTTGTGCTTGTCGCCGTCGAACCGATGCTTCAGAATCGCGTCATGGCCCGTGATGACGACGATGTCCGGCTGTACGCGCGGGAGCAGCTTCGTCAGCGCGTCGGCCATCTCCTCTTCGCGAAGATGATATCCTTCCGCGGGAATTTGAAGCTCGTTGTATACGGCGATGCTCTTCTTCAAATACGTGCGGTCTCCGTCGAGGTGCAGGACGGTGCCGGGCACGTCGAAGTACGGCTCTGCGGCGGGCTTGACGCCGGGCAAATTCAGCCGGTTACGCGGAAAGAGGGATCCTCCCCGAAATTCTTCCTCCTCGGGTTCTTTCGCCTCCTCCAAATCGTCGAGCGGCGCGTCCGCCAAGAGCCGATACAGCACGCCTTTCAAGACGGCTTGCCGGCCCGTGATTTCTTGAATCCGAAACAAGACGTCTTTCCCGTACGATTTGCGGACGACATAGTCGCCAATCTTCATGTTCATCCCTCCTACGCTATCCTATGGCCAGCGTAGGCATTTGGTGCGTTTCGCACCGGTTCGGCGCCGTTATTCCGCAGTTCGTCGATCCGCGAGCCGATTGGCGATCGTCGCGAACTCGGCGAGCGACAACGTCTCCCCGCGCCGCTCCGGCGCGATGCCGCACGACTCTAAGAAGGCGCGGCAGTCGTCCTTACCGCCGGCGTCCGCGAAAAACCGCTGCTGCAGATTGTTGAGCAGCGTCTTCCGCCGCTGGGCGAACGCCGCCTGCACGACGTCGAAGAATAGCTTCTCGTCGACAACGTCGGCGGCGGGCTTGTCCCGCATCGTCAGCTTCGCGACCGCCGAATCGACGTTCGGCTGCGGGATGAAGACCGAATGCGGTACCTTCATGACGACTTCGGGCACGGCGTAATACTGCACCGCGACCGACAGGCTGCCATAATCCTTCGTGCCCGGCGCCGCCGCGAACCGGTCTGCGACCTCCTTCTGCACCATGACGACGATCGATTCGAGCGGCAGCCGCTCCTCGAGCAGCTTCATGACGATCGGCGTCGTGATGTAATACGGCAAGTTCGCCACGACGGAGACCGATTCCATGCCTTCGAATTGGTCGCGGAACAGCGCCGCCAAATCGACCTTCAGCACGTCCCCGTGGACGACCGTCACGTTATCGTAGCCGGCTAGAGAGTCCTGCAGCATCGGCAGCAAGCGCTGGTCGATTTCGATGGCGACGACGCGCCCGCTTTGCTGCGCGAGCCGCTCGGTCAAGGCGCCGATGCCCGGACCGATTTCCAGCACGCCCTTCTTCGGGCCGAGCCGTGCCGCAGCCGCGATGTTCCGCAAAATGTTGCCGTCGATGAGGAAATTTTGCCCCAAGCTTTTCTTGAAGGAAAACCCGTATTTCTGCAGCAGCTCTTTCGTCTTGCGCGGCGAGCCGATGCCTTCTTTATCCGACCGTTCGACGGCGTCCGTCCGTCCGGTCAACTCCGTCCGCTCCGTCATGAGCCGAGCCCCTTCCTTTCGTCCTCGGAATCGCCGCCGGCGCCCGCGGCCGCCGTGCAAGCGGCCAGCGCGGCCGCCACCTCGGCCCGCGAAATGCCGAACATGGCGCATCGCTTAAGGAACGTCTTCGCGTTCGCGTACCCGATGCGCAGCCTCCGTCCGACGAGCAGACGGCGGCGCGCGGCCCCCTCCGTGCCCGCCAAACCGGCGGCGTACAAATCGGGCCAGCCGAAGTCGGTGCCGACGGCTTCCGCCTCCGTCCGCACCGCGGCGAGCGCCTCGCGTATGGCCTCCGGCTTCGCGTTCTCGATGCCGATATCGTCGTTCAGCATCGCTTCCTCCTGCGCGAGGAAAGCGTGCTTGCAGCCCGGCACCTTGCTCGAGACGATCGAACGAATGCGCTCTCCCGCATGGTCCGGATCCGTTAAAATAATGACGCCCCGTTTCCGCTGGGCCAGCTCGATCCGCGCCAATACGTCCTTGCCGACGGCCGAGCCGCCCGTCTCGATCGTATCCGCGTCGACCGCCCGCTTCACGGCCGTCGTATCGTGTTTGCCTTCGACCACGATGACTTCCTTGATCATGTTCCGCGCTCCTCGCATCTTGTCCCCTGTATTGTACCCCGTTCGGCCCAAAGACAAAAGGGCCGCTTCTGATAAGCGACCCTTTCGCGCATCGGCGAGCCGAATGCGTCCGAGTTTAAATCGGCTTCTTCGGTCCGATGACATATACCGTATAACCTGATTTCGTACCGAATTTGCGGGCGTGCGACTCGCTATCAAAGTACACGTCAATCTTCTTGCCTTTGATTGCGCTGCCGCGATCCTCTGCCCGGCGGAAACCGATGCCGTCGATATATACCCACCATCCCATCGGGATGACGCTCGTATCGACCGCGATCGTCCGGCCTTCCGTGACGGTCGTGCCGGAGGCGGTAATGCCGTATCCTTTGTCGCCCTTCTGTTTCCCAGTCGACGCGGGACCGGCCGAATACGCCGTTAACGTGACGTTCTTCAGAACGCCCTTGACACCGAATGTCATGCCGTTCAGCGAAACCTGTTGGGTTTCGGCCGACAGCACCGCGATCGCGTTCGCGACCGGCTTAGGCTCGACCTTCGTTCCGACGGCTACGACCTTCGCAAGGCTTTCTTGCTCGACCGTCTTCTCCAACACCTGCTCGGAAACGAGGACGCCGTCTTCATATATTTTCTCGATCTTTTTAACAAGCACGCCCTCCTGGCCCTGTTGGACAACTTTCTCCTTGCCCTTGGGGAGCGTCTTGTCTTCTTTCTTCACCGTGTCGAACGGAAGCTTATGCTCCGTCTCCTCGACGACCCGCTGAACGCGGACGATTTGGACGGTTGCTTCCGCGGTCAGATGCTCCGTCAACGCCGGCTCGACCTTATCGAGCGGACCGAGCTCGATGCCGGCTTCCTTCAACACGTCCCCTACTCGCGAAGGGGTCGTGTATATGTCGACGGATTTGCCGTCTACTGCAACGTTCACTGCGAACGCACGCTCGATTTCCACCGCGGCGCCGTTCTTCAAATCCGCCTCGGGCGGCAGCGACAATTCGTCGTGCTCCCCGACTTCGATGCCTTGCTCCCTTAACACTTCTGCCACGCTCTCCGCCGTCGTCACGACTTCGATCGTCTGACCGTCGGCAATAATGGATACACGCTTCATCTGCGTGCCGTACACCATCGCCGAGAAAAGAAATCCCGTCGCAAGAATGCCTGCGACGATTGACACGAAAGCCTTCTTATGAGCGCGAGCCCATCGCCATGCGTAAGACATGCCGGACAGACTTTCCTCATGGGTCTCCTTTACAGGAAGTGCTCCCATTACACAGTCCTCCTTACATAGTCCCGCCTTGTACGTGAGTTGTCATCTCAGGTGCAAAGGTCGACGCGACTAATATTTTAGTGTGAGGCAATCGCTCCGCCGAAAAATAAAAAGCCGGACGAAGAGGACTCGTACCCGGCTTTTCGATGGTCGAAAAGAGTGCTTGATGCAAGCACGGACGATTGCCTCTCTCGTAACGCTTACGAGGTTAGCTGTCGGATTCGGACCGGAGAGTGGCCCTATCTCGAGCTCGGGCATGGCGCCCGGATCGAAAATTCACCCCTAGATGCCCCTTGCGGAAGCATCCGATGCGGTTCCCCCGTTTCCCCTGGCGACGCGCTTCTGGCGAAGCCCGTCGGGAAACTCAGCGATACTGGAAATATGTTGCAAATCTTTTTGCATTCGGTGTCTGTTAAGTATCATAAAGGGAGCAAGCCTTGATTGTAAAGTGCACGTAAACCTCCGAAATCGATGGATTCCGCCGAAAAACGGACAAAAGTGTCCGTTTCAGCAATGGAAGCCACCCCGAACGCGCCAATTTAACCTATTTATCCGCTTCTCTCCCCCTTTCTTGTTTGGGACGAAATACATTAGCCGCATTCGCGGTCGTTTGGGCGGCGAATTGCTCCAACGTCATGCCTTTGATCTCCGCCGCCGTCTCCGCCACCAAACGCACGTACCCGGTTTCGTTCCGTTTCCCTCGGTACGGATGAGGCGTCAGATATGGGGCATCGGTTTCCACTAACAGCCTTTCAATGGGAGTCCTTGCCAGCACTTCCTTCGGCTGTTTCGCGTTCTTGAACGTGACCGGTCCGCCGAAGGAAAGATAAAAATTCATGTCCAAACAAAGCTGCGCCGTTTCCCAGCTTCCCGAAAAACAGTGCATGACGCCCCCTACATCATATGCTTTCTCCTCGCGCAATATGGCAACGACATCGGCATGCGCGTCCCGATTATGGATGACGATCGGCATGCCGAGCTTCCGCGCGAGCCGGATTTGTTCGCGGAACGCGCGATGCTGCACGTCCTTCGGCGTCGTGTCCCAATAATAATCGAGGCCCATTTCGCCGAGAGCGACGACTTTCGGGTGCGTTCTCGCCAGATGCTCGATGTAATCCAAATCTTCGGGTTTGAAATCGTACGCGTCCTGCGGGTGCCAGCCGACGACCGCCTCGACGCAGTCGTACGTTTCCGCGAGCGCCAGCGTCGTCGGAATCGTCTCCCGGTTGCAGCCGATATTAATGATGCGCGTCACGCCGGCTTCGTTCGCGCGTCGAACGATGTCGTCTCGCTCTCCCTCGAAGCTTGGGTGGTCCAAATGTGTATGCGTATCCGTAATCATGCGGTTGTCATTCTCCTTTCAGCCATGCTTCAGTTTCCGCCGTAATGAACGGGCTGCCGGGCGTCAGCATCGGCTCCGGCATATAAATGTGATGCTTCCCCGACTGCGTGCCGCTGATCGAGCGGACGATGTCGGACACCTCGCTGATTTCGACAAGCGAACCGTCGCGTTTCAACAAATAAATCGGTTTTCGGTGCGTCGAGCTTCCCGAACGATATACATCGTACGACAAATCTTTCGGGAAATCGACTTGGAGGTAATACGCCGGGTCATAGCCTTCCCGCCGGATGGACTCCCGCAGCCGGTCGAGCAGCTCGTCGTTCAGCTCCGCGGGCGTCGCGTATTTGAACAGCTTGCGCTGCAAGAATCGGCGGCACAAGTCGGACAGCACGGGATCCGGTTCGTTCATCCACATCGCGAACGCCGTCTGGGCGAGCGCCTCGTCGAGCATCAAATAATGCTCCGTGTCCAGCGCGCCTTCGAACAGCCTTCGCAGCGGATCCGGAAGAAAGCGGAACGAACGCCCTTCTTCATATAATTGTTTCGCTCGCGTGAAGATATTGCGGAGGACGATTTCCGAACTGCGCGTGACGGGATGGAAATACACCTGCCAGTACATCTGGTAACGGGACATCAAGTAATCCTCTACCGCGTGCATGCCGCTTTCTTTCACGACGATTTGCTCCCGGTACGGCCGGAGCACGCGCAAAATGCGCTCGAGGTCGAACATGCCGTAGTTGACGCCCGTGCAGTACGCGTCGCGGAGCAAATAATCCATTCGGTCCGCGTCAAGCTGGCTGGAGACGAGCGACACGACGATCTCCTTCGGATAAGTCTTGCAGATCACGCTGGCGACGCGGTCCGGGAACGACGGGTCGACGCTTCGCAGCACTCGGTTCACTTCCGTGTCGCCTTGCACGATGCGGCATGTCCACTCCTCGTGATGCTCCCCGAACACCGTCTCGATCGAATGGGAGAACGGTCCGTGTCCGACGTCGTGCAGCAGCGCCGCGCACAAGCACAGCAGCCGCTCCTCTTCCGGCCAATCCTCGAACCGGTTTCGTTCGAACTGACTAATAATTTTGCGGGTAATTTCATAGACGCCTAGGGAATGAGAGAATCGGCTGTGCTCTGCCCCGTGGAACGTAAAATAGGAGGTTCCCAGCTGCCGAATGCGGCGAAGCCGCTGAAATTCGCGCGTGTTGATCAAATCCCAAATGACGGGCTCTTGAACATAAATGTACTTATGTACTGGATCCTTGAAAACTTTCTCCTCCGGCCAGGCGTTCATCTCCGTACCTCCTCGTTTCATCCCTCAATCGACAGATTTCGACATGCCTTTCTGAACTTCTTGTCGAATGACGGTGTCGAAAAATATGAATTTTTGTTGCAAGAAATCCTCAAAAACCTTATATTAACAAGGACTAATTGAAACGCGTCATTCTTCGTTGACTATTATGGGAATGCTTGGTATCATAGTAGCAAGTAAGAATTATGTCGAATTATGACGATTTTATTTTTCTACGATATTTTTTAAAGTTTGAGAGGAGTATGCTATATGATGAAATCCACGGGTATTGTCCGAAAGGTTGACGAATTGGGCCGAGTTGTCATTCCGATCGAACTCCGCAGAACGCTGGGCATCGGCGAAAAGGACGCTTTGGAAATTTACGTGGACGGCGAGCGCATCATGCTCAAGAAATACGAGCCCGCATGCATCTTCTGCGGCAATGCCGACAACGTCACGTATTTCAAAGGCAAAATTGTTTGCAACGAATGCTTAAAAGAAATGCCTACCCCTGTGACAAAATAAGAAAAATAGGTTATAATAGCTTTACCGAACTTGTTAATTCTAACCTTTTTATATCTCCTTATTGGCCTATGATTCGTTCCCGAATCATAGGCAATTTTTTTTGTCGATCATTCGTCGCGTCCGCCCTGGTGAATCGCATTGTACAGCTCCCTCTTCGGCACGCCCCGATCCGTCGCGGCCAGCTTGAGAGCTTCCTTATGCGTTACTCCGTCGCGCTCTTCGTACGCGGCTACGTGTTCGGCCGGACTAAGGTCCGCCCACCACGCCGCCGCCGGCTCCTCGTCCGCGCCCGAATCGGCGGCTCCTTCGACGAGCACGCAATACTCGCCCAGCGGCCCGGTCTCCTCCACGTGGCGCAGGCAACTCGCGAGCGTCCCCCTCGCGAATTCCTCGTACCGCTTCGTCAGCTCCCGCGCCAGAACGCAGCGGCGGTCGCCCCACGCTTCTAGCATGAGCCGCAGCGTCGCGACGACTCGATGCGGCGCCTCGTAGAAAATCATGGTCGCCGGATGACGCGACCAACGGGCAAGCTCCGCCGCCGCCTTCTTCTTCTCGCGCGGCAGGAAGCCGACGAACGTGAACCGGTCCGTCGGCAGTCCGGACGCGATCAGCGCCGTCAACGCCGCGTTCGGGCCGGGAATCGGCACGACCGGGATGCCCCGTTCGATCGCCGCCGCCGCGACGTCGGCGCCCGGATCGGAAATCGCGGGCAGCCCCGCGTCGCTCACGAGCGCTACCGTTTCGCCGGCGAGCAGCTTCTCGATCAGCGACTCCCCGCTCTTCTCTTTATTATGTTCATGGTACGATACGAGTCGTCCGGGGATGTCGAAATGCGTCAGCAGCTTTCTTGTCTGCCGCGTATCCTCTGCCGCGATCCAATTCGCTTCCTTTAAAATACGCACCGCCCGAACCGACATGTCGTCCAAATTGCCGATCGGCGTTCCGACTAAATAGAGCGTACCGTACGCTGTTAGATCCCCGTCTTTGAAACTGCGCTGCACCCGCGCGTCCTGCTCCGAACTCGGCATGCCGTTTCCTCTCCTTCCTTATGTAGCTTGTCCGTCGTCCAACTGCCGTTTCCTGCCATAAAAGACATCGAGAAGCTCCTGCGTATACGTCCCGTCCTCCTCGTGCACGAACAGCGGCGGCAGCAGCCGCAGCTCCGGCTTGCCGTCCTTCAGCGCTTCGACGAGCACGATGTTCGCCTCCTGGCCGCGCTTCGGGTGAACGAAGCGCATCCGCTTCGGCTCGAGCCGAACGGCCCGGAATTCGCTGACGATGTCCGCCAGCCGCGACGGTCTGTGCACCATCGCCACCTTCCCGCCCGATTTGACGAGACGCGCGGACGCAGCCGCCACATCCGCCAGCGTCGCATGGATCTCGTGCCTGGCGGCGGCGATATAAGGGTTCTCTTTATGCTCCCCGGACGACGCCGGCAAATACGGCGGATTGACGGTGACGAGATCGAAGGCGCCATGCCCCGCCGTCTCGTGATACGTCTTCAAATCGCCGAGATCGATGCGCACGCGGCCTTCCAGACCGTTCAGCGCCACGTTCCGCTGCGCCATGTCGGCGAGCCGGGGCTGAATTTCGACCCCCGCCACGAAGGCGTTCGTCCGCGTCGTCAGCAGCAGCGGGATGACCCCGTTGCCGGTACATAAATCGACGATCGCGCCTCTCGGCGGAACCGAGCAAAATCGAGCGAGCAAGACGGCGTCCAACGAAAAGCTGAACACCTCGTCGCTCTGAATGATTTTCAAATCCTGCGTCAGTAAATCGTCCAGCCTCTCTCCCGGCTGCAGCATTACGCGTTCCGTCTCCATTACGCCATTCCTTCCTCCTCGCCCTCGAGTCGGCAAAATCGCAAAAAACCGCAGGCGCTTTACGTCCTACGGTTCTTCCGTTACTTATGAAAGAAAGATAAACAAAACAAGCAGTCGCCTTCCGTCCGAAGGTGTCCGTAGTACACATTGCAAATATGAAACCCTTCGTTATACAGCCGAGCCAAATTGTCGTAGCCTTCTCCGACGGAGCCGGACACGTCGCTCGACTGCGGGGGTTCCTGCGCCGGCGAAGGCGGGGCGGCGGCCGGTTCGTCCTCCGCCGCGCCGTTCTCTTTGCGCAGTATTTTGCGCAGCTGGCGATTTTCTATGCTGAGCCGCTTGTTCTCTTCGAGCAGCAGCACGATTTGCTTGCGAAGACCCGTCAATTCGGCGCCAAGCTTCGCGAACGATTCTTCCAAATGCGTCACTTGGTCGTACAGCTCTTTTCTCTCCTCCACCGTTCCACCCCTGGAATACGACAACCCTTACGCTTCTTGCTCCACGACGTCGTCAAGCGGAAATTCGTTCACTCGGTTGCCGGCTTCCGCTACCCGAACGCTGACCGTTCTCGCATTCGGGTTAATGCTGACGACGACGCCCGCTCCGAGCGACGTGATGACGCGCGCTCCGACCGACGGGAGATCCTGCTTCACGCTTTCGTAGTTGTCATGTTCGAATTTCAAGCAGCACATCAGTCTTCCGCACAGCCCCGAAATTTTCGTCGGGTTGAGCGATAAATTTTGATCTTTGGCCATCTTGATCGACACGGGCTCGAAATCGCCCAGCCAAGAGGAGCAACATAAGATGCGTCCGCACGGACCGAGTCCGCCGAGCAGCTTCGCCTCGTCGCGGACGCCGATTTGGCGCAGTTCGATACGCGTCCGGAACACGCCGGCCAAATCCTTCACGAGTTCGCGAAAGTCGACCCGGCCTTCCGCCGTAAAGTAAAAGATCACTTTATTGCGGTCGAACGTATATTCGACGTCGACGAGCTTCATCTTCAGCCCGTGCTCGCGAATTTTCCCGACGCAGATGTCGAACGCGTTCCGCGCGGCCGCCTTGTTGTCGTCGACGACCTTAGCGTCGTTGTGATCGGCGATGCGGATGACCCGCTTGAGCGGCAGCACGACGTCGGATTCGCGGACCGTTTTGCGCCCGATCACGACTTTACCGTATTCCACGCCGCGCGCCGTTTCCACGATGACGTTCTCGTGGTCTTCGACCGGCAGGTCGCTCGGATCGAAGTAATATATTTTGCCCGCTTTTTTGAAGCGGACGCCTACGACTTGGTAAGTCTCCATCATGTCCCTCCTTGCAACGCATATAAAAACCGTTCAAGGACAAGCTGGGGGTTTGCATGCGCGCGAAGGCGACGCTTGGCCCTCAGCGCTTCGTCCATGACCGCCACCCAATGCTGGGCGGGCTTCGACACGGCTTGCTTCGCATGAAACTCCAATTGATCTATGAACACGACCGAATCGGTCTGTTTCCGTTGCAGCAAAATCATATCCTTGCACCAAAGCGCGAATAGATCGAACAACGTATCGAGGTGCTCCGAAGTTTCGCCCTTTCCGGCGATCGCCTGTCCGGCCAGCATGGCCGCGGCAAAGCCGCGCGAAGACTCCTTAGCCAATTGTAACACTGCGTTTCTGATTTCTGCAAACCAATTTAATTGGATAAGCTCACGGGCGGAGTCCAGGCCCGATGCGAGGCGCACCGCCGGCTTTACGAGCGCCGGAGGCAGCCCTTCCTCGAGCAGCGCCCGCTCCATCGTCTCCGGCGGAAGCGGCAGGAAGACGAGCCGCTGCGCGCGGGAAAGAATCGTCGGCAGCAGCGCCTGCGCATTCTCCGTCAGCAGCAGCGCCACCGTCGCGGACGTCGGCTCTTCCAAAAATTTCAGCAGCGCGTTCGCCGCCTGCGGCGTGAGCCGTTCCGCTTCTTCTATTATATATACGCGCGGGTTTTCGCCCGTCGTCTTATATGCGAATTGCTTCTGCAAATCTCGAATTTGGTCGATCTTGACCGCCGCGCCTTCCGTATCGATGCGGATGACGTCCTGATGGTTGCCGCCCGCGATCTTACGGCATTCCGCGCAAACGCCGCAAGCGTCCCCGCCGCCTTCGCGGCAGTGCAGCGCCTGCGCCAGCGTCAATGCGGTCGCTCTGCGTCCCGTCCCTCTCGGGCCTTCGAACACATAGGCATGCGACAGGGTGCCGGCGCGCAGCGCGGATTGCAGCAGCGACTTCACCCGGTCCTGACCGGGAATATCACGAAATGGCATGTCCTGCGCTCGCTCCTAAAAAAACAAATTGATCAGCAGGCCTCGGATCTCGCCGACTTTGCCGAGCAGCTCGATCCGTCCCTGCTCGGTTGTCAGCAGCTCGTCCGCCATCGAAATCAGCGTACGGTCGATTTCATCAAGCAGCTGGTAGCGCTTCGTCCGGCCGCGGCGGTCCCAGCCTCTCGTTTCTTTGATGCCGACGCCTTTGCGCACCGTATCCTCCAGAAACCTCTGTACCATATGCTTGTATTCGCGCAGCTCTCTGACCGTCATCGAGCGGGCGAGCCGCTCGCCTTGCTGCGCGATGCGCTCCATCCGCCTCGACAGCTCGTCCTGCGCAACCGCTTCCCGCTCTTCCCGCAGAAAACCGGAGAACGGGCGAGAGGACGCCGAGGAGCCAAGAGCCCCTTCGTTGCGAAGGGGCTCCTTGCCGAACGAACGGATGCCGGGATTAATTTTCACGTGTATCCGCCCCCGTGTCCGATTGGTTCGTGTATTAGAAATGTTCGAATCGCTCTACCGGCATAATAAACACGGCCGCGCCGCCGACTTGCACCTCTACCGGGAACGGAATGTAGGAATCCGTCGTTCCGCCCATCGGCGTAACCGGGGTGACCAGTTGATCCCGAACCTTGCAATTCGCCTTGATGACCTCGAGCACGTCCTGCACCCGATCGTCTTCGATGCCGATCATGAACGTCGTGTTCCCCGCGCGCAGAAAGCCGCCGGTGCTGGCCATCTTCGTGGCGCGGATCCCCTCTTTGATCAATGCGTTCGACAGGCGGTTGCTGTCCTTGTCTTGCACGACTGCGATCACCAATTTCATCCTAATTCCTCCTCTGAGCGAATTCGTTCGGCGCGCGTCCGCCGAGCCTCCATGTTAACGCTTAGCAAGCAGTCGATCGCAATCCGCTTCGATGATCGCCGCGATGTCGTCCACGCCTTGGTTCGCGTCGACCCGCAGCACGCGGTGCGGCTCGTTGTTCGCTATCAGCAGGAATCCCTCTCTTACCCGTTCGTGATACGCGCTCTCTTTTTGTTCGATTCGATCCAGCGCCGCCCCTCCGGCCGCGCCGGCCCGCCGCAGCAACCTCTCCCGGCTGACGCTGACGGGAACGTCGAGCAAATACGTTCGGTCGGGCCGAAGGCCGCCGGTCGCGAACCGGTTAATGTCCGCCACCGTCTCCGGCTTCATGCCGAGTCCGTACCCTTGATACGCGATGCTCGCGTCGACGAATCGATCGCATACGACGATGTTTCCGGCTTCGAGCGCCGGCACGATGACTTCGCGCACGTGCTGCGCCCGGGACGCCGCGTACAGCAGCACTTCCGTGTGGTCTTCCATTTCCTTATGATCCGGAGACAAAATCAGCTCCCGGATCCGATCGCCGATCGGCGTGCCTCCCGGCTCCCTCGTGACGACGACTTCCTCGCCTTTCGCTTGCAGCCGCTCGACGAGCCTTCGCATTTGCGTCGTTTTGCCGGACCCGTCGGGTCCTTCGAATGTAATAAACAAGCCTTTCACTTGCAGGCTCCTAACATAGTATATTGCCTAGCTGTCAAATGGGTTCCTCCGTACGCGCAGCATTCGCAGCGTATGGTCCTTCGGCCCCTGTACCGCCGCGCCTTGTTCCCTTAACCGAAGCAGCGTCTCCGCCGCCTCGCGCGTGATCGTCTCGCCCGGGTACAGCAGCGGAATGCCCGGCGGATACGGTACGACCATCTCCGCGCTCGCCATTCCGACGGCATCCTCCAATCGGACTTCGACGACGTCGGCCGCGGCGGACGGCGAATTCTTGCCCCCTGCGTCGAAAAAGACGGGTATGGACGAAGAAATCGGCCCCCATGTGTATCTATTCGAGGAAAACGTCGCGTTTTCCTTCTTTTTCGCCGGATTTCGCAAATCAATTTCATCCAGCGCCGCGAGCAGCGCCGACATGTCTTCCGCCCGCGTCGCCGCGCTGCACGCGAGAACGACATGCCGCTCCGTGGCCATTTCCGTGTAGATGCCGAGCTCCGCCAACCGGTCCAGCAGCGCGTAACCGGACAAGGCGCCCGCCCGGTCGCTCAGCAGCGGCTTCATCGGATCGTCGGTGCGCAGCGAGGCGAACCGGCGATGTTGCGGCCGCAGCGCCTCGTGCAGCTCCTCGATCGCCCGCAGCGCGCCCTCGAACGCCTCGGCGCCTCGGACGTGGAGCTCCCGGCGTGCCCAATCTAGGGATGCAAGGATCGGGTAGGACGGACTGGAGCTCTGGAGCATGCGCAGCAGCGCCTCGATCCGCTCCGCCGGCAGCCGGTCGCCCCTTACGTGCAGCATCGCCCCCATCGTCAGCGCTTGAAGCATTTTGTGCGTCGATTGGATGACGACGTCGGCCCCCTGACGCAGCGCCGAGTTCGGGAACGCCGGGTGCATGCCGAAATGCGCGCCGTGCGCTTCGTCGACGATGAGCGGCTTCCCCCGCGCATGCGCCGCTTCGGCGATGGCGGCGATGTCGACCGCGTACCCGTAATAGTTCGGACTCGTGACGAACACCGCCTTCGCCTCGGGATGCTCGTCCAACGCACGAGCCACCCCCGCAGCCGACGGGCCGCGGGCAAGCCCCGTGCTTTCGTCGATGTCCGGCGGCACGAACGACGCTCCGGCGCCGCGCAGCATCAGCGCATGGATCGCCGATTTATGCGCGTCCCGCTGCATGACGATCAGCTCCCCCGGCCCGACGGCCGCCTGAATCGCCGCCAAATTGCCCGCCGTGCTGCCGCCGACGAGGAAATACGTCCGGTCCGCCCCGAAACAGTCCGCGGCGAGCCGCTGCGCTTCCGCGATCGCCCCCACGGGCGCATGCAGATCGTCCAAGCCCGGCAGCTCCGTCGCGTCATAGGCGCCTATCGCCTCCAGCCACGCCACAGCGGACGTCTCCGCCGCGAAAGCGGCTCCGGCCTTATGTCCAGGCACATGGAACGACGCCTTCCTCCCCGCCGCATACGCTTGCAGCGCTTCAACGATCGGCGCCCGATACGCACTTGCCTCGTCCATCCATCGATCTCCCTCTCTGAAACTCGTGCTTCTATCTTACCTTGTCCCCGTGCGAAAAAAAAGCCGCCCGATTCATGCCCGGGAGGCTCCTTTTTATGGGATATAGTCCGCATCGGTCAGGCGTCTTTTTTATACCAAACCCGTTTCATCTGCATAATGAAGAACGGGTACTTTTCGTCCTTCACGTCCGTCCGTACCATCTCCTGCTCGCAGTCCGCGCAGATGAATTGTCCGCAAATATGAATGCCTTCGGCTCGCGTTTGTTCGCAAATGATACAGGTGCAGGACATCGGCAGCTCTTCGGGTTGCAGCGCACTCATGGGCAGCTCACCTTTCCTTTTTTACTCCCAGTATTGCCTTTCATCCAAATCTCTAAACTTTTTTTTCGCAACTTTGCTATAATTGAGAATCGACAGGGCGTCAAGGCCCTTTAATTTCCTATATCATATGTGGGAGCGGCAAGCGAAGTGCATGAACCGCACCGCACAAGCGGAGGCAGCCGAGGTGCAGACGCAAACCGATAAAATCATCTATCAATACAAGCTATTAAAAAAAATTCGACGCCGTGCGCCGATTGCCCTGCTGTACGCCGGACTCCCGCTCGTTTGGCTGTCCGCCGCGTACGTCTGGGACGGACTCGTTCCTGTGGCGTTCTCCGTCCTCGCCCTTGGGCTATGGCAAGCGGTCTATTGTGTCGTGACCAAGCTGCTGCTGGCGCGCGAAAACGAAAGCGGCGCGGACACCTCACGGTACGGGTGGAGCCGGTCGTGGCCTTGGTACGGCTATTTGCCGACCGCCACCATCTCGTTCCGCCAGTTTCGCTCGATTCAGCTGCATTTGTTCGTCGTAGGCTTCCTCATCTCGGGCGTCTTCGCCGTTTGGCTGCCTCCTGTGTCAGCCGCGTCGTTGGCCGTTCTGCATAGCTGGTGGATGCTGCCCCGTATACTGCTCATTTCGTCTCTACAACGCTCCGCGGCCTCGGGCAGCCTGCTGACGCTGGGGGCGTCGGACGCGTCGCTGTACGCGCCCTGATCCTGTTCAACTCTCGTACGATTGGCTAGCCCACGTCCCTAACCGCACTATATCTGCGCCCTTTTACCTTAACAGCACAAGTACTGTGCTGGTTGTGGAGCCGCACCGCTGTCTCGCGACCCGTTACCGATCAATCCCGACTCACTAACGCTATTCCGCTCTGCCCAACCACACGAAGTTTGTGCTCTTTTCCCTGAACCGCACTAATTTTGTGCTGTTAGCAGAGCGCTTCGCTACCCCATGACCTGTTACTGCCGAATCCCGGCTCACTAACGCATTTCGCTCCACACCAACCGTACAAAATCTGCGCTCTTTTGCCTTAACAGCATAAATATTGTGCTGTTGATTGAGCGTTGCGCTGTCGCTGGCCCCGTAACCGCCGACTTCCAGCTCACTAACGCATTCCGTTCCTCCCCAACCGCACAACGTTTGCGCTCTTTTCCCTGAACCGCACAAAATTTGTGCTGTTGCCAGAGCGCTTCGCTGCCCCATGACCTGTTACTGCCGAATCCCGACTCACTAACGCATTTCGCTCCACACCAACCGCACAACGTTTGCGCTCTTTTCCCCGAACCGTACTAATTTTGTGCTATCTGTAGAGCGATGCGCGGTCGCAGGCCCCGTATCCTCCGAATTCCGGCTCACTAATGCATTCCGCTCCCCTTCAACTGCACAAAGTATGCACGCTTTTCTCTGAACCGCACTAATTTTGTTCCGTCGGTGGAGCGATGTGCTTCCGCTGGCCTCGTAACCGCCGACTTCCGGCTCACTAACGCATTTCGCTCCACACCAACCGCACAAAATCTGCGCTCTTTTGCCTTAACAGCATAAATATTGTGCTGTTGATGGAGCGTTGCGCTACCGCTGGCCCCGTAACCGCCGACTTCCGACTCACTAACGCATTCCGTTCCTCCCCAACCGCACAACGTTTGCGCTCTTTTCCCTGAACCGCACAAAATTTGTGCCGTCGCCAGCTTCGCGCAACATCATCGATGCAAATCTCACTCCGCCTAAAGCGCAAAACGGCATCAGACGCAAAAAAGAGCCGATCGGGCGAACCCGATCGACTCTTCTTATGTGTAACGAATTACTTTTGGATCGTTGCAACGGCGCCAGCGCCAACCGTACGGCCGCCTTCGCGGATAGCGAAACGCGTACCTTCTTCGATAGCGATCGGAGCGATGAGCTCAACCGTTACCGTGATGTTGTCGCCAGGCATAACCATCTCCGTGCCTTCCGGCAGGTTGATGATGCCCGTAACGTCCGTCGTACGGAAGTAGAATTGCGGACGGTAGCCCGTGAAGAAAGGCTTGTGACGGCCGCCTTCTTCTTTCGTCAGGACGTAGATTTGAGCCGTGAAGTTCGTGTGCGGCTTAACGGAACCCGTCTTCGCCAAAACTTGACCGCGCTCGATGTCTTTACGGTCAACACCGCGGAGCAGTGCGCCGATGTTGTCGCCCGCTTGTGCGGAGTCGAGCAACTTACGGAACATTTCAACGCCCGTAACGACCGTCTTGCGAGTTTCTTCGGCGAGACCGATGATCTCGACTTCGTCGCCGACTTTAACCACACCACGCTCTACGCGGCCCGTAGCAACCGTACCGCGGCCCGTGATCGTGAATACGTCCTCGACCGGCATAAGGAACGGCTTGTCCGTATCGCGCTCCGGCGTCGGGATGTACGTGTCGATTTGCTCGAACAGCTCGATGATTTTTTGAGCCCACTCGCCGTCCGGGTTTTGCAGCGCTTCGCGCGCGGAACCGCGGATGATCGGCGTGTCGTCGCCCGGGAATTCGTACTCGGACAGCAGGTCGCGGATTTCCATCTCGACGAGCTCGAGCAATTCTTCGTCTTCAACCATGTCGCACTTGTTCATGAATACGACGATGTACGGTACGCCTACCTGACGGGAGAGCAGGATGTGCTCGCGCGTTTGCGGCATTGGGCCGTCAGCTGCGGATACGACGAGGATTGCGCCGTCCATCTGTGCAGCACCCGTGATCATGTTCTTAACGTAGTCGGCGTGTCCTGGGCAGTCAACGTGAGCGTAGTGACGGTTCGGCGTCTCGTACTCAACGTGTGCCGTCGAGATCGTGATACCGCGCTCGCGCTCTTCCGGAGCTTTGTCGATTTGGTCGAATGCTACAGCGTTACCGCCGTACTTCTTCGACAATACCGTCGTGATTGCTGCCGTCAGCGTCGTTTTACCGTGGTCGACGTGACCGATCGTGCCGATGTTAACGTGCGGCTTATTACGTTCGAATTTTGCCTTTGCCATTAGTGAAATTTCCTCCTTAGAGAAAAATTAGTATAATTAGGCGCCCTTCTTCGAGATGATCTCATCTGCGATAGATTTAGGCACTTCCTCATAATGGGAGAGTTCCATCGCGAACACGCCGCGACCTTGCGTACGAGAGCGAAGCGTAGTCGAGTAACCGAACATCTCGGAGAGCGGAACCTTCGCACGGATGATCTGAGCGCCGGCACGGTTGTCCATGCCTTCGATCCGACCGCGGCGGGAGTTCAGGTCGCCCATAACGTCGCCCATGTACTCTTCCGGAACGGTAACTTCGACTTTCATGATCGGCTCGAGAAGAACCGGCTTACACTTGTCTTTCGCCGCTTTGAGCGCCATAGAGCCGGCAATTTTGAACGCCATCTCGTTGGAGTCGACGTCGTGGTACGAACCGTCGACGATCGTCGCCTTGATATCTACGAGCGGGAAGCCGGCCAATACGCCGTTCTTCATCGACTCTTCGATACCGTTTTGTACTGCAGGAATATATTCACGCGGTACAACACCGCCGACGATCTTGTTTTCGAACACGAATCCGGAGCCAGCTTCGAGCGGTTCGAATTCGATCCAGCAATGGCCGTATTGGCCGCGACCGCCGGACTGACGTACGAACTTGCCTTCGACTTTCGCCGGTTGGCGGAACGTTTCGCGGTAAGCAACCTGCGGCTTGCCGACGTTCGTTTCCACCTTGAATTCGCGCTTCATGCGGTCGACGATGATCTCGAGATGGAGCTCGCCCATACCCTGGATGATCGTCTGGCCCGTTTCTTCGTCCGTGTAGTAACGGAACGTCGGGTCTTCCTCGGCCAGCTTCGTCAAAGCGACGCCCATCTTGTCTTGGTCCGCTTTGGACTTCGGCTCTACCGCGATGGAGATAACCGGGTCCGGGAAGTTCATCGACTCGAGGATAACCGGGTTTTTCTCGTCGCACAGCGTGTCGCCCGTGATCGTATCCTTGAGGCCTACTGCTGCGGCGATGTCGCCTGCGTATACCTCTTGGATCTCTTCGCGGGAGTTCGCGTGCATCTGAAGAATCCGGCCGATCCGCTCGCGCTTGCCCTTCGTTGCGTTCAACACGTACGAACCGGAGTTGAGAATACCGGAGTATACGCGGAAGAACGTAAGCTTACCGACATACGGGTCCGTCATGATCTTGAACGCGAGCGCGGAGAACGGCTCGTTGTCGGCCGATTTCCGAACGACTTCCGTACCGTCTTCGAGAACGCCGCGGATATCCGGAACGTCCGTCGGAGCCGGCAAGTAGTCGATAACCGCGTCGAGCATCGGTTGTACGCCCTTGTTCTTGTAGGAAGAACCTGCGATGACCGGGAAGATTTTTACTCCTACCGTGCCTTTACGCAGAGCGACCTTCAGCTCGTCGACGGAAATTTCTTCGCCTTCGAGGTACTTCATCGTCAGTTCTTCGTCGAGTTCGGCGATCTTTTCGATCAATTGGCTGCGAAGCTCTTCGGCTTGTGCTTGATACTCCGAAGGAATTTCGCTCAATTGCTCCAAGCTGCCCATATCGTCCGTGAAGCGGTAAGCGACGTTACCGATCAAGTCGATATAACCGACGTAGTCCGCTTCAGCGCCCATAGGAAGTTGAATCGGAACTGCGTTCGCGCCGAGACGGTCTCTCATCGATTGGACTGCCCCGAGGAAGTCCGCGCCGATGATGTCCATCTTGTTCACGTACGCGATCCGCGGAACGCCGTAGCGATCCGCTTGACGCCATACGGTTTCGGATTGCGGCTCTACGCCTTCCTTGGCGGAGAACACCGCTACCGCGCCGTCGAGCACGCGCAGGGAACGCTCAACCTCGACTGTGAAGTCTACGTGTCCGGGCGTGTCGATAATGTTGACGCGATGGCCCTTCCATTGCGCCGTCGTAGCAGCCGACGTGATCGTGATGCCGCGCTCTTGTTCTTGTTCCATCCAGTCCATCGTTGCGGCGCCTTCGTGAACCTCGCCGATCTTATGGACGCGTCCGGTAAAGTAAAGAATGCGCTCGGTCGTCGTCGTCTTGCCTGCGTCGATGTGGGCCATAATGCCGATGTTGCGCGTGTTCTGCAAAGAGAACGCTCTTGGCATTCGCTTGCTCTCCCTTCTATCCAAACCTCTTGTGGTTTATTACCAACGGTAGTGGGCGAACGCTTTGTTCGCTTCGGCCATTTTGTGCGTATCTTCGCGCTTCTTGACCGACGCGCCCGTGTTGTTGCTTGCGTCGATGATTTCGGCTGCAAGGCGCTCCGTCATCGTCTTCTCGCCGCGGTTGCGAGCGTAGTTGACCAACCAACGAAGACCAAGCGACGTACGGCGCTCCGGCTTCACTTCGATCGGCACCTGGTAGTTCGCGCCGCCGACGCGGCGTGCTTTGACCTCGAGCACCGGCATGATGTTCTTGATCGCAGCCTCGAATACTTCCATCGGCTCGTTACCCGTACGTTGACGAATCAGTTCGAACGCGTCGTACAGAATCGTCTGAGCGACGCCGCGCTTACCGTCGATCATGATACGGTTGATAAGACGAGTGACCAACTTGCTGTTATAAATCGGATCCGGAAGCACATCGCGCTTCGGAACAGGACCTTTACGTGGCATAGTTATCCCCCTTTCCCAATCGGTTCATACTTAGTATAGGTTTTAGAGATCGGCGAGCCTGCGACTTGCTCGATCTCGGATCTTGCTCTCCCGCTGAACGCGGGCTGACTTGATATTACTTCTTCGCTTTCGGACGCTTCGTGCCGTACTTGGAACGAGCTTGCATCCGGTTGTTAACGCCGGCCGTATCGAGCGCGCCGCGAACGATGTGGTAACGGACACCCGGAAGGTCCTTAACACGGCCGCCGCGAACGAGAACGACGCTGTGCTCTTGCAAGTTGTGGCCGATCCCGCCGATGTAGGCAGTAACTTCGACGCGGTTCGTAAGGCGTACACGAGCGTATTTCCGGAGAGCCGAGTTCGGCTTCTTCGGCGTCATCGTGCCGACACGCGTGCAGACGCCGCGCTTTTGCGGTGCGCTCAGGTCCGTCTCTTCGCGTCTCAGAGCGTTGAAGCCCTTCTGAAGCGCCGGGGACTTGGACTTGACGACCTTCGCTTTGCGTCCTTTGCGTACGAGTTGGTTAATCGTTGGCATGTATGTTGCACCTCCTTCAATAACGTTTGTAAACCAATTTTTAAGTCCACAGATCCAGGTGAGTCATTTGTGAACAAAGAGAATGTTTTTGTCTTCGGAATCCCGGACAAAAACATGGTTTCACTCATTCACTATAGCAGCCATCGCCGCGCCGACTTCGATTCCGCAAGCTTTACCTAACAGCTTCATAGAATCGACGTACGCCACTTCGACGCCCATCTTCTTCGCCAGCGAAACAATCTTGCTCGTCAGCTTTGGATCTGCGTCTTTCGCCACAAACACTTTGGCGGCTGCGCCTAGCTCCACCGCTTTCGTCGTTTGCTTCGTGCCGATGCGCAGTTGTCTTCCACGCAGTTCTTCATCATAAGACATTGTTGAAATATCCTCCAAAGAACAGCTCGCATGAGACCAATTCTTTTTGGCACACTGTAACATATTATCACCGGGCTGCCGCCCGTGTCAAGAAGGAAATCATTGAGACCGATTCGAGCGGATCGCGCCCGCCGAAACCGCGGAAGCGGAGCGGCGGACGCGCCTCGAATCGCTATCGATTACTCGACGGCTACCGGCTGTTCGGATACGGCATCCGTGCCTTCTTCCGGCGCCGCGTTCGGGTCGACGACCCGAATGCCGCGGTAACGGGACATCCCCGTACCCGCCGGAATGAGCTTGCCGATAATGACGTTCTCTTTCAAACCGAGCAGCTGGTCGACTTTGCCCTTGATGGCGGCGTCCGTCAAGACGCGCGTCGTCTCTTGGAACGAAGCGGCCGAGAGGAACGAGTCCGTCTCGAGAGACGCCTTCGTGATCCCGAGCAGGACGGGACGCGCGACGGCCGGCTCTTTGTCCGCCATGAGCGCGACGCGGTTCGCCTCTTCGTATTCGTGGATGTCCACGAACGAGCCTGGCAGCAGCGTCGTGTCGCCCGCGTCGACGATGCGGATTTTCCGCAGCATCTGGCGGATCATAACTTCGACGTGCTTGTCGTTGATTTCTACGCCCTGGTTACGATATACGCGCTGGACTTCCTGCAGGATGTAGTTCTGCACCCCGCGGATACCTTTGATGCGCAGCATTTCTTTCGGGTCGATGGAACCGTCCGTCAGCTCGTCGCCCGCTTCGATCTGTTGACCGACCGTGACGCGGATACGCGAACCGTACGTGACGGAATACGTTCTGGATTCCGCTTCGCCGGCGACTTCGATCTCGCGGCGGTCTTTCGCTTCGCGGATCTCCTTCACGACGCCGTCGATTTCGGAAATGATCGCTTGGCCTTTCGGGTTCCGAGCTTCGAAGAGCTCCTGAATCCGCGGCAAACCTTGCGTGATGTCGTCGCCCGCGACGCCGCCCGTGTGGAACGTACGCATCGTGAGCTGCGTTCCCGGCTCGCCGATCGATTGCGCCGCGATGATGCCGACCGCTTCACCGATTTCGACGAACGCGCCGGTCGCGAGGTTACGGCCGTAGCACTTCTTGCAGACGCCGTGACGCGTGCGGCAAGAGAGCACCGAACGGATTTGCAGTTTCTCGACGCCCGCCGCGATAATCGCGTTCGCTTCCGCGTCGCGGATCAGCTGGTTGCGCGCGACGATGACTTCGCCCGTCTCCGGATGGCGCACCGTCTCGAAAGCGTAGCGGCCTTCGATCCGGTCGTACAAGTCCTCGATGACTTCTTTGCCGTCTTGGATTTTGCCGACGACGAAGCCTTTGTCCGTACCGCAATCTTCTTCGCGGACGATGACGTCCTGCGCCACGTCGACGAGGCGGCGGGTCAGGTAACCGGAGTCCGCCGTCCGAAGCGCCGTATCCGCGAGACCTTTCCGCGCGCCGTGCGTCGAGATGAAGTACTCGAGGACGGTGAGGCCTTCGCGGAAGTTCGACTTGATCGGCAACTCGATGATCCGGCCGGACGGGTTCGCCATGAGGCCCCGCATGCCGCCGAGCTGCGTAATCTGCGACTTGTTGCCGCGCGCTTTGGAGTCGACCATCATCGAGATCGAGTTGAACTTGTCGAGCGACTTCATCAAGATGTCCGTCAGCTCGTCTTTCGCCTTCGACCAGATCGAGATGACGCGGTCGTAACGCTCTTCGTCCGTAATGAGACCACGGCGGTATTGGTTCGTAACGACGCGGACTTTCTCTTCGGACTCGGCCAGAATGCGAGCCTTCTCCTGCGGCACGGTTACGTCGGACACGGCGATCGTGATGCCCGCGCGCGTCGAATACGTGAAGCCGAGCTGCTTGATGTTGTCGAGAATGATCGACGTCTGCGTCGTATGGTATTTACGGAAGCATTCCGCGATAATCGCCCCGAGATAGTCTTTGCCGACGGCGCCCTTGAACTGCGCGTTCATGATGAGCTCGCGAACGTTGGCGCCCTTCTCCATGATGAAGTAGTGATCCGCCACGCCGTTCAGGAGATTCGCCTTCGTCGGTTCGTTGATATACGGGAAGTCTTCCGGGAAAATCTCGTTGAAAATAATTTTGCCCACGTTCGTAATGAGCAGAGCTTTCTCCTGCTCTTCCGTGAAAGACGTCTTCTTCAGCGCCTTGACCGGGATGGCGACGCGCGCATGGAGCGCTACCGCGCCGCGCTGGTACGCGGACACGACTTCGTTCACGTCGCGGAAAATATAGCCCGTGCCCTGCGTCTCCGGATTGTCGAGGGTCAGATAGTACGAGCCCAAGACCATGTCCTGAGACGGCGTAACGACCGGCTTGCCGTCCTTCGGGTTCAAGATGTTGCCCGACGCGAGCATCAGGATGCGCGCTTCGGCTTGCGCCTCGGCGGACAGCGGCACGTGGACGGCCATCTGGTCGCCGTCGAAGTCGGCGTTGTACGCCGTACATACGAGCGGGTGCAGCTTGATCGCGCGGCCTTCGACGAGAATCGGCTCGAACGCTTGGATGCCGAGACGGTGCAGCGTCGGCGCGCGGTTCAGGAGCACCGGATGCTCTTTGATGACTTCTTCGAGAACGTCCCATACTTCCGGGGATACGCGCTCGACTTTGCGCTTCGCGCTCTTGATGTTGTGCGCGAGCCCTTTGTTGACGAGTTCCTTCATGACGAACGGCTTGAAGAGCTCGAGCGCCATTTCCTTCGGCAAACCGCACTGGTACATCTTAAGCGACGGACCAACGACGATAACCGAACGGCCGGAGTAGTCGACGCGCTTGCCGAGCAGGTTTTGACGGAAGCGTCCTTGCTTGCCCTTCAGCATGTGCGACAGCGACTTGAGCGGGCGGTTGCCCGGGCCCGTCACCGGACGGCCGCGGCGGCCGTTGTCGATGAGCGCGTCGACGGCTTCTTGGAGCATGCGCTTCTCGTTCTGTACGATAATGTCCGGAGCGCCGAGATCGAGCAGACGCTTCAGACGGTTGTTCCGGTTAATGACGCGGCGGTACAGATCGTTCAGGTCGGACGTCGCGAAACGGCCGCCGTCGAGCTGCACCATCGGACGAAGCTCCGGCGGAATGACCGGCAGGACGTCCATGATCATCCAGTCCGGCTGGTTGCCGGAATTGCGGAACGCTTCAAGCACTTCGAGGCGCTTGATCGCGCGGTTGCGGCGCTGGCCTTGCGCGGTTTTCAACTCTTCCTTCAGCGCATCGACTTCTTTGGAGAGATCGATGTCTTGGAGAAGTTTCTTCACCGCTTCGGCGCCCATGCCCGCTTGGAACGCGTAGCCGTACTTCTCGCGGTAGCTGCGATATTCCTTCTCGGAAAGAAGCTGCTTCTTCTCGAGCGGCGTATCGCCCGGATCCGTTACGACATAGGAAGCGAAGTAAATGATTTCCTCGAGCGAGCGAGGAGACATGTCGAGCGCGAGACCCATGCGGCTCGGGATGCCTTTGAAGTACCAGATGTGCGAGACCGGAGCGGCGAGCTCGATGTGGCCCATCCGTTCGCGGCGCACCTTCTGGCGCGTGACTTCGACGCCGCAGCGATCGCAGACGACGCCTTTGTAACGAACGCGTTTATATTTGCCGCAGTGACATTCCCAGTCTTTCTGCGGTCCGAAGATTTTCTCGCAAAACAAGCCTTCCTTCTCCGGTTTCAACGTCCGATAGTTGATCGTCTCCGGCTTCTTCACTTCGCCGCGCGACCACGAGCGGATTTTGTCCGGGGAGGCAAGCCCGATCTTCATAAACTCAAAGTTGTTGACATCCATCAAGGAGCAACCCTCCCTGCAATTGTTATCGATCTATGGACCGGACGGCCGCGGCGAACCGCGGCCTGCTCCGGCTTACGGAACGGAATCCGGGGCGGCTTACTCGATGCCGACTTCGGATCCTTCGAGATTGAGGTTCAGCTTGTCGTTGGACACGTCTTCGTCGTCGTCGAATTCTTTCATTTCGATCTCTTCTTCGTTCTCCGACAAAATCTTCACGTCCATGCCTAAGCTTTGGAGCTCCTTGATCAACACTTTGAACGACTCCGGCACGCCCGGTTCCGGCACGTTCTCGCCCTTGACGATCGACTCGTACGTCTTCACGCGGCCGACGACGTCGTCGGACTTGACCGTCAGGATCTCTTGCAGCGTATACGCCGCGCCGTACGCCTCGAGCGCCCACACTTCCATCTCGCCGAAGCGCTGGCCGCCGAATTGCGCTTTACCGCCCAGCGGCTGCTGCGTAACGAGGGAGTACGGTCCCGTGGAACGCGCATGGATTTTGTCGTCGACCATGTGCGCCAGCTTGATCATGTACATGACGCCGACCGTTACTTCGCGTTCGAACATCTCGCCCGTGCGGCCGTCGTACAGTCTCGTCTTGCCGTTGCGCTGCATGCCGGCTTCTTCCATCGTATCGAACACGTCGTATTCGCGCGCGCCGTCGAATACCGGCGTCGCGACATGAATGCCGAGGTGCTTCGCGGCCATGCCGAGGTGAACCTCGAGCACCTGACCGATGTTCATCCGGGAAGGAACGCCCAGCGGGTTGAGCACGACTTCGACCGGCGTGCCGTCCGGCAGGAACGGCATATCTTCTTCCGGCAGAATGCGCGCGATAACCCCTTTGTTGCCGTGACGGCCAGCCATCTTGTCGCCCTCGGAAATTTTCCGCTTCTGCGCGATGTACACGCGGACGAGCTGGTTGACGCCCGGCGGCAGTTCGTCGCCGTTCTCGCGCGTGAACACCTTCACGTCGACGACGATGCCGTCGGTGCCGTGCGGCACGCGGAGCGACGTATCGCGAACTTCGCGCGCCTTCTCGCCGAAGATCGCGTGGAGGAGACGCTCTTCCGCCGTCAGTTCCGTTACGCCCTTCGGCGTCACTTTGCCGACGAGGATGTCGCCCGCGCCGATTTCCGCGCCGACGCGGATAATGCCGCGCTCATCCAAGTTCTTGAGCGCGTCTTCGCCGACGTTCGGGATGTCGCGCGTAATTTCTTCCGGTCCGAGCTTCGTGTCGCGCGCTTCGGACTCGTATTCTTCGATATGGATCGAGGTGTACACGTCTTCCTTCACGAGCTTCTCGCTCAGGAGGATGGCGTCCTCGTAGTTGTAGCCTTCCCACGTCATGAACGCGACGACGACGTTGCGGCCGAGCGCCAATTCGCCCATTTCCGTGGACGGACCGTCCGCCAGAATGTCGCCCGCCTTCACGATGTCGCCTTTGCGAACGAGAGGACGCTGGTTGATGCACGTGCCTTGGTTGGAACGGATGAACTTGTGAAGCTTATACTTCACGAGATCGCCGTTCACGAGGCGGCCGTCCACCGTCTCTTGGCGGCGGAGCCAAATCTCGTTCGCGGTCGCCCGCTCGATGACGCCGTCGAATTTCGAGACGACGCACACGCCGGAGTCTTTCGCCGCTTTGTGCTCGAGACCCGTGCCGACGAACGGCGCCTTCGGGATGAGCAGAGGCACCGCTTGCCGCTGCATGTTCGAACCCATGAGCGCGCGGTTCGAGTCGTCGTTCTCGAGGAACGGAATGAGCGCCGTCGCGACGGACACGACCTGCTTCGGCGAGACGTCCATATAATCGACGCGGTCCTTCGGCAAGATAAGGTGTTCGTCTTTGTAGCGGACGATGAGCGAGTCGTTCTTGAACGAACCGTCGTCGTTAATCTCTTCGTTCGCCTGGGCGATGACATAGTTGTCTTCTTCGTCCGCCGTCATATATTGAATCTGATCGGTTACTTTGCACGTCTTCGGATCGACCCAGCGGTACGGCGTCTCGATGAAGCCGTATTCGTTGATCCGGGCGAACGTCGACAAAGAGTTGATCAGACCGATGTTCGGACCTTCCGGCGTCTCGATCGGGCACATCCGGCCATAGTGCGAGTGGTGAACGTCACGCACTTCGAAGCCGGCGCGCTCCCGCGTCAGACCGCCAGGACCGAGCGCGGACAGACGGCGCTTATGCGTCAATTCCGCCAGCGGGTTCGTCTGGTCCATGAACTGCGACAGCTGGGAGCTGCCGAAGAACTCCTTGATCGACGCGATGACCGGACGGATGTTGATCAACGCTTGCGGCGTGATCACGTTCGCGTCCTGAATCGACATCCGTTCGCGCACGACGCGCTCCATCCGGGAGAGGCCGATGCGGAACTGGTTCTGCAGCAGCTCGCCGACCGAACGCAGACGGCGGTTGCCGAGATGGTCGATGTCGTCCGTGCTGCCTACGCCGTAGAGCAGGTTCACGAAGTAGTTGATCGACGCGATGATGTCCGACGGCGTGATGTTCTTCACGTTCTTGTCGACCTGCGCGTTGCCGATCACTTTGACGACCTTCGCGTCTTCCGCCGGCGAGAAGATCGAAATCGTCTGCAGCGGAATCGAATCGTCTTCGGTGAGGCTTTGCGCGACGCGGTATTCGTTCAAGCCGATGCCCTTCTCGATGTACGGAAGCACCTTGTCGAGCAGGCGGCGGTCGAGCATTTGGCCCGCTTCGGCGATGATTTCGCCCGTTTCGAAGTCGATCAACGTCTCGGCGAGGCGCTGATTGAACAAGCGGTTCTTGATGTGAAGCTTTTTATTGATCTTATAACGGCCTACGTTCGCGAGATCGTACCGCTTCGGATCGAAGAAGCGAGCGATGAGCAGGTTGCGCGCGTTCTCGAGCGTCGGCGGCTCTCCCGGACGGAGACGTTCGTAAATTTCGATAAGCGCCTTCTCCGTAGAGTCGGTGTTGTCTTTCTCCAGCGTGTTGCGAATATACTCGTTGTCGCCGAGCAGATCGATGATTTCGGCGTCCGTGCCGAAACCGAGCGCGCGCAAAAGCACCGTCACCGGAATTTTCCGCGTGCGGTCGATCCGGACGTAGATGATGTCCTTCATATCCGTCTCGAGTTCGAGCCATGCGCCGCGGTTCGGGATGACGGTCGCGGTGTAGCTCTTCTTGCCGTTCTTGTCCAACTTCTTACTGAAGTAAACGCTAGGACTGCGCACGAGCTGGCTGACGATAACCCGTTCCGCGCCGTTGATAATGAACGTGCCCGTCTCGGTCATCAGCGGGAAGTCGCCCATGAACACTTCCTGTTCTTTCACTTCGCCCGTTTCCTTATTGATAAGGCGAACCTTCACGCGAAGAGGCGCCGCGTACGTGACGTCGCGCTCCTTCGATTCGTCGACCGAATACTTCGGTTCCCCGAGGCTGTAGTCGATGAATTCCAAAGCCAGATTTCCCGTAAAGTCTTGGATCGGCGAGATGTCCTGCAGCAGCTCTCGCAATCCGGTTTCCAAGAAACTCTCGTACGATTTCTGTTGGATCTCGATGAGGTTCGGGATTTCCAATACTTCCTTGATGCGAGCGTAGCTTCTACGTTCACGACGACCGAGTTGCACCACATGTCCTGCCAACTTACGTTCACCCCTCATGTCTACTGGACTGCCCAACGCGTTGCGAACAGCGCAAAAGAAGCAAAATTGAAACAAGAGGCGCCGAACAAAAAGCGTCTCTTATGATTAACGAAATGGGAAAAGAGAAAAAAAGAGCCCCGCCGCGAAGAACCCTTCGACTCGATCTACTTGAAAGAAGTAGGGAAAACTAAGCGGTAGCTGTAAATTTCCATATCATTTATCGTAGTCGGAAATCTTTGGCAATATACGTCAAAACGGAAAAAAACGAGGAAATTTTGTTTCGTAACGCGATGTCAAAAAAACTCTTGACATTTTCGTGCAATAAAGACAGTATAGGCATTTTAATGCTGACATTCTCTAATGCTACCATAACGAAGTTTCGAAGTCAACAAAAAGGCGTTGACAAATCGTCAATTTTGTTTTATGGCTTTAAAGATACGGTACCCCTTGTCTTTCGCGACTTCACGTACCTCGCCAAAGGTTTCCTCCAACTTCGCAAAGGCCGATGGCGCCCCTTGTTTCTTCTGAATGACGATCCACAGCGCGCCTCCCGGGCGCAGCCGCTCGAACGCCCCCTCGAAAATGCTGTGCACGATCGACTTCCCCGCGCGAATCGGCGGATTCGTCAAAATCGCATCGAACGTCTCGCCTGGCGCGAGCGCTTCGTACCGGTCGCTCAGCATGATCCGAACGTTCTTAATGCCAAGCCGCTCCGCATTTTCCTTCGCGGTCGCGACGGCGCGCTCGTTCACGTCGAGCATCGTGACCGTCCCTTCGCTCGCCAGCATGGCGGCGGTCAAACCGATCGGCCCGTACCCGCAGCCGACGTCCAGCACCTTCGCATCTTTCGGAAACTCCATCGTTTCGATCAACAGCCTGCTTCCGAAGTCGACTTCCCGTTTGGAAAAGACGCCCGCCTCGGTGACGAAGCTGTACGATTTGCCGCGCAGCGTCGCTTGAATCGTTTGGCGATTCGACGCCGTCGTCGGTTGTTTCGAATAATAATGTTCGTTCATTTCGGCAGGCACCCTCCCTAACGATTCGTGCTTCACCTTGAAGCAAAACCCCCTGCGAGCGCGATTTGCGTTCGCAAGGGGTTTTCAGCCGTAAGGCTTGCTATTACTTCACTTCTACCGAAGCGCCAGCTTCTTCGAGCTGAGCTTTGATCTTGTCTGCATCTTCTTTGGAGATCTTTTCTTTGATCGGCTTCGGAGCGTTGTCGACGAGTTCTTTCGCTTCTTTCAAGCCGAGGCCCGTGATTTCGCGAACGACTTTGATAACGTTGATCTTCGAAGCGCCTGCGCTTGCGAGGATTACGTCGAATTCCGTTTGCTCAGCTGCTGCTTCTGCTGCTGCGCCGCCGCCAGCCATTACCATCGGAGCTGCTGCCGTTACGCCGAATTCTTCTTCGATTGCTTTTACGAGATCGTTCAGTTCAAGAACGGTCATGCCCTTAATGGCTTCAATGATTTGCTCTTTGCTCATTTGGATAACCCTCCAATTATTTTATTAAAATTATGCTTGTTCTTTCTGCTCTCCGACCGCTTTAACCGCAAGCGCGAAGTTGCGCATCGGCGCTTGAAGCACGCTGAGGAGCATGGACAAGAGGCCTTCGCGGGACGGCAGATCTGCCAGCGCCTTGATTTGCGCCGCGTCGACGACTTTGCCTTCGACGACGCCCGCTTTCACTTTCAAGTTTTCGTTCTTCTTCGCGAAGTTGCTCAGGATTTTCGCCGGGGCGATGATATCCGAGCTGAACGCGATCGCAGACGGACCTGTCAGGTGAGCGTCGAGCTCCGTCAGTTCCGTTGCTGCCGTCGCACGGCGAGTGAGCGTGTTCTTGATGACTTGGAACTCGACGCCCGCTTCGCGAAGCTGCTTGCGCAGTTCGGTCACTTGAGCGACCGTAAGGCCGCGGTAGTCGGCAACGACCGTGCACGCGCTGTTGCGGAGCTTATCCGCCACTTCGCTCACGAGCTGCTGCTTTTCCGCCAACACTTTAGCGTTAGGCATAGGGACACCTCCTGTAAGAATGGGTTTGCTTTAGCAGGCAACAAACGAGAACAGCCTCCGTAGACACGAAGGCTGCATGACGACTTTCGGACGCGACGCGGCCACAAGGCCGCCATCGCGCGCTCGAGTCTTATCATAACACCTCGGCAGGAGATTAAGCCGGAGGTCCGGCGCCTGCTGTCTACGGTTGGTTTATTCAAGTTTAGAATGCCGGTGAAGTACGGTCTAACCCGCTTGTGCGGTATCGATTAGCGATACGTTTGCGTGTTGACGCGAGCGCTCGGGCCCATCGTGGACGAAACCGCGATGTTTTTCAGATACACGCCTTTCGCGGAAGCCGGCTTCGCGCGGTTCAACGCATCTACCAGCGCGCGGAGGTTTGCAACGAGCTTGTCGGCATCGAACGAAACTTTGCCGATCGGCGCGTGAATTTGACCCGCGCGGTCGAGGCGATACTCGATCTTACCTGCTTTGATTTCTTGAACGGCTTTCGCTACGTCGAACGTAACGGTGCCCGCTTTCGGGTTCGGCATGAGGCCTTTGCCGCCAAGAATCCGGCCCAGCTTGCCGACTTCGCTCATCATGTCCGGCGTAGCTACGCAGACGTCAAAGTCGAACCAGCCTTGCTGGATGCGGTTGATCATGTCTTGGTCGCCGACGAAATCGGCGCCTGCCGCTTCGGCTTCGCGCGCTTTGTCGCCTTTCGCGAATACGAGAACGCGCTTCGTCTTACCCGTACCGTGCGGGAGTACGACGACGCCGCGGACGGCTTGGTCTTGCTTCTTCGGGTCTACGCCCAGGCGTACTGCGACTTCGACCGTTTCGTCGAATTTCGCTTTCGCCGTTTGCTTTACGAGTTCGATCGCTTGTTCCGGATCGTACAACGTTTCTTTGTCAATCAGCTTCGCAGCTTCTTGATATTTCTTTCCTGGCATGTTGTTATCCTCCTAGAGTGGTGATAGCGGAATGTCCTCCCACTGTTCGGGAACGCATCAGTCTTCGATGACGATTCCCATGCTGCGAGCCGTGCCTTCGACCATCTTCATCGCCGCGTCGACGGACGCCGCGTTCAGGTCGGGCATTTTTTGCTCGGCGATTTGGCGCACTTTCTCGCGCTTAACCGTAGCGACTTTCTTCTTGTTCGGCTCGCCCGAACCTTTCTCGATGCCTGCGGCGACGCGCAGAAGAACTGCAGCCGGCGGCGTCTTCGTTTCGAACGTGAACGAACGGTCTTCGAAAACCGTAATCACGACCGGGATGATCAAACCTGCTTGATCTTGCGTGCGCGCATTGAATTCTTTACAGAACGCCATGATGTTGACGCCCGCTTGACCGAGCGCAGGACCGATTGGCGGCGCCGGGTTGGCTTTGCCTGCAGGAACCTGCAATTTGACCATTTTGATGACCTTTTTTGCCATGTGTGTTACACCTCCTTCAAAAAGTGTGGTGAAACGGGCCGCAAAACCCTCCCACAGGCAACGTCAACGCTGCCACGAGTGTCGGATAAGGGGACGGATAATCCGCTCCGTTATATCTTCTCCACCTGAGTGTAGTCGAGCTCAAGCGGCGTTTCTCTACCGAACATGTTGACGTGGACCTTCAGCTTCCCTTTGTCGGTCAGAATCTCTTCGATCGAACCGACAAAATTCGCGAACGGACCCACTTTTACGCGAACGGACTCTTTCAATTCGAAATCGTGCGTTTCGCGCGGCGCTTCTTCCATGCCCATATGCTTTAATATCGCTTCCGCCTCTTCAGGCATTAACGGTATCGGCTTAGAGCCGGAACCGGTAGAGCCGACGAACCCCGTCACTCCAGGAGTGTTTCGCACGACATACCACGAGTCGTCGGTCTGGATCATCTCCACCATGACGTACCCCGGGTACACCTTGCGCGTCACCGTCTTCCGTTTGCCGTCCTTCGTAATGACTTCGTCTTCCGTCGGAACGAGCACGCGGAAAATTTTGTCCTGCATCTCCATCGATTCGACGCGTTTCTCGAGGTTGGCTTTCACCTTGTTCTCATACCCCGAGTACGTGTGAACGACGTACCATCTTTTCTCCATGCTCGGAGTCGATTTCTCCATCATCTTCGGGTCACCACCGGGATCGATTAGTTATTCCAAAATCGCGCGGATTACGTTGGAAATCCCGAAGTCCAGAACGTAGAAATAGATCGTCACGAACACGCAGGCGAACAGGACGACGAGCGTGTAACTGATCAGTTCTTTCCGGGTCGGCCATTTCACTTTCTTCAGTTCGGCCCATGCCTCGCCGAAGAACGAGAAGGTAGACCCGAAGCTTTGCTTCAAGCGAGCTAAGAAAGCCACTAGAGCACCTCCAGAATTACCGCGTTTCGCGATGGGCCGTATGGGAATTGCAATACGGGCAGAATTTCTTCAACTCGATGCGGTCCGGATGAGAGCGCTTGTTCTTGCTTGTCGTGTAGTTCCGCTGCTTGCAGCTCGTGCAAGCCAATGTAACGATTACCCGCATGTGGAACACCTCCTGGACTAGCCTTCTAAACAGAAGCGTAATATTTCGGAACCTCTCGCGGTTTGCCCGCATAAAGGCTCACAACAAAAAAAGCAGCATATTTTTTGGGCTACCTGAACTACTTTATCACAGGGGGTTTCCCGTGTCAAGAAAATTGATTGACACGCTGCGAGCAGCCGGCTTCGGACGCGATCCGCGATGGTTCCAGTATCGGCAAAAGTCGCCGCGAATAAACCGGAATTTAACAAATCGCGTCGTCGTTTCTCCCTCAAACGAAAACGGACCTCGGCGACGCCTGGTCCGTTTCAGTAACTGATGTTGCGCACTTCCAAATAACGTTCAAGCTTCCGCTTGACGCGCTGCAGCGCGTTGTCGATCGATTTCACGTGTCGGTCGAGATCGACCGCGATTTCTTGGTACGACCGCCCGTCGAGATACAGCATTAACACCCGACGCTCCAAGTCGCTCAAAATTTCGCCCATCTTATCTTCCAAGCCGCTGAACTCTTCCTGATTGATGATGAGTTCTTCGGGGTCGGACATTTTCGAGCCGCAAATGACGTCCAGCAGCGTGCGATCGGAATCTTCGTCGTAGATCGGTTTATCCAAGGAAACGTAGGAATTCAGGGGGATGTGCTTTTGGCGCGTCGCGGTTTTGATCGCCGTGATGATCTGCCGGGTAATGCACAGCTCGGCGAACGCCTTGAACGACGCAAGCTTGTCCCCGCGAAAATCGCGGATGGATTTGTACAACCCGATCATGCCTTCTTGAACGATATCTTCCCGATCGGCCCCGATCAAAAAGTAGGACCGCGCCTTCGCTCGCACGAAGTTGCGGTACTTATTGATCAAATGCTCCAGGGCCTCGCTGCTTCCGCCGCGAACCGCCTCGACCACATCTTCGTCTGGAATCAGTTCATACTCGGACTTGGCTGACGCTCTGAAGTCGACGCTCACTACTATCCCTCCGGCCCGCTTAGAGCAGCCATCACAATACCGCTCGAAAGTTAAGACAAGTATACATGATGGTTTCGAGAACCGTCAACCTTCCAAATCCCGAGAACCCTTTATTTTACTGGCCTTTTCGCCATTTCTCGAACTTCTCCCGAAGGTCTCCGCTAAGGTGCTTGTCGAAGGTGTTCCGCTCGGACAACGGTTTTTCCTGCACGCGGGCGGACACCTCTTTCTGGCTTTCTCTCACTTTGACGAGCAATTCTCTCGCGGATACGCGCAGCGCGCCGCTGCCGAAAGCGACGTTCTGCTCGGTGAAATCGGATGTGGCGACGTAGATTTGGCGGCGCCGGCGCGTCAGCTGCTTGACGAGCCGCTCGATGCATTCGTCCGCCGTTTCCTTCTCCTTGGTATAATGCACCTCTACCTTGCGGAGGTTGTATTGACGGCCTAAGCCGGGAACATTATAAGCGTCGAATACGATAATGCATTTCATGCCGGAGTAACCTTGGTAGTCCGCGATCGCGTCGATCAGCAGATCCCGGGCTTCGTCCAGCCGATCGTCGCGCAGCTCGCGCAGCTGCGGCCACGCGCCGATGACGTTGTACCCGTCGACGATGAGAACGTCATCCATTCGTCCCGCGTCCCGCGGCCGCGGCGCCGAGCGCGCGGCGTTGGCGCACCGCCTCGTACAGCAGCAAGGACGCGGCGACCGACGCGTTGAGCGAGTTGATCCGCCCGAACATCGGCACCTTGACGAGGAAGTCGCACCGCTCCCGCACGAGTCTGCCGAGCCCTTTGCCCTCGTTGCCGATGACGATGGCGAGCGGCATCTTCAGATCGGTCCCGTACACGTCGCGCTCGGCGGAGCCGTCCGCTCCGGCGATCCAGACGCCGCGCTCCTTCAGCTCGTCGATCGTCTGCGCGAGGTTCGTCACGCGCGCAACCGGCACGTGCTCGATCGCGCCGGCGGACGTCTTGGCGACGGTCGCGGTCAGCCCCGCGGAGCGGCGCTTCGGCACGATGACGCCGTGCGCGCCCGCGCAGTCGACGGTTCGAAGGATCGAGCCGAGGTTGTGCGGATCCTCGATTTCGTCGAGCAGCACGAACAGCGGCGGCTCGCCGGACGCCTCGGCGGCCGCGAACAGATCTTCCAGCTCCGCGTACGCCCGCTCGGCGACCATCGCCACGATGCCTTGATGGCGGACGCCGACGGCCGCCTGGTCGAGCTTGCGCTTGTCGACCTGCTGCGTCACGATGCCGGCCGCCTTCGCCTCGGCGAGCACCGGGCCGATGCCCTGCGCCCCTTCGCCGAACATGATCTTATGAATCGTTCGCCCCGACCGGATCGCCTCGAGCACCGGGTGGCGTCCGGCAATAATTTCTTCACTCATCTGAATTCCTTCCTTCCCCAGCCTTCGCATCCGGCGCGAGATCCATCGCGAGGCGCAGCAGCGCTTCGAGCCGCTCGTAGCGGCGCGTCAAATACAAGTAGCCGATCAAACATTCGAAGCCGGTGCTGTGCCTGTAATCGAGCACGTCCGTATTTTTCGGCGCGGCGTGCGATTTCGCGTTGCGGCCTCGCCGCAGCATGTCCCGCTCTTCGTCGGTCAGCTCCGGCTCGATCCGCCGGACCGCCTGCGCCTGCGCCTTCGCGGAGACGAAGCGCGTTGCCTCGCGGTGCAGCTGGTTCGGGCGGCGGCTCGGCCGCGACAGCACGTACTGCCTCACGAACAGGTCGTACACCGCGTCGCCGAGGTACGCCAGCGCGAGCGGGCTGACGAGATGCGGCGGCTCCGGCGGCGCGAAAAATTGAAATCCTGCAAGGTCGTTTATCAACGGCGTTCGCCCTACTTTCGTTTCCAACGGATCCCCTGCGGCGTGTCCTCGAGCACGATGCCCTGCGCGGCCAGCAGGTCGCGGATTTCGTCCGCGCGCGCGAAATTGCGCGCCTTGCGCGCTTCGGTGCGCTCGGCGATGAGGCGCTCGATCTCTTCGTCGAGCAAATCTTCGCCCTCTTCCGTCAGTATGCCCAAGATCGCGTCCATTTCTTGAAACAGCTCATCGATTCGGCCGAGCAGCTTCGCGCTCGCGGTTCCGCCGGCGATTGCCGCGTTCGCCTCCGACACGAGCTCGAACACCGCGGTGATCGCGTCCGGCGTATTGAAGTCGTCGCTCATTTTCGCGTGGAACATGTCGCGGATCGCCTCGACGCGCGCAAGCGCCTCCGCTTCGCCCGCCGCTTCGCCGTCCGCATCCGCGGGAACGCTTTTCAAAGCGTGCTTCAGGTTCGACCGCGAATTGGCGATGCGCGTCAGGCCGTTCTGCGCCTGCTCGAGCCCTTCGTCCGTGAAATTGAGCGGGTTCCGGTAATGCGTCGACAGCATGAGGAAGCGGATCGCTTCCGGCTTATGCCGGCTCGCCAGCTCGCGCGCGTTGACGACGTTGCCGAGCGACTTCGACATTTTCTCGTCGTTCAAATTCAGGAACGCGTTGTGCATCCAGTAGCGCGCGAACGGCTTGCCCGTCGCCGCCTCGGACTGGGCGATTTCGCATTCGTGGTGCGGGAATGTGAGGTCCATGCCGCCGCCGTGGATGTCGATCGTGTCGCCCAAATACTTGCGCGCCATCGCGGAGCATTCGATGTGCCAGCCCGGGCGCCCTTCGCCCCACGGGGACGGCCAGCTGATTTCGCCCGGCTTCGCCGCCTTCCACAGCACGAAGTCGAGCGGCGACTCCTTGCGCTCGTCGACCGCGACGCGCGTGCCGAACTGCAGCTCCTCGAGGTTCTGATGCGACAGCTTGCCGTACTCCGGGAACTTCTCCGTGCGGAAGTAGACGTCGCCGCCGCTTTCGTACGCGAAGCCCCGCTCGACGAGCTCCGCGATGAAGGCGATGATCTCGTCCATGTTTTCGGTCACGCGCGGGTGGAGCGTCGCCGGCGACACTTTCAACGACTGCGAATCTTGGATGAAGTCGGCGATGTTGCGCTCGGCGAGCTCCGGCACGCTCGTGCCCGTCTCCTCCGCGCGGCGGATCAGCTTGTCGTCGACGTCGGTGAAGTTGACGGCGTACGTCACCTCGTAGAACCGCTGCAGGTAGCGGCGCACGACGTCGAAGAAAATGAGCGGGCGCGCGTTGCCGATATGGATGAGATCGTAAACCGTCGGACCGCAGACGTACATCGTTACGCGGCCGGGGACGAGCGGCTCGAACTTTTCCTTGCGCCGCGTCATCGTATTGTAGATGTGAATCGTCGGTACGTTCGTAGTCATAGTCTTCTTAACTCCTTCTCGATTTCAAACATGTTCGCGTTCCGGCTTCGCTGCGGCGGCTCCGATGGATTCGCGGGCTTCGGCCTCGCGCCGCTTCCGCTCCTCGGCCAGCTCCGCCCTCAGCCGTTCCACTTCCGCCCGCAGCTCGGCGACCTCGGCCGTCACCTGCCGGTGCAGCTCGAGCACCGGATCCGGGATATTGCCGTGGTCGAGCTTATCCTTCACCTTCTGCCCGTTGACGCGCACGACGCGCCCCGGGATGCCGACGACCGTGCTGTACGGCGGCACCTCCTGCAGCACGACGGCGTTCGCTCCAATGCGCGAATAATCGCCGACGGTGAACGAGCCGAGCACCTTCGCGCCGGAGGCGACGACGACGTTGCTGCCGATCGTCGGGTGGCGCTTGCCTTTCTCCTTCCCGGTGCCTCCGAGCGTGACGCCCTGATACAGCACCACGTCGTCGCCGATCTCGCATGTTTCGCCGATGACGACGCCCATGCCGTGGTCGATGAACAAGCGCCTCCCGATTCGGGCCCCGGGATGGATTTCGATGCCGGTGAAAAACCGGCTCACCTGCGAAATGAGGCGCGCGAGGCCGAACCACCGCCTCTTGTACAAAGCGTGGGCCACGCGGTGCGCCCAAATGGCATGCACGCCGGAGTACGTCAGCACGACCTCCAGCACGCTGCGGGCCGCGGGATCGTTATCGAAGACGGCTTCGATATCGGAGCGCATCGTTTGCAGCCAATTGAATCGTTTCCCCATGGCGTATCGACCCCCTGTCTCAAAGTAAATGCGGATGCAAAAAACGCCCCCGCAGCCGCAATTCGGCTGCAGAGGCGTCGGTAACATTCCTACGCGGTTCCACTCTGCTTCGGGTCGAGATTGTTTCGCGTCTCGACCGCTCTTGGGCGGTTTCGTAACGGGGACCACCCGGACGCGCCTACCGGGATCGGTTCGGCGGTCGGCTCGCAGGCGCACTTCGATCGGGGCGATTCGGACGGATTTCAGCGAGACCGTCCTCTCTGGGGAACCGCGGGCCGACGTACTTCTCCTGTTCGCAGCCTTTCATGATGTTTCCAGTATATCGAGTGCCGTGCCGTTTGACAACTCCCTCGGCAGTCCCCGGCGGAACTCGCCGCGGATCGAAAAGCGTGTCAGGCGCAAGCGCAGCCAACCATCGCGCGTCCCCGCAGCCCGTTTACAAACGCGCTTCCAAGCGGGCCAGCACCGTTTCTTTGCCGAGCAGCCACAGCGTCTGATTCAAGTCTCTGCCGTGCGTCTGCCCGGTGAGCGCCGCGCGGATCGGCATGAACAGCTGCTTGCCTTTGAAGCCTGTCTCCGTTTGCACCGTCTTGAGCATCGCCTTCACGGCGTCGGCCGAATACGCCTCATCCGGCGTCGCCTTCACTTGCTCCGCGAACGCGCGCAGCACCGTCGGCACCTGCTCCTCGGCCAGCACGGCCGCCGCTTCTTCCTCGACCGTCGGCGTCTCCTCGAAGAACATCGCCGACAGCTCGACGATTTCCGCGGCGTACCGCAGCTGCTCGAGATACAGCGCTACGAGCGCCGTCACCCACTCGCGCTTCTCCGGCGTCAGCTCGGCCGGAATGCGGCCCGCCTTGACCAGATGCGGAATCGCGAGATCGACGACGCGATCGAGCTCCGCCGCGCGCAGGTAGTGATTGTTCATCCAATTCAGCTTCTCCGTGTCGAACACGGCGCCGCTCTTCGAGATGCGGTCGAGGCCGAACTGCGCGATAAGCTCGTCTTTGCTGAAAATCTCCTGCTCTCCGCCCGGCGACCAGCCGAGCAGCGCGATGAAGTTCGTGATCGCTTCCGGCAAGTAGCCGAGCTCGCGATACTGCTCGATGAACTGGATGATCGATTCGTCGCGCTTGCTCATCTTCTTGCGGTCTTGGTTCAAAATGAGCGGCAGATGGCCGAACTTCGGCGGCTCCGCGCCGATCGCGGCGTACACCATCAGCTGGCGCGGCGTGTTCGACAAGTGCTCCTCGCCGCGGATGACGTGGGTGATGCGCATCAAATGATCGTCGATGACGACCGCGAAATTGTACGTCGGCACGCCGTCCGGGCGAACCATGATCCAATCGCCGATGTCGCTCGATTGGAATTCGACGCGGCCCCGGATTTCGTCCTCGACGACGTACGTCGCGTCCGCCGGCACGCGGAACCGGATCGTCGGCTTGCGCCCTTCCGCGCGGTACGCCGCTTCCTGCTCCGCCGTCAGCGTGCGGCAGCGGCCGCTGTAGCGCGGCATTTCGCCCCGCGCTTCCTGCGCTTCGCGCTCCGCGTCGAGCTCCGCCTCGGTGCAGTAGCAGTAATACGCATGGCCGCCTGCAATGAGCTTGTCCGCGTATTCTTTATAAATCGGAAGACGCTCCAGCTGGCGGTACGGACCGTACGGGCCGCCCACGTCGACGCTCTCGTTCCACTCCAGCCCAAGCCACTTCAGCCCGTTCAGCTGGCTGTCGATGCCCGTCTCCACGTGCCGCGACTGGTCGGTGTCCTCGATGCGGATGATGAATTCCCCGCCCTTGTTCCGGGCGTACAAATAACTGAATAATGCCGTACGCGCCCCGCCGATGTGCAGATGCCCCGTCGGGCTCGGCGCGTAACGCGTGCGTACCGTAACGTTGCCGGCCATGATCCACGCCTCCGAATGTTCGTATCGTATCGAAAATAAGTGCAGTTGCTTGCTTCTATCCTACTATAATAGCGGCTGCGGCGAAGGTTGCAAGCGCGCGTTCGCCGCAGCCCTTCGCGCCCTCGCCCCGGGCGTTTCGCCGCGGGCGATTACGCGCGCACGAGCAGCACGACCGCCTGCGCGGCGATGCCCTCTTCCCGGCCGGTGAAGCCGAGCTTCTCCGACGTCGTCGCCTTGACGTTCACCTGCTCCGGCTCCGCCTCTAGCGCCTTCGCGATGTTGCGAACCATCGCTTCGATATGCGGCGCCATCTTCGGCCGCTGCGCGATGACGGTGCAGTCCGCGTTGCCCAGCTTGTAGCCGCGCGCCTTCGCGAGGCTCCACACGTGCTCGAGCAGCTTGACGCTGTCCGCGTCCTTGAACGCCGGATCGGTGTCCGGGAAATGCTTGCCGATGTCGCCGAGCCCGAGCGCCCCGAGCACCGCGTCCGCCACGGCGTGCAGCAGCACGTCCGCGTCGGAATGCCCGAGCAGCCCTTTCTCGAACGGAATGTCCACGCCGCCGATGATGCATTTGCGCCCTTCCGCGAACGCGTGCACGTCGAAACCTTGTCCTACCCGAATCATCGTTTCTCCCCCGCCTTTCTCCGCCGCCGCAGAAGGGTTCGCACTCGCGCGCTCCCGCTCCCCCGGCGTCAAACCTTCCGCCTTCCGCTCCTCCAGCATCCGTTCCACGGCCCCGAGATCCTCCGGCGTCGTCACCTTGACGTTCCGGTAATCTCCTTCCGCGATGCGCACGCGCACGCCGAGCCGCTCCACGAGCATCGCGTCGTCCGTGCCGAGGAAGCCCTCCTCCGCCGCGCGGCGATGCGCCTCGAGCAGCAAATCAACGCGAAAAGCTTGTGGGGTCTGGACCGCCCACAAGCTGCTGCGCTCCGGCGTCCCGACGACGAATCCGCCGCGGTCGACCGCCTTGATCGTATCCTTCACCGGCACCCCGGGCACGGACGCCCCGGTGTCCGCCGCCGCCGCGAGGCTGCGGTCGATGACGTCCGGCGTCACGAGCGGACGCGCGCCGTCGTGCACGAGCACCCACGCCGCGTCCGGCCGCCGCGCGAGCAGCGCCTCGACGCCGCGCAGCACCGAATGCTGCCGCTCGGCGCCGCCCGCGACGACCGCGACGACCTTGCGCGCCCCGCATTCCGCGGCCAGCCGTTCGCCGAACGGTTCGTCGCCCGCGCCGACGACGAGCACGACCGCGTCGACCGACGCGGCCCGCTCGAACGCCTCCAGCGCATGCGCCACGATCGGCTTGCCGCCGACCGGTATGTATTGCTTGCTGACCGCCGCGTTCATCCGCTTGCCGACGCCCGCGGCGACGATAACGGCTCCCGTCGTCGCCATAACCTAACCCCTTACGTAACCTTCATTCCGTCTATGATACCACAAGCGACGGAACGATTTCGAGCGGGCCGGGCGATCCTGCCGTTCCGGCCGTCAGCCGTCCGGCGAACGCGGAGCCGCGAACCGCGCGTCGGAGACGTCCCGCCCTTACTGCGCCTTCTCCAGCAGCTTCGGCTTCGCGAAAATCATCCGTCCCGCCGACGTCTGCAGCACGCTCGTCACGAGCACCTCCAGGTGCATGCCGATGTAATCGCGCCCGCCTTCGACGACGATCATCGTGCCGTCGTCGAGGTAAGCGACGCCTTGGCCGTGCTCCTTGCCGTCCTTGATCACTTGAACCATGATTTCTTCGCCCGGCAGCACGACCGGCTTGACCGCGTTGGCGAGATCGTTGATGTTAAGCACCGACACGCCTTGCAGCTCGCACACCTTGTTCAAGTTAAAGTCGTTCGTCACCACTTTGCCCCGCAGCGCCTTCGCCAGCTTGACGAGCTTGCTGTCCACTTCGGATACGTCGTCGTAGTCCCCTTCGTAGATCAGCACCTTCACGTCGAGCTCCTTCTGAATTTTGTTCAGAATGTCCAGTCCGCGGCGCCCGCGGTTGCGCTTGAGCAAATCCGAGGAGTCCGCGATATGCTGCAGCTCCTCCAGCACGAATTCCGGAATGACCAGCGTGCCTTCCAGGAAGCCCGTCTTGCAAATGTCGGCGATGCGCCCGTCGATGATGACGCTCGTATCGAGGATTTTATGCTCCTCCACCCGCCTCGTATCCTCCGGCGGCTTCGCCGTCCGGAACCCGCCGATCCAGCCGGCGATCTCCTCCCGCTTCGCGAGCGCGTACCGCGCCCCGAGGACGCCGAGCCCGATCGACGCGAGCGCGGCCAGCCACGGCGCCAACGCGCCGAACGCCCGGAACGCGGGATACAGCAGCGCCGAAACGATCAAACCGACAATCAACCCGGCGACGCCCGCCGCCGCCTCCGCCGCCGGCATCGCCGACAGCCGCTCCTCCGCTTTCCGCAGCGCGATGCTCCCGAACCGGGTCGTCAGGGAATAGCCGTAATAGAAAAGAATAGCAAACGCGACTGCCATGCCGTAGCCTTGGCCTTCCACCGAGCCGAACGCGACGCCCGGAACGAAGTACCCTAAAAAGTCGTGCTGAAACGCATCCGAAATCCGATAGCCGACAAAGCCGCCGATCGCCGCCGCCGCATAACGGATCATGTTGTTCCGCATCACGTGCTCACCTCCTTCAAAGTGTCCTTACAAGTATGGTCCACTTTTTGGAAGGTTAATCCGGGAACACAAAAAAACCGCCCCGGCCGCGTACGGCATAGGACGGTCCCGATTCGGCCCGTTCGGTAAGTTCAATCTTGCTTCGGTTCGTTCGAATCCGCCCCGTCCCGCGAACGGCGCCCGCCGAACCGGAGCAGCTTCGTTTTCCGGCCGCGCCGCGCCAGCAGCGGACGCTGCCCCCGGACCGCGCGCACCCGCCGGCCGGCCGCCTTCGCGATCACCTCGACGTTCTTCCGGAGGCCGAACAGCGCGTACAGCAGCAGCGGAATGAAGAGCAGCTTGGACGCCCAGCCGGGATGAAGCACCGCGACCGACGCCGCGCCGATAATGATGAACGGCGTAATCCAGACGACCCGCTTGGAGAGGCCCAGCTGCTTAAAGTTCGGGTACTTGACCGTGCTGACCATCAAGAACGACAGCGCCAGCGAGGACAGCACCATCACCCAAATCGGGATGTCGTCCGCGAACAGCGCCAGCGTGCACAGCACCCCGCCCGCCGCCGGAATGGGCAGCCCGAGGAAGTAACCGGGCAAGCCGGCGCTGACGTTGTACCGGGCGAGCCGCAGCGCCCCGCAAATCGGGAACAGCGCCGTCACGATCCACCCGAGCGCCTCGTGCAGCCCTTGGAACGCCGCCACGTACATGACGAAGGCCGGCGCGACCCCGAACGAGATAACGTCGGACAGCGAATCGAGCTCCTTCCCGAATTCGCTCTGCGCGTTCAAGGCGCGGGCGACCCGGCCGTCCAGGCCGTCGAGCAGCATCGCGATGATGACCAGAATGGAGGCCATGTCGGAGCGCTCGTTGAACACCATGATGATGGCCAATATCCCTAAAAATAAATTCCCGACCGTGAACCAGTTCGGAAGTTGCTTCAAACCCATCGGCTACACACCTCTGCCCTATATGATACCCGAAATGCTCGCCGATACCGTTGCTCCCTAAATATGCCGGTCGACAAGCACCTGCTCCCGGATCCGCTTCAAACCGTCCTTGATCGTCCGGGCGCGCACCTCGCCGATGCCGTCCACTTCGTCGAGCTCCTCGATCGTCGCCGCCAATACCCGCGGCAGCTGCCCGAACTGCTCGACCAAATTGGCGATGATCAGCGTCGGCAGCCGAGGGATTTTGCTCAGCATCCGAAACCCGCGGGGCGACAAGGACTCCTCCATCATCGCGGTCGTGTTCGGGTAGCCGAGCATCCGCACGATATGGTAATCCTCCAGCAGCTCGTCGTCCGGCGCGCGCATGAGGTTCGCGAGCGCGTCGCGCAGCTTCTCCTCCGCCGGCTCTCGCATGTAATCTTTCAGCAGCAAATACGTTTCGTCCTCGACGCCGGTGACCAGCTCCTCGAGCTGCATCGAGATGAGCCGGCCTTCGTTGCCGAGCTCGTTAATGTACCGGTTGATTTCCGCTTTGATGCGCAGCACCATCTCGGCGCGCTGCAGGGCGTTGATCACGTCGTGAAGCGTCACCATTTCCTCGAATTCGGAAGCCGACAAATTCGTCAGCGCCTGCTCGAGCACCGCTTTATATTTCTCCAGCGTCTGAATGGCTTGGTTCGCCTTCGTCAGAATGACGCCCATATCCTTAAGCGCGTATCGCAGATGCCCCTGATACAAGGTGATCACGTTGCGGCGCTGCGAGATCGACACGACGAGCTTGCCCGTCTGCTTCGCGACGCGCTCCGCCGTCCGGTGCCGAATGCCGGTTTCCGACGACGAGATCGACGAGTCCGGGATCAGCTGCGTGTTGGCGAACAAAATGCGCTTTAAATCTTCGCTTAATATGATCGCGCCGTCCATCTTCGCCAGCTCGTACAAATAATTGGGCGAGAAATCGCAATTAATGGAAAACCCGCCGTCCACGAGATCCATTACTTCCGGCGAATAGCCGCAGACGATTAAACCGCCGGTTTTCGCGCGCAGCACGTTCTCGAGCCCTTCCCGGAACGGCGTGCCGGGCGCCACGAGCTGAAGCAGTCCGCTCATGATTTCTGGCGCGTGTTCTTCCTTGACCATGGGTACCCTCCTGACGATGCGGACGATCGATCGCACAAATCCTTACTAACTATTGTATATAAAAAACTCCCGAGTTTGCACTCGGATTTCATTTTTTATGCGCAAGCGCGAAATTCCGCGCCGCACGCGGCGGACCGCGGCGGTCACGGCAGCAAAATTTGCAGCGCCTCGGCGACCGTGCCGACGGGCACGACCTCGATGCCGCGCGGCGGCGTCCACTGCTTCAGGCTCTTCTCCGGCACGACGACGCGGCGGAAGCCGAGCTTGAGCGCCTCGTTGACGCGCTGGTCGAGCCGGGAGACGCCGCGCACTTCGCCGGTCAGGCCGACTTCGCCGAAGACGACGTCTTCGGGGCGCGTCGGCCGGTCGCGGAAGCTGGACGCGAGCGCGACGGCGATGCCGAGATCGGCGGCCGGCTCGTCCAGCTTGACGCCGCCGGCGACGTTCAGATACGCGTCGTGCGTCTGCATATGGAGGCCGACGCGCTTCTCCAGCACGGCGATGATAAGGTTGAGACGATTGTAATCGACGCCGGTCGCCATCCGCCGCGGCGACGGGAAGTTCGTCGCCGAGACGAGCGCTTGGAGCTCGACGAGCACCGGCCGCGTCCCTTCCATGGAGGCGACGACCGTCGAGCCGGCGACGCCGAGCGGCCGCTCGGACAGAAACAGCTCCGACGGATTTTTCACCTCGGTCAGGCCGTTCTCGATCATCTCGAAAATGCCGATTTCGTTCGTCGAGCCGAACCGGTTTTTCACCGCGCGCAGCATGCGGTACGTGTTGTGGCGCTCGCCCTCGAAGTAGAGCACCGTGTCCACCATGTGCTCGAGCAGCCGCGGGCCGGCGATCGCGCCCTCCTTCGTCACGTGGCCGACGAGAAGCGTCGCGACGCCGCGCTGCTTGGCGATGCGCATGAACAGGCTGGTGCATTCCCGCACCTGCGACACGCTGCCCGGCGCCGACGCGACGCCGGGCTGGTACATCGTCTGAATCGAGTCGACGATGAGCACGTCCGGGCGCACCTCGTCGAGCGCCTCGAAAATATAGTCCGTGTTCGTCTCGCTCAGCACGAACAGCGTCGGCGCCTCGGCGCCGAGCCGCTCGGCGCGCATCTTGATCTGCCGGGACGATTCCTCCCCCGTCGCGTACAGCACCCGCCGGCCTTCGCGGGCAAGCGCGTGCGACGTCTGCAGCAGCAGCGTCGACTTGCCGATGCCGGGATCGCCCCCGACGAGGATGAGCGAGCCCGGCACGAGGCCGCCGCCGAGCACGCGGTTCAGCTCCCCGCTGCCCGCGTCGATGCGCGGCTCCTGCGCGCTGACGATGTCGGCGATGCGCCGCGGGCGCTCCCGCGACGCCGACGCCCCGGGGATGGCCACCCCCGGCGTCTTGACGACGGTTTCGATTTCTTCCACGAATGTATTCCAAGCGTGGCAGCCCGGGCATTTGCCGAGCCACTTGGGCGATTCCGCCCCGCATTCCTGACAGACGAATTTCGTTTTGCTTTTAGCCATATCGCGTTCCTTCTCCGTTGTGCGTAGGACGCCGCGGCTTGGCGGCGAATCCTTTCTCTCTACTCTACCTCATTCGAGCCGCAGGCGGAATGCAAATCGCGCGAAAATCTCGGAAAAAACGAAAAACGCCCCCGATTCCGGGTGAGCACCGGACGCGAGGGGCGCGGTCATTTGCGCATGAGCAAGTAGAGAAAATACGGCGCGCCGATCAATGCCGCGATGATGCCCGCCGGCAGTCCGTCCGGATCGGCGAGGTTGCGTCCGATCGTATCCGCGAGCAGCAGCAGGAAGGCGCCGATCAGCAGCGACGCCGGCAGCAGGAGACGATGCCGGGGACCGACCAAGCCGCGCGCGATATGCGGCGCCATGAGGCCGACGAACGCGATGCCCCCCGTCACCGACACGGCGGCGGAAGCTAAGGCGACCGCCGCGAGCAGCAGCGAAGCGCGTTCCTTCCGGACGTCGACGCCGATGCCGACGGCCGACGGCTCGCTTAAGGCGAGCAGGTCGAGGCGGCGCGCTTTGTACAGCGCATACGGGACGAGCGCCAGCAGCCAAGGCGCGACCGCCGCCGCGTACAGCCAGTCCGCCCCCCAGACGCCGCCGGCCAGCCACTTGGCGATAAATTCGGCCTTCGCCCGCTCCGAAGCGGAGATGAGGACGACCATCAGCCCGGAAAGCGCCATGGAGAGCCCGACGCCCGACAGGACGAGCTTGACGGGATGGAGACCGTCCCGCCGCGTGTACGCGAAGGCGTATACGGCGGCGGCGGTCGACAGCCCGCCGGCGAAAGCGACGAGCGGGATCGCGAAGGCGAACGCGCGCGCGTCGATCGGGACGAATAAATAGAAGACGGCGATGGCCGCGCCCGCGCCGGCGTTGATGCCGAGAATGCCCGGGTCGGCGAGATCGTTGCGCGCGACGCCCTGCAGCAGCGCGCCGGACAGCGCGAGCGCCGCGCCGGCCAGGACGGTGATCGCGATGCGCGGCAGCCTGACGGAGAAGAGCACGAACTCTTCCTTGAACGTGCCGCGGCCGAGCAGCGTCGGCAGCAGCCGGTCGTACGACAAGGACGAGTAGCCGAGTCCCGCGCCGACGACCGCCGTTATGCCGATGAGCGCGAGCAGCGCGGCGAGGAGCAGGCGCTGCTTGCGGATCAGTTCGCGAGAGATCATGCGAACGCTCTCCCCCCTCTGCGGACGATGAAGAAGAAGAACGGCACGCCGAGGATGGCGACGACGGCCGCTACGGGCGTTTCGAACGGCGCGTGCACCGTGCGCGCGGCCGTGTCGGCGGCCGCCATCAGCGCCGCGCCGCCGATCGCCGACATCGGCAGGACGAGCCGATAATCGGTGCCGACGACGGCCCGGGCGAGATGCGGCACCATCAAGCCCGCGAAGGCGAGGCTGCCGGCGAGCGCCACGGAAGCGCCGGCGAGCAGCACGACGACCGCCGACAGCGCCGCTTTCACCCAGGCGGTGCGCTGGCCGAGACCGACCGCGACCTCTTCGCTAAGACTCAGGATCGTGAGCTGCTTAGAGAACAGCATCGCGGCGGCGAGTCCCGCGGCGATGGCGGGACCGACGACGGCGAGCTGGTCCCACGTCGCGCCGATGAAGCCGCCCGCCGTCCACATGGAGACGTTCTTCGAAATGCGGAACATCAGTCCGACGGCATCCGCCAAGGCGTATAGGAACGCAGAGACGGCCGCGCCGGCGAGCACGATGCGAACGGGCGAATACCCGCCTCGGCGCAGCGCGCCGACGCCGAACACCAGCAGGCTGCCGACGCCGGCGCCCGCGAAGCAGACGAGCATCAGCCCGAACGAGCCGGCCTGCGGCAGGAACGCGATAGCGAACGCAAGCGCCGCGTTCGCCCCGGCCGTCAAGCCGAGCAAGCCCGGGTCGGCCAGCGGATTGCGCGTCATGCCCTGCATGATCGCGCCCGCCGTCGCCAGCGCCGCGCCGACGACGAGAGCGGCGGCGACGCGCGGCATCCGGATGTCGCGGAGGATGGCGGCGTTCGCGCCCGCCTCGTGCGGGGCCGCGAGCGCCGCCCACACGTCGCGCAGTCCGATGTCCGCGGCGCCGGACAGCAGCGCCGTCAGCGTCGCGCAAGCGAGAAGGACGAGGCCCGAGATCCAGATTAGCGTGCGCTTGGCCATATCATTCTCCTAAAAACTTCGATTCGAAAAATGCCAACTGGAATTCCAACGTCAGCGGGTCGTTGAAATAAAATTCGCTGGCGTTGACCTCGAACGCGCGGCCGTTCTGCACGGCGGGGATCGTTCGGTACGTCTCCGTTTCCATGAAGGAATTGTCCGCCTGCGCGTATTTGCTGACGATCAAGTAGTCGCCGGCGAAGTCCGGCAGCGCCTCGAGGGAGAGCGCATACCAGCCCGCCGCCAGCGCCGCTTCCTTCACTTTCTCCGGCATGCCCAGTTTCATTTCTTGATACAAAATTTCGGTGCCGCGCCCCCAGTTGTCGCCGAACACGTACAGCTGCTTGTCGTAGCTTTCGATGACGGAGACGGTCGCGTCGGCCCCGATTTCGGCCTTGATTCGCTCCCCGGTGTGCTGCGCGCGCGCTTTGAAATCGTCGACCCACGCCTTCGCTTCGGCTTCCTTGTTCAGCAGCTTCCCGATTTCGAGATGCTGCGTCAAATAATCGACCTTCCCGTATGTATACGTCACCGTCGGCGCGATTTGGCTCAGCTTGTCGACGTTCTTAATGTTGGATAGACCGATAATGAGGTCGGGTTCCAGCTCGATGATTTTCTCCAAGCTTTCGTCGGACACTTCCTCCGCGTTCTTCAACCCTTCCGCGAATCTCGGATTGTTTTTCGACCAGCTGTCCGCGCCGACGACGTCGACGCCGAGCGCCATGACGTTGCCCGCGAACGACGACAGCACGACGACGCGCTGCGGATTCGCCGGCACCTCGACGGGGCCGTTCTCCGATTGGTACGTGATCGTGCCTCCGTCCGTCGCTTCGGCCGCCAGAGCGGCTCCTTCCGTATTCGCGCCTTCCGCGCCCGTCCCTTCGGCAGCCGCGGCGCCGGTCTCCTCCGCCGGCTGCCCTCCGCAGGCGCTAATGAACAGCGACAGCGCGAACAGCGGGATCCATAGTTTTCTCATCATGTTCCGTCTCTCCCTTGAGTAAATTGTAAGTGATCACCATCGGCGCGCCCGTGCGCGGATCGGCGCCGATGTCCGCATCGACGCGAAACACGTGCCTCAGCACGCTGCGCTGCATAATGTCGGCCGGCCGGCCCGCTTTGACGACAGTCCCGTCCTTCATCGCGATCATATAGTCGGAATACCGCGCCGCTTGATTCAAGTCGTGCAGCACCATGATGATCGTCCGCCGCTCTTCCTCGTTCAACCGCCGAAGCAGCTCCAGCACTTCCAGTTGATGCGCCATATCGAGGTACGTGGTCGGCTCGTCAAGGAAAATCATGTCGGTTTCTTGAGCCAACGCCATCGCGATCCACGCGCGCTGCCGCTGACCGCCGGACAGCGCGTCGACCGGCCGACTTTTAAGCTCGATCGTGCCGGTGGCGCGAAGCGCCTGATCGATAACCTCTATATCTCGTTTCGTCAGCCGGCCGAAGCCCTGCTGATGCGGGTGCCGTCCGTAGGATACAAGCTCGCCCACCGTCAGCCCGCTCGCAGCCTCCGGCGTCTGCGGCAATATCGCGAGCTTTCTCGCGAGCTGTTTCGTGTTTTCGGACGTAATGCTCTTCCCGTCCAGCACGATCGCGCCGGACTGGGGTTTCACGATGCGCGTCATCGCTTTGAGCAGCGTCGATTTTCCGCAGCCGTTCGGACCGACGATCGTCGTGACGCTGCGGTCGGGTATGCGCACGCTCAAATCTTTCACGATCAATCGATCGCCGTACCCGACGTTGATCGACTCGGTGTGCAGTCGGCTGAACATGCCCCCACCTCCACTCGTTTTATCCGATAATGAGAATCAGTCTCACTGTTAAAAAACTATAAATCGCCCTTTTTAATCTTGTCAAGATGTATTTTTCGTCTTGAAAAGGAAGGCAATCCCGGGTATGATTTACTGAGAATGATAATCATTAACGTCGTTTTTGGGGAGGCAAAGCGCGTTGGAGCGTGAGGATCTATATGACGTGACGATCGTCGGGGGCGGGCCTGCAGGCTTGTATTCCGCGTTCTACAGCGGCCTTCGGGGGATGAAGACGAAGCTGATCGAATACCAACCGCGGCTGGGCGGCAAAATTCACATTTATCCCGAGAAAATGATTTGGGACGTCGGCGGCTTGACGCCGACCCCTGGCGCGAAGCTGATCGAGCAGCTCGTCGCGCAGGGGCTGACGTTCGACCCGACGGTCGTCTTGAACGAACGCGTCGTCTCGATGTCGCGCGACGATCGCGGGCGATTCGTCCTGCGCGCAGCCTCTGGCGCCGTCCACTGGTCCAAAACGGTCATCGTCGCGATCGGCAGCGGCATCCTAAACCCGCAAAAGCTCGATATCGAAGGAGCCGAACGGTTCGAGGTGTCGAATTTGCACTACACGGTGAAATCGCTGAAGCAGTTTAAGGGGAAGCGCGTCATCGTTTCGGGGGGCGGAAACACGGCGGTGGATTGGGCCAACGAGCTGCTGCCCGTGGCGAAGCAAGTGTATGTGACGCATCGGAAGGAGGCGCTGTCCGGGCACGAAGCTCAGGTGGCGCAGCTGTTGAACAGCTCGGCGGTCTGCTATTTTCACACGTCGATCACGAAGCTGATCGCGAACGCGAATCATGACGCGATCGAGCGCGTGGAGCTGACGAACCGCCTCACCGGGGAGACGACGCTCCTCGATGTGGACGAGGTCGTCATCAACCACGGCTACGAGCGGGACGCGTCGCTGCTCGACAACAGCGACTTAAACGTCGCGCGCGCCGACGGCTATTATATCGACGGCAGCGCGCGCGGCGAATCGTCCGTGCCGGGGCTGTTCGCCGCCGGCGACATTCTGGCGCATCCCGGCAAGGTGCATTTGATCGCAGGCGCGTTCCAGGATGCAGCGAACGCCGTCAATCAGGCGAAGCTGTTCATCGAGCCGGACGCGCCCAAGGCGGGCATGGTGTCGTCCCATAACGAGGCGTTCAAGGAGCGCAACCGTCAGCTGGTGCGCCAGTGGATCGGTTAGCTTCGAGCCTGCGGCATCCAGATGCGATAGCGGCCGCTTAACGCCAGCATCGCGAAGAAATACAAGCAATTATCGTAGTATCGCCGATCGCCCTGCCGAAGAGGCGTGTTCCAGAGCCGCTCGACGCAGGAGCGCGCGTGCGGGCTGTCCGCCGCGAGCGACGCCATCGCGTTCGTCGCGAGCAGCCCGACCGGATGAAGAGCAGGCTCGTCGAACGGCTCGCCCGCGATCGTGTAGCGGCGGTAATCCGCCGGCTCCTTGTCCGCGAAGAACGCCTGAATCCGATTGACGATGGCGCGGAGCCGCTCGTCGATGCCGAACCACTCGGCGTCGAGCCCGATGTTGGCCGCGACGCGGTACGAATCGCTGAAGAAATGGCCGTACCCGCGTTCGTCGTTCGGCCGGCCGTCGTAATGCGCGTACTCCGGAGCGAGGCCCGTAACGGGGTGGCAGGCGATCGTCAAATAGTCCCGGCTCGCCGCCGCCGCTTCCTTCCAGAACTTGCGGTCGTCCGGATCGGCCCACAGCGCGAACAACTCGTAGAAGTGCGGCAGATGATACGAAGGATCCGAAAAATCGCAGTTCGGAATAAACTTGATCAGCTTGTTGCCCGGGTCCCACATCGGCTGTCCGACGCCGTCCTCGCCCTTATGCAGGCAGGTGCGCAAGAGCTCGCGCGCCTGCGCGCCGTAATCGAACGGCGGCTCCCGATCCCCCCAGCGATGCGAAGCGAAGAAGAGCGCCATCGCGAAATATTCTTCGCCGTCCGGCGCCGGGCCGTTCGAGTTGCGCCGCCCGTCGGGGAGACAGGACCAGGCGAAATAGCCGGCGTTCTCCCCTTCCGTCATGTACATATACGTGCGGGTCCATTTCCAAATGCGGTCGAAGACGTCCCGTCGGTCCATCTGCACGGCCATCATCATGCCGTACGACATCCCTTCCGTGCGCACGTCCAAATTGCCCGTGTCGAGCAGGTAGCCCATATCGTCGCCCGCCGGATAGTAGATGCGCGTATGCTCGTTTCCCTCGAACAACCCTTCCCAAGCCTCTTGAAGCCGCGCATCGATCTCTTCCTCGGCGTACCCGAGCTCCGCAAACACGTTTCGATACATTCCCTTGGCCAACGCTCCTTCTCGCATAGCCGTCCTCCTCACCGCGATGCTCCCCCCGCGCCCGAACCGCGCTTCGCCGCCTCCGCCAACGCGGCGACCCGTTCGAACGACCGCTTCGGCCGATGCCGCGCATCGAACAGGAGCGGCCAGTTCGTCCGCCCGCGCACCGGGAAATCGTGCAGCCACGTGTAATCGTCCGCAGCGCCCCAGAACGTAACCGAATCGATCGCCTCGCGGTACTCGAGGAAGACGCGGAAGAACGATTCATACCGCTCCTCCTGCAAGGCGAGCATGTCGTCCGTCGGTTCGGCGAGGTCCGTACGGCGGTCGTCGAACGCGAACATCGAGACGTCCATCTCCGTGATGTGCAGCCGGAGGCCGAGCGACGCATACCGCTCGATCGCCCGGCGAATGTCGTCCAGCGGCGGATCGTACAAATTCCAATGCGCCTGCAGCCCGACGCCGTGAATCGGCGTTCCCGCTTCCACGAGCGACTTCACGAGCGCGTAGATGCGCTCCCGCTTCGCCGGGTGCGATTCGTTATAGTCGTTGTAAAACAACAACGCCTTCGGGTCGGCCTCATGGGCGAATTCGAACGCCTTCGCGATATACGACGGGCCGACGACGTCGAGCCATTTGGTCGCGCGAAGCGCATCCTGCCCCGCGTCGTCCACCGCCTCGTTCACGACGTCCCAGCAATACACGTCCCCGGCAAATCTTTTGACGACCGTTCGGATGTGCGACCGCAGGCGGGCGAGCGCCGCCTCTTTGGCCGCCTTGCCGCCGCGGCCGTCCTCGAAAAACCAATCCGGCGTCTGGTTGTGCCACACGAGCGTGTGCCCGCGCATGCGCAGCCCGTTCGCCCGGGCGAACGCAACGATCGCGTCCGCCTCCTCGAACGTGTATCGCTCTTCCTCCGGATGGACGCGCTCCGGCTTCATTTCGTTCTCCGCCGTAATGCTGTTATATTGGGCGGCGATCAGCTCGCCCGCCGAGCGAATCGTCCTCGCGTTCACCGCCGCCCCGATGTCGAAGAAGCCTCGGTACGCCTCCCGCAGCGTTTGGTTCATGCCTATCGCTCCTCTCCGATTATCCTTTGACGCCGCCGACCATCATGCCTTTGACGAAATATTTTTGCAGGAACGGATATACCAGAATGATCGGGACCGAGGCGACGATCGTCATCGTCGCGCGCACGGCGACCGGCGTGACGGCGTTGGCCAATTGGTTGTCCGCGTTCGCGAACGCGTCGATCGCCGATTTGGCCGACATCGACGAATTCGAGTTTTGCAGTATTTTCTGCAGCTCGTACTGCAGCGTGCTCCACTCTGGATACGACGAGTTAAACAGGAAGACGTCGAACCAGGAGTTCCATTGGTACACCGCCGTAAACAACGCGACGGTCGCGAGCACGGGCACGCACAGCGGCAGCACGATGTAGACGAAGTTCGTGAACTCCCCCGCGCCGTCGATCCGGGCGGATTCCAAGATGCTCTCCGGCAGCCCGTCGATCGCGGACCGGATAATGATGAGATTGAACACCCCGACGAGTCCCGGAATGACGTACACCCAGAACGTCCCGATCATGCCGAGCTCGCGGATGAGCAAGAAGTTCGGAATCAAACCTCCGTCGAAATACATCGTCATGATGAAGGCGATCGTCACGAATTTGCGCAGCACGTATTCCGGGCGGCTGATCGTGTACGCGACCATGGCCGAGCAGAAGACGGTCAGCACCGTGCCTAGAATCGTGCGCAGCGCCGAGATCATCGTGGAGTGCAGGACGGCGGCGTCGCGGAACACGTAAATGTAGTTGTTCCATGTAAATTCCCGCGGCCACAAATGGATGCCGCCCCGCACCGTGTCGCTCGCCTGGTTGAGCGAAATCGCGATCGTGTTCACGAACGGGTACAACGTTACGATCATCAGCAGCACTAGCAGCGTGTAATTGACGGCGTCGAACACCCGGTCCTCCAGCGATTGATGCCGCCGGTACGATTTGCGCTTCTGCGGCTTCGGCGGAACCGCGGTCGTTTGCATGCCGATCCCTCCTTCAGAACAATCTGGATTCGCCCATCCGCTTCGCGAGATGGTTGGCCGAGAACACGAGCGCGAAGCTGACGACGGTCTTGAAGATGCCCGCGGCCACGCCGAGCGAGAAGTTGCCTTGCGCGATGCCGTATTTCAAAACGAAGATATCGATCACTTCGGAATATTCGACGTTCATGCCGTTGCCGAGCAAATATTGCGGCTCGAAGCCGGCTTGCAGCAAGTAGCCGATCTGCATAATGAGCAGCACGATGACCACGGGCTTGATGCCTGGCAGCGTCACGTACCACATCCGTTGGAACCGCCCCGCCCCGTCGATCTCCGCCGCTTCGTACTGCGCCGGGTCGATCATCGTCATCGCCGCCAGGTACACGATCGTGTTCCATCCGACGTCCTTCCATACCGAGGCGGCGCCGAAAATGCCCCAGAAATATTCGCCGACGCCGAGGAACAAAATTTCGTTCCCTTTCTCCACGAAGCCTAACGCGACCAACAATTGATTGATGATGCCGTCGGGCGAAAGCGTCTGCTGCACGATGCTGGCGGCCACGACCCAAGACAAGAAGTGCGGCAAATAGCTGACCGTCTGCGTGACGCGTTTGAACACGACGCTGCGCACCTCGTTCAGCATAAGCGCGAGCGTAATCGCCGTCGTAAACCCGAGCACGAGGTTGATCGCGCTCATTGCGATCGTGTTGCGGAGGACGGTCAGGAAATTGTCGTCCGAGAACAAAAACCGAAAGTGCTGGAACCCGACCCACTGCTGGTCGAAGAAGCCTTTGGCCGGCCGATACTTCTGGAAAGCGATCGTCCAGCCCCACAGCGGCAAATATTTAAACACGAACAGCCATACGAGGAACGGAACCGACATCAGCACGAGCGTTCGCTGCTGCGCCAGCTTCCGGAAAAACCCCGCCGGTTTCCCCGGGACCGCGGGCGGCGGCGACGCGAGAGGCGCGTTCTCCATCCATTTCTCTCTCCTTCCGCCAGAACCGGGCGAAAAGGCCGGCCGCTGCGCGCGTAGCGTGCCCCCGGCCGGCCTCTCGTCACCGATGCGCTTATTTTTTGTTGAGCTCGATCAGCTTGCGGATCTCTTCCGTCATCCACTTCTCGTAGGCTGCCGTATCGAGCTTGCCCATTTCGTTCGTGTATTCGGTCCAGACCGCCTCGAAGTCGTTCGGATTGGACAGCACCAGCTTCGGGAAATATTTTTTCGTCAGCTCTTCCTTCTTCGTTTCCCAAATTTGCTGCGGGGAGCCCTGCTCTTTCGGAATCGCCCATGCCGGGTACCACGGCCGCTCGTCCGGCGGAGCGAACAGCTCGGAATACGTTTTGACGCCGTATTTTTCGAGGAACTTTTTATCCGCGTCCGTAAGGCTCATCTGGAATACTTCCGGCTGCACGCCCGGCTGCACGGCGTTGCCGTCCGACAACGACGAACCGTTGCCCCATTGCGGCCAGTTCCAGGAATAATATTTGAAGCCGAACGTTTCGTTGAACGACTCGTCGATTTTGGCGATTTGCTCCGCCGTGCGGTACATGCGTCCGTTCGCGTCCACCTCGTACGTTTCGCCTTTGATGCCCCAGCTGCGCAAAATTTGATTTTCTTCCTTGAGCAAGTTGTCGAAGTATTGGATGATGCGCACCGGATCTTCGGCGCTGACCGTAATGCCGATGCCGCGGTTTTTCACGAAGCCCGGCGGATCGAGATACTGGTCCTTCCGGCCGTCGAATGTGACCGGCAGCGGGAAGTAACGGAATCCGTCCTTCGACGGATCGGCCTTCGCGGCGTCCGCCAGCACCATCGACGCGTTCTGCGTTTGCCAGCCGTAGTCGAAATACCCGAGCACTTTCCCCGACGTCAGCTTCGCCAAGTATTGGTCATAGTTGTCTACGAATGAGGACTTGTCGAACATGCCCTTCGCGTTGATTTCGTTCAGCTTCTGCAGCCACCGCTTCGTCGAGTCCGATGCCGCGTACGTCTTCGCTTCGAACGTGTTCATATCGACGATGACGTTGCCGTCGTTCGGATACCCTTCGAGGTGCATCGGCGGGTTCGTCGTCGCGAAGAAGCGCCAGTCGTGCGTCAGCGCCACGAAGCCGGTCAAATCCTCTTCCGGATGCTTCGCGATGTAGTCTTCAATCAGCTTGAAGTAATCGTCGAGCTTCGTGATTTTCGGGAAACCCGCTTCCTCGAGAACGCGGCGCTGCACCCAGAACGCCCCCTGCATAATGGACGGATCCGGGATGAACTCGTTCACGACGTTCGAGAACGGGAGGAAGTAGATGTTGCCGTCCGGCGCTTTCATCTGTTCCATATACGGGCCGTACACTTTCTGAATGTTCGGGCCATGCTCCTCGATCAGATCGTTCAGCGGGATGAACCCGCCCGCATCGATGACTTTGTCGATCGCCGCGTCCGGAATGAGCACGTCCGGGTAGTCGTTGGATGCGATCATCGTGCCGATTTTCGTATTGAGGTCGCCGACCAAATGCTCGATTTTAAAGTTGACGCCGGTTTGGTCCTCGAGCATTTTCCCGATCGTCGTTTCGTTCGTGTTAATGTCCCTGGCCGCCGCGGCCGCGTTGAAGTAGGTGAACGTCACTTTCTCCTTCGCCGCCGGCTGCTCGGCCGCCGTCTCGGTGCCGGTCGTGCCGGCGTTGTCGTTGTTCGCAGGTTGTTCGTTCGCGGCGCCGCCCCCGCCCGAACAGCCGATCACCGCGGACAGCATCGCGGCGGAAGCCGCCCCGATCCACCACTTTCTGGAGTTCATGATGCGATAACCCCTTTCGGAAACATATTGTTGTAAGCACTTTCGTTATAAAATGGGGTCGGCGGCTTGATTACCCGGCAAACTTTAGGTTTTCCTTTCAAAACATTAGCGATTGCCCCGGCGTCCTTATCGGCCGGCGCGAACGCGTCAGGCGCTCTCGCTGCTCGGAGCGCCGGCGTCCTTCACGTCCGGCACCCGGATGCGGATCGTCGTTCCTTCGCCCGGCGCGCTGGCGATGTCGAACTCGGCTTCGCCTTCGAAATACATCATCAAGCGGTAATAAACGTTCTTCATGCCGATGTTCTCGCCCATCCGATTCTCCCGATCGCCGTCCTTCCACGACTCCTGCACGCGCTTCAGCGCGTCCGGCGCGATGCCGACGCCGTTGTCCCGCACCGTAAAATACAGAAATCCGTCCCGCGCTTCCGCGCGCACGTCGATGCAGCCTCCGCTCTTCAGCGGTTCGATCCCGTGAATGCTGGCGTTCTCGACGAGCGGCTGGAGCATCATTTTCGGAATCATCCGGTCCGCCGCGGCTTCGTCGACATAGAGGTTGTAATTCAGCTTGTCCCCGAATCGGTACTTTTGGATTTCCAGAAAGCAGAGCACCAGATCCATCTCCTCTTTGATGGTGACCCAGTCCTTGCCCCATTCGAGCGATTTGCGGAACATTTTGGCCATGTTGTGGATAATGCGCGCCGTCTCCTCTTCGCCTTTCATCAGGCTTCTCATCCGAATCGTCGACAGCGAATTGAACAGAAAGTGCGGATTGATTTGGCTTTGCAAAGCATGCAGCTGCGACTGCCGCCGCTTCAGCTCCAAATCTTTGCGCTGGATGTCGGCGACGTACACCTCGTCGATCAGCCGTTTGATCTGCATCGTCATCCGGTTGAACTCCATCGTCAGCTGCCCGATCTCGTCGCGATCCCCTGCGCTCGGCACCGTTTCGAACGAACCGTTCTTCACCTTCTTCATATGCCGCAGCACGCGGACCATCCGGGTGTTGAACGACCTCGTAATGAGCAGAATGATCAGCGTCGGCACGACGATGTTCGGAATCGCGAGATAGATGACGAAGTCGCGCGAGTTGCGCACGGCTTCGAGCACCTCCTGCTCCGACACCGCGAGGACGAGGCGGAGCGATTTCAAATATTCGTTGCTGTACGTTTCTTCGAACAGCATCGCGTCGCTCGGCAGCATCTCCGCGCGGAACGCCGCCTCCCGGAACCGCCACTCCACCGTTTCGTCGCTCGTATATTGAATGACCCCGCGGTCGTCGAGCAAATAGACGTCTCCCTCGAACGAGGCGGAGGCGAAAATTTGCCGAATCGCTTCCGAATGCAGGTCGATCTTGACGATTTTGCGGATGACGCTCTGACCCGCGTAATAGTTCAACTCCCTTACGACGCTGTAAATGTTCTCGTAGCCGAAAACGCCGAATTCGTCGCTCCGCACGATAAGCGGCGTATACGAATTCGGCATGGCGGCCAGCTTCTGATACCACGCGGACTGCATCACCGCGGGCGTCAGCGGCAGCACGTATCCGCCCGGCAGCACGGTGTCGTTGTCCGTGTAAATGGTAATTCCTTTGATCGCTTTGTGGACGGGGGCGTATTTGTTCAGCAGAAAAAAAATGTCCGAGTGATATTTGTCGACATATTGGCTGGCGTTCGCGTACTGCGTCTCGAGCGCCTCGTTGAGGAAGTAGTCCGTGTTGAGCACCGAAGCGATGCCGACCGCCACGTCGATTTGATCGCGAAATTCGGTCTTCGCCTTCTCGAGCGAAATCGAGATGTCGTTCATTTTCTGCTTCTTCACGTTGCTCGTCGTCACATGGTAGAAAATCAAGTTCGTCAGCACGATCGGGATCAGCACGCAGAGGAAATACAAAATCAGCATCTTATCCCGCAGCTTGACGTTGTTGAGGCTCATTTTCGGCATGGGTCCCCGCTCCGCGTCGTTATTTGCCGATGATCGAGGCCCGATATTCGGTCGGCGTTTTGCCCTCGACTTTCTCGAACTGCGCGACGAAATAATCCGCGTTCGTGAAGCCGACTCGGTCCGCGATCTCGTACACCCGCAGTTCCGTTTGGCGCAGCAGCTTCTTCGCCTCCTGCACCCGGTACTGCAGCAAAAATTCGTTGAAATACATCCCGTACGCCTTCTTGAACAGCTGCCCGAGGTAGACCGGATTCATGTAAAATTTCGCCGCGATCGACTTTAAGCTGATATTTTCGCGATAGTGCGCTTCGATATATTGCTTGATTTTATGGATGCCGCCTTTGCCGAACGTCTTGCGCCGCTCCGCGATGCAGCCCGCGCTCTCCGCGACGAATTCGCGGAACAGCTCGCGCAGCCGCGCCAGCGTCATCGGCCGCTTCAATGCCTGCAGCAGCTTCGGCAGCGACGCCAGCGCTTGTTCGTCGCCGCCCATCTGCTGCACCGTCCGGACGAGGCCCATCGCGCAGCGGGCGAGCGACGTGCCGACCGCGTCGGGCGCGAACCGCTGCTCGCGGAACGCTTCGAAGATGCGCGAAGACGCCTCTTCCATGCGGGCGGCGTCGAATTCCTCCACCGCCTCCAGCAGCCGATGGATCAGCGTTTCCTCGAGCTCAACGTATCGGATCGGCACGGCGGCCGCGTCATCGAACGTCGCCGTCCGCCCGTCGGGCAGCGCGAACTTGCGCAGCCGGGCTTCGTTCGCCGTGCGGAACGACTCCTTCACTTGGTCCAGTCGATTCGCCGCCGCGCCGGCGTACACCGTCACCGCCCCGTCCGTCGCGGCGGACAAACGCCTCTGCAGCCCCCGGAGGAAACGGTCGCACTCGGCCTTGTCCCCGAGCCGGGGCCCCGCGGCCACGAAGCCGAAAACGCCGCGCTGCTGCTCGTGCAGCAGCACGGCGGGATAGCCCGCATATTCGGCGATGCGCCGCGCCAGCGTCTCTTTCGTCTCCAGATGGCGCCGGAACGACTCCGCTTCTTCGGCATCGTACGGCGCATCGTTCACCTCCACGATGCAGTAGCGCAGCTCCTGGCCTTCGACGATGCCCATCGCCACCGCCAGCTCGAGCAGCAGCGGCGCATCCGCTCGGCCGGCCAGCAGCTCTTCGAACTTCGTCTCGTTCGATCTGATGTCGCGGGCGGCGGTCAGCCGCAGCTGATCGACGAGCCGGTCCAGCGTGCCCGTCAGCTCTTCCTTGTCGATCGGCTTCAAAATAAAGTCCTGCACGCCGAACCGCACCGCCTGCTGCGCGTATGTAAAGTCGTTGTAACCGCTAACAATTATGAACAGGGGTTCCTGCAGATCGCGCTCCTTCACCTCGCGGATCAAATCCAAGCCGTCCAGCACCGGCATGCGGATGTCGGTCACGACGAGCTCCGGCCGATCCTTCTCGATCCGCTCGAGCGCCTCCTCCCCGTTATCCGCTTCGAGGACCGTGTCGAAACCGTACGCCCGCCAGTCGATAAACTGCCTCAAGCCCTGTCTCGCGAACACCTCGTCGTCGACCAACAGCACCTTGCACACCGTCCATCCCCCCAACCATTCGATTTTTGGGAATTCGTCTCCGCCATGCAATCTTTGGATGGTTTCCATTATATTTGAGTTTCTAGGTCTTGCCTACTAGCGTTTGGCAAACGCTTACAGACCCCTTTGTACCATTATAATCCAGGAACGGCCCCGCATCACCCGGCCCACCTTAGAGGTTCCTTTGAAAACTATAGATTCACGAGGGGCGGCCGCCGCGGCGGCTCGAAACAGTGAGAGTTTCCGCAGGAAAAGGCCTGCCGGGAATAAAATTCCCGACAGGCCTTGCCCGCGCGTTCCGATTAGCAGCAACCCGCCGCCGCGCGGCGTTCCTCTTCGCAGCATGCTTCCGCGTCAGCTTTGTTTTTGTTTGCAGCTTCGTCGCAGCACGCCTCAACGCCCACTTTGTTCGCGGCCTCGTCGCAGCACGCCTCGACGCCCGCTTTGTTCGCAGCCTCGTCGCAGCATGCTTCCGCCGCGGACGCCTCCCCGCCTTCCTTCACCTCTTCGATCACGATCCCGCAGCAATTTTCCTTCTCCTTCTTTTTCCCGAACATACAAACTCCTCCTTGTGTTTAGATTGATATATATGAACCGCACGCCGGCCGGCCGCGGGGTCATATCCAGTAAAACAGCAGTCCCGACAGCGTCGCCATCGACATGACCGACGCCACGAAGGCGACGACGAGCCGGCGGTGGAAAATGGCGTTCAGCATCGCCAGCTCCGGCAAGCTCGCTCCCGCGGAGCTGATCATGAGCGCCATGACCGGCGCCAGCGCCATTCCTTTGGCTACCAGCATGTGGGAGATCGGGATCATCGACGACAGCCGGATGTACAGCGGGATGCCGACGGCCGCCGCGAGCGGCACGAGCCACCACTGCTCGCCGGACAAATGCGCCGCGACCCACTCGCTCGGGACGGCGCCGTGAATGACCGCCCCGATCGCCGCGCCGAGCAGCAAATACGGGTACACCGTCTTCATCAGCTGCATCGTTTCGGCCCAGGCGCCGCGAACGTCGAGCCCCCGCACGCCCGGCGCCGCGCCGCCTTTGACGATGACGCGCTTGACCGCCGACTCGAAGCCGAGCGCTTCGAGCGCGAATCCGATCGCCGCCGACAGAACCGCCGTCGCCGCCGTGTACAGCGCCGCGGCCTTCCAGCCGAGCATCGCCGTCATCACCGTCAGGATCGTCGGGTCGAGCACGGGAGATGCGAATAGGAACGTCATGACGATGCCGAAACGAAACTTTTTGTTCAGCATGCCGACGACCATTGGAATCGTAGAGCACGAGCAGAACGGCGTCACGAACGCAAGCGCCAGCGCCGTCAGCGCGCCGACCGCCGGATGGGAACGGCCGATGGCGCGTTCCATTCGTTCGTACGGCAGGACCCCCTGCAGCAAATTCATGACGAACGAAATGGCGAGAAACAGTGCCGTCAGCTCCAGCGCGATCTCGAGGAAACTTAAGCCGATTTGCTGCCATACCTCCATGTTGTTACCCCTCCACTAAAACAAAATAATTTGATTTATTAATCAAAAAAAATTGATGTTTTGTATGTAGAAAGGCGTCCGGGGCCGCGCCCGGCACGCCGTCAGCAGCAGCCGTTCGGCCGGAACACGCAGCACAGCTGCTCGGACAGCAAGCCGTTGATTTCGGCCGAATCGAGCTCGTAATAGCTCCACGTGCCCTGCGTTTCCCTGCGAATGAGACCGGCATCGTGCAAAATTTTCAAGTGATACGACAGCTTCGATTGCGCCATCCCCACCAGCTCGCTGAGATCGCAGACGCACACCTTGCCGCGCGTCGTCAGCACGTGCATGATTTGCAGCCGCTTCTTATCCGCGAGCGCTTTGAACTTTTGTTCGTACGTTTCGAAGAACGATTCGTCCGGCAGGTCGGCGCCGTTCGATTGTGGCAAAACCGGGATTTCGAATTTCATGGCTGAGCGCCCTCTCCATCAAATTTTCTTGATGAACACATCATACTGCGAATTTCCAAAACTTGCAATAGGTAAATCAAATATTTTTGATTAAATGTCCGAAGCGAGGAGGCGCCGCTCATTTCAGCCTCATCAGCCGCGGCGGCAGCCCGAGCTCGCGCTTTACTTTGCGCCACCACAGCAGCTGCTCCTCCAAGTCGTCGATCAGCTCGTCTACCTCCTCGCGAAGGCGCTCGCGCCGCTCGACCGGAAGCGTCCGCGCCTCCCTCACCGCCTGATCGGTCCAATGCGACCGCTTCGGCACGGCGCGCCGCATGCGCGCGAACCGCTCCTCGACCGTGCGGGACGCCGTCGCCTGCCGCCCGCCAGGGGCTCGGCTCGGCCGCCTCGCCTCCTCGAACGCGAGCAGCTTGCCGGCGGCTTCCTCCGCCGTCCGCGCGACGGCCAGCGGATCGCCGGCGGCGTACGCCGTCCATGTCCCGGCTCGGACGTTCCGCGCGAGCTGCCCGATGCACCGTTTTTTGCCGGAAACCGTCGCGTATACGTAATAGGTTTCCCTGTTCGGCCCGCTCTCGGCTCGGTCCAGTTCGAAATCCATCGTTGCTCCACGCTCCGCCATGTCGTCTTGTTATCTCAGTATTGCCAACGACAAGGCGCTCAATCGTCCTCCCGGTCTTTTCCCTTTCCTTTGCCCCGCTCCTTCCGCTCTTCTTTCTCTTCTTCCCATTCATCGTCCTTCTCTTCGTCTTCTCGCTCGTCGTCGTCCCCGCCGCGGGATCCCCACTCTTTTTTCCCTCGCTTCTCTTCCTTCCGCCCCTCTTTCTTTTCCTCCTTCTCCTCGCGCTTCTCTTCCTCCCGATACCCCGGCGGCGGAACGAACGCCGTCGGCGTCTCGTCCGCGAGAGAGCGCTGCATGATTTCGCGGAAGACTGCAGCAGCGGCAGCGCTCGACGCCGTCAAATAATGCTCCCGGTCCGTTCGATCGAAGCCGATCCAGACCGCTCCGGTCAGCGCGGGCGTGTACCCGGCGAACCACAAATCTTTCACGCCGTCGACGCCGGCGAACTCCGCCGTATCGGGCAGCTGCGTCGTGCCCGTCTTGCCCGCCGTCGGCCAGCCCGGCACGGCGCCCTGCCGCCCCGTCCCTTCGGCGACGGCATGCTGAAGCAGCAGCGTCAGCGTGTACGCGTGGTTCGCGTCCATGACGCGTTCCGCTTCGCCGTCGTGCCGCGCGACGACCTCGCCGTCATGCGTCGCGATCTCCCGGATCGCGTGGGAGCGGCGCAGCTCGCCGTTCGCCGCGAACGCCGAGAACGCCTGCGCCATCTGCAGCGGCGACACGCCCTCGGACAAGCCGCCGAGCGCGATGCTTAAGTTACGGTCGCCGTCCGGCAGCGCGATGCCGAGCTTCTCGGCGAAGGCGCGCCCGCGCTCGACGCCGATCTGGTCGAGCAGCCATACGGCCGGCACGTTCCACGACTGCCGAACCGCCTCCGCCAGCGTCACGACGCCGCGATACCCGCCGTCCCAGTTCGCCGGGCGGTAGCCGCCGAAGTCGACCGGTCCGTCGTACAAGAACGAATTCGGCGTGTAGCCCGCCTCCAGCGCGGGGCCGTACACCGCGATCGGCTTGAACGCGGAGCCCGGCTGCCGCTTCAGCTGGGTAGCGCGGTTGAACGCTCGGTACGCGTCGGACCGCTCGCGCGAGCCGATCAGCGCCCGAATGCCGCCGGTGCTCTGGTCGACGAACGCGGCGCCGCTCTCCGCCTTCGCGCCGTTCGGCGCGTCCGGGAACATCGCCGGATCCGCATACACAGCGGCGGCCGCTTCCTGCACGCCGCGGTCCATCTCCGTCGCGATCACGTAGCCCCCCGCCATCAGCTCCCGCTCCGTCATGCCGTACCGCTCCTCGGCCTCCCGAAGGACGGCGTCGATATAGGACGCGAACGCCGCCTGCCGCTCCCGCTCCGCCGCCTCCACGCTGACGCCGTGCAGCGCGAGCGGCGCCGCCAGCGCCGCTTCCAGCTCCTCGCTCGTGATCATGCCCTGCTCCGCCATCAGCCGCAGCGTAATGTTCCGCCTCTCCAGCGCCCCCTCGGGGTTGTCGACCGGCGAATAGCGCGACGGCGCCTTCGGCAGTCCGGCGAGCAGCGCCGCTTCCGGGAGCGTCAGCTCGGACACGTCCTTCCCGAAGTACGTCCGGCTCGCCGCCTGCACGCCCCAAGCGCCCTCGCCGAAATAAATGGAGTTGAGGTACCGCTCCAGCACTTCCTGCTTATCGTACGACATGTCGATTTTGAGCGCGTACGCCGCTTCCTTCAGCTTCCGCTCGATGCTTTTGTCCGGCGTCAAGAACGCCGTCTTCGCGAGCTGCTGCGTAATCGTGCTCGCGCCTTCCGCGTATTCCCCCTGCCGCAAGTCCACGTACAGCGCCCTCGCGATCGACCGGACGTCCACGCCGGGATGTTCATAATATCGCCGGTCCTCGACCGCCACGATCGCCTGGAGCAGCACGTCCGGCATCCGCTCGATCGACGCCGGCTCGAATTTGCGCACGGACAACCGGTAGATCTCTTCCCCGTCCCGATCCAAAATGACGGTCGGCTGCGCCAAAGGCTCCCCCAGCTTCGACACGTCGAGCGACGTGACATAGGACGCCGCCGTCAAAAACAACAAAGCGGCCGAAAGCGCAGCCGCCCCCAGCCCCCATGTAATCAAGCGCCTCGTGTTCTTTTTCATTCCGTTAACCCTCTCTCGCTTGCTTTCGTTCCCATAACGTTCGAGAACGGGGGGCGATTTCAGGGTGTCAAGGGTAAAAGCGCACGGGCGCTCGCCGTCTGGTAAATCGAGGACTTCACTTGCCGGTCCGACCCTTTTGTAAAGAAAAACCGCAATGCGTAAGTTACTCGCATTGCGGTCATTACTACTGACGAAAGCTATCTGTGGATTCCCACTTCCAAAAACTTGCATCCCGTTAATTTGGATTCTTCTATTCTGTTCCTGACCGATTCGGATACGAAGACCGGAATTTCATCTCCTAATAATTTGAATATGTTCGCATCCCCGATGGCTCCCTCAAGCAGCGTATACTTTTTCACAGACAACACTCTGATATTATTGGCTTCGAAGAAGGTATGATCAGAATGGTCCAAGTCCAGCGCATCTACTACTTTCGTTACATTAACGACATAATAGATCACGGTTTGCCGGGTCTGAGTTTCCACAAGTTTTACGGGCAAAAATTCGACCTGTCCTTCAGCCGTCTGTTGGATGGCCGTCTTAAATGCCTCGGAAACGAGAAACCATCCCATATCGTTGGCGAGGTAATCCGTCAATACCGACCCATCCGCTGCATTGTACTCAAAGGTCACATTCTCGTTCCAATGAACCGCGGGCTTCCCTTTAAGCACGTCAAACTTTTGAATGCCTTGTAAATCGGCAATGGTACAAACGACATCCTCGTTCGATGAAAAGTCCGTCATTAATTTATAATACTTCACCCTTCAGCCTCCCACGAAGATTCGGTTCCTCTGCAGTAAAGCGGCACGTTCATACTATTACTTCTTAGCTTCCCAGTAAGCCTTATACATCATTTCTGGATTGCTTCTAATTTCTCCTTTTAACCCTTCGAATAGTTGCAAAAAGACGTCCTTGTCCCCTGCGGCAACCTCATCAAATCTTTGTAGATTGTCTAAAATATATTGATGGTATGCATCGGGATGTCTGCCCTGATGAGGGAGATACTCTTTATTCCACTTTTCATCAAGCTTTAATCCGTATTTTGTTACTATCTTTTCCATTTGTGCGGTGAACTTTTTACTTTTATTGGTTACATAATGGTGGAGCTGTATCGGCTTTTTCAGATGGACATTTCGTGTTAGTTTAAATCTGCTTCCAACCAAGTCTACCGCCGCTTCAACAAGCATGCCCGGAACAGCTTCTTGTTCCAATTCATACTGCCCTTGGAATATCGCCACAAGTTTTTCCGTAGCCCATGCTGCGTTCCCGTCGGTGTTGTAGTCCGGGTTCCCATTCGTTTTCGTCGCTAGGCTGAATAGCCATTTGAACGTATTATTGGCATCGTTCTCGGCTTCGGGGAAAAACTGTCTCGCTTCAGTACCGAGTTTGGACCTTATCGCCCAAAACGCTTCGCTGCCGCTGCCGACCTTTCTCGCATACTCTATGTTTGCTCTTGCAATGTCACCGCTTCTAGTCAGTCCGCTTGGGTCTGTATAGATCAGCGGGTTATTCTCCACGTACGCATAAGGGTTCTGACTTTGCGGATTCCACATATCCCCCTTATACAAATCCTCGCTTATGAATCGCGCGATTTCCGGCTGATAATACCGAGCGCGCGCGTAGGTCAGTCCGCTGTGGAAATCGTAACCCAATCCTGTGTATCCGAACAGATTATCCGGTCCAGGCCAGTTCGCGTCGAACTTCTTCGCGTCGAGCGGGATGCCGAACTCATCGTAATGGTACCGTGCCGATACGCGGCCGTCTTGCTCGATCAAACCGATCGCGCTGCCGAGCGCATCGGACAAATACCACAGCGTCTTTGGCGTAACCCCTGGTTCGGCTCCTCCGGATCCCGGAGTCGGTTCCCAACCATTGGTCGCGTCGTACGCAGGGAGGTAGGTGTATGACACACGTTCTCCGCCGGCGCCGTACACGAACGTTTCCTTCCATTTGGCCGGATCGGCCTCGGTAATTTGGATCGGTTCCGGAAGCGCTAGGCTGACATCGTTCGTATAGTGGAACTCCCAATGCTTTTTCTTATACTGCATTTCCCAGCCGTCGCGCGGTCCGAAAGGATGTTCCGTCGGGTATTCGCCGTCGACCGGATCGCATTTTTTCGAAAGCCCCGGCGGGACAAAGCCCGGCGGCACGACGCGGCCGCACTTGTCGCTCTTTCCGGTTTCGTTCCCATTACCGTTGCCATTGCCATTGCCATTGCCGTTACCGTTACCGTTGCCGTTGCCAGGTCCATTCCCGTTGCCATTCGGACCGTGGTTCAAATCCAGTATCATCGACACGCGGTTGCCGTCGCCATCGTACCCGTAGCGGGAAATATCGCCGCGCTCGTTCGTATGTTTCACGAGGCGATTCGCCCCGTTCCACACATACTGGTCAAGCACTTCCGGCACAGCCGCCTCAAGGGAAGACAAGGAGGCGAACGGGTCGGGCTCCCCGTATACGTTCGTCACGACCGCATCCCCGTAAACGGAAGCCGTCACGGACCATGTCGGTACGGTCTGCCCGACAACACCGACGGTCTGCAGCAGATTGCCGCGCAAGTCATACGTATATTCTTTATAGTCGGGACCGTTTTGCCAACGGACGAGCTGATCGCCCGCGTTATACACGTATTCCTCCAGGTCGAACAGATCGCCCCACGCCGTCGATTTGGACAATCGATTGCCGACTTTATCGTACGTATACGACGTCGCGATGAGCGACCCGGGGGCGCCATCATTGTACTTATTCACAGCGGTGAGCTGATTCAGCGCATCGTACGCGTATTCGGACACGACGCGGGTGGATCCGGCATCGTCTTCATCGTCCGAATCCTCGATCCGCTCCATCTTCGTCCGGTTGCCGACCGGATCATACTCGTAAATCAATCGCTCGACGGCCTGGCCGTATTGATTCCGATGCGTCAGTTCCAGCAGTTGTCCCAGCGCATCGTAAGCGTAGGCGGTTACGGCGCCGGAAGGCAGCGACTTCGTTGTCAGCAGCCCGCGCGCGTCGTAGGTATACGAGGTGCGGCGTCCTTGCGTGTCGACGACCCCTACAATCCGATCAAGCAGGTCGACCTCGTACGTAACGACGCTGCCGTCCGGATACGTCATGCTCGCGCGTTGGCCGTTCGGCGTCCAGCCGTACTGAATCGTCTGTCCGCGTCCGTCCGTCACGCCCGTCAATCGGGACAACGCGTCATACGTATATGTCGTCGTTCCCGACGCATCGGCCATCGACGTTCTGCGACCGACCTTATCGTACGCATACGATACGGTTTCCCCGTCCGGATACGCAATGCCGGTCAGCCGGTTGGCGAGGTCGTAGCTGTACCTTGTCGTCGTTGCATCCGGATGCGTCACCGACGTGACGTTGCCCATGCCGTCGTACAGCAACGACGTGACTTTGCCGAGCGGATCGATTTGGGATTTCAGCCGGCTGAGTAGATCATACTCATATACGGTAGCTCGTCCTTCGGCGTCCGTCTTGGTTTTCAAGTTGCCCGCGGCATCGTAGGTATACAGCGTCGCATCGCCCTTCGCGTTGACGACCGCCGTTAAGCGACCGAGCGCGTCGTATCGATATTGGGTTACGCCGCCCTTCGCGTCTTTCACCGACGTAATCTGGTCCATTGCGTCGTAACTGAACTCCGTCATCGCGCCCAGGGCATCAATTATCGATGTCACGCGCCCCGCCGCATCGTACGTGTAAGATGTTGCCGCGCCGCTTTCATCGCGTGCGACGGTAACGCGGCCGAGCGCGTCGCGTTCCATCGTCGCCCGATGTCCGAGCGGATCGACAGTCGCGACGAGCAAGCCGCGGTCGTCGTATTCCATCGTCCATACGGCGCCGGTCGGACGCTTCACGCTCGTCAAGCGTCCCGCCTTGTCGTAGCCGTATTCGGTCGTCTGTTCGAGCGCGTCGGTCAGCTTCGTTAATTGGCCGGCTGCATCGTAGGAATAGGAAGTCACGCCGCCGTAATGATCCTTCTCGCTGATCAACCGCCCGAGAGAGTCATATCCGAACTCGGTGACGCCGCCCTCCGGGTCGGTAACCTTCACCGGCAGATTGCGAGCATCATAGGCAATCTCGGTACGTCCTTGACGCGGATCGATGATCGCGGTTACATTGCCGTTGCCGTCGTACTCGTAATCCGTCACGTTGCCTTCCGCGTCGCGCAGCCAATCCACCCGATCGGCGTTGTCGTAGATGAATTCCGTCACCGCGCCGTTCGGCTCGACAATCTTGGTCCGATTGCCTGCCGCATCGTACTCGTACGTCGTGACATTGCCGTACGGATCGGTTACCGACACGAGCCGGTCGAACGCGTCGTACCGATACCCGTAGCCTTCCTGTTCGCGGTTGACGACCGTTGTCAAATTACTGTTCTTATCGTAACCGAACATATCCTTGTAGCCTAGCGCATTGATTCGCTCAACGACCCGATCCCGCGGATCATACACGACCTCGTCTCGACTTCCGAGCGGATCAACGACTGCCGTCACGCGGTGGAACGCATCGCGGATGAATTCCCGGGTATAGCCTTCCGGATCCTTCACGAAACGAACGAATCCTTCGTCGTCGTTGGTCATTTCCGTTCGTTCGCCTTCGCCGTTAATCATCGCGACCGGAAGACCTCGCGCGTCCCGTTCGATCGTCGAGACGCGGCCGAGCGGATCCGTTATCGACACAAGGTTTCCTCGCTCGTCATAGCCCAAAGCGGTTCTGTTCCCGAGCGCATCGACGATTTCCGTCGGTTGGCTCCAAGCGTTATACTGCAGCGTCGTGGCATGGCCCAGGGGATCTGCGGCATACGTCAAATTGCCGAACGCGTCGTATCCGAACGTCCAGGCGTTGCCGTTGCGATCCGTCTTCGCGATCAAATTGTCGTTCGCATCGTACTCGAACCGCTCTACGGTGCCATCGGGATAATGGACGGCAGTCTGACGAAAGCGATCGTCGAACTCGTAAACCTTCTTTCGCCCTAGCGGGTCGAAGGCTTCCGTCTTGCCCTCTTCCGGCAAATACGTCATGCGCGCTTCCCCGCCCGAGAAGTCCTTCTGATACACCACGCGGCCGTTCGCATCGTATTCGTTGACCAGCGTGCCGCTCTCGTTCGGGTTCGTAATACTCGTCATCTGATGCAAACTGTCGTAGGTATAGCGGATCGTTGCGCCGTCGGGCAGCTTCATCGCAAGCAAATCGTGCGTCAGCGCATCATACTCGTACGACACCGTGCGCCCCGCGTGGTCGGTGACCGACGCGATCTTACCTGCGCTTCCGTATGCGAATGACAGGCTCGCCCCGACCGTATCGACCCGCTTTAGCACGGAGCCTTCGTACGACAAGTTTGCGACGTTGCCGTTGTTGTCCGTGATGCGATACAGTGCGCCGTCCTCCCGGAATGCGTACGTCCACAGCTGCGGCGTCTTCATTTCATACGTGCCGTCGGTTAGCTGTTTCAGCGTATTGTAGGTGCCTGCCGGCGTTCGGTACTCGCCGCTGCTTGTTCTTTCATACACAAAGTTAGCCCCATCGGGAGTCAATACCGTCATCGCGTTCGCGCCTTGCCGCACGATCCGCCATTCGAAGGAATGATGCCAGCCGACGCCGACCGCTCCATCATACTTGTCTCGGCTGTGGTACGTCAGTTTCCACTCCAGCGGCATGATCGCCGCAAGAGATAAGTTAGTATGGGAAAAAATAAAGTCCCCGGTCGCCAAATTAATTGGGTCCCAGAAAAGCGGTTTTGGGTAATCGGCCCGATTCGCAATTTTTTCGTATGTCAAATCCTCTAAATCTTCTTCCGTGATGTTGCCCGCCAATGCCGGATCTTGAATAATCAAATTCCAACCTTTGTCGATCGGCCCCGCGCAGCGCTGATCTCCGGTGCATACGTTGACCTCGATGCCGTTATCGGTCGCGATCCGCTCCGCGCCCGCGATCATCGCAGGCACGTTTTCCGCTTTGTAGTAGTATCCTGCCAGCGCCTCCCAGTTCACGTCCCAAGCCGGGGCAACGTACCGCAGCACCTTCACGGGAATAGAAACGCCGGATATGTTTTTATCGGGTTGCTGCGGATGAAAGAAAGGGTTCGTCGCAGCCCGTTCCGCCGTCGCCGTAATCGAGGCGGTCTCGTAAGATCTGAGCGGGACGGCGATTTCCCATTCTCGGATATACTGCTCCGGACGATTGTCGTCGCGGAGCGGAAAGTTCGTGAAATAGTTGTCGATCGACACGGGCTCGTCGCGCCATTCCGGCTTGAGCGCCCATTGTAAATGTTTGTCGTCCGGCATTTTGCCGTATGGAATTTCCACCGTGTATGTGGGCGACGGTCCTGGACTCGGCACCTGTTCGTATCCGTCCCGCATCATGTAATCGATGCGAACCGTCACTTTCGTCCCATGCTCCGCTATGCCGCGGATCCTGTGCACCCCGCTGCCGTTCGCGTCAAGGCTCGGCACGACGTGCACGAAGGCCGGCGCCGGAGGCTTCGGGTTATCCACGCTTACCTCGGTGAAGCCGAAATATTCCGGCGCTCCGCTCGGCACAACGCATACGGTATAGCTTCCGTCCAGCAAGGGCTTCCCGTCGACGTTGCCGTTCCATACGAACAACTCCGTCTCGCCGGGGAACCCGGGTGCTTTCGACCCGACGGAACCGCGCGACACCATCGTATGCGTCGGAGGGTATACCATATTGCCCTCTTCGTCCTCGTACGGCTCTCCCCGTTGTTCCGGAGGGATTTCTTCTACTTCGCATGCCTCGATCGACGATGTGTGCGGTTTGACGCCGTAGTTCCACGTAATGTTGGCGTTCCCGCCATAAACGGTAACCAGCTTCGCCGGCGCTACGCCGACCGTCGTTGCCGCCAGCGCTTTGCCGGGCCCCAACCCGGGGAAGATCGGCACGCCGGGAAGTACGAGCGACGCAATGAGCAAAATACTGATCGCTTGGCGCCACATGAGGCGGCCCGTTCGATGCATGGCAAAGAATGTCCTCATTCTTTCACACCCCTTCTACAAGTCGCCCGCCACCCGGAGCAGGCGGTACATGACCGTCGCCGCCTCGGCGCGGGTAGACGACGCATGCGGCAAGAACTTGCCGTCCCTGCCTTGGATCAACCCGAGCGCTGCAGCCGTCGCAGCGGAAGTTCTCGCCCAGTCGCTGATCGCCGACGCGTCGTCGAAAGGCAAATGCGATTCGCGCTCCGATATCGGCCGCTGCCGTTCCAGCGCCCGCACGAGCATCGCCACCATCTGCTCCCGCGTCAAGGCGCTTTCCGGATCAAATGTGCCGTTCGACCCTTGCACGATTCCGGCGCGAGCGGCGGCATTGACCCAAGGAGCCGCCCAGTGCGAGGCGGCGACGTCGGTGAACGACTGGCCCCCGTCCGTCTCCGGCTCAATGCCCATTGCGCCAAGCAGCATTTTCGTAAACTGCGCTCGCGTCAGCGTCGCGTCCGGCGCGAACCGAGTCGCTTCCATACCGTTCACGATTTCTAACGCAGCCAATATTTCGACGGGACGTTCCGCCCAGTGTCCGACCGTATCGGAGAAGGCGACGTCGTAGACGAATGCCGCGTATGTGCCGGACCTCGTGAGCGATGCTCGAATTTCGAATGTTTCGGCATCCGCCGTTCCGCCGATCCGCTTCCACTCTTTGGCCTCCGCTTCCCATCTATAAATCGACATCTTTTCCCGCTCTTCCTCCGACCAGCGCAGCCCGTCGAACTTGAGCGCCAACTCCGCAGGCTTGTCCTTCGGCAGCGTTCGCCCGTCCAAATCGACACGCCACGCGAGGGTCGCCCCGCGTTTCACCCCGAGCTCGGTCTTCGCTTCGTTCGGCGCTTGTATAACGGCATCCATTTCGAAGCGAGCCTCGACCTCCGATTCCAGAGCACCGGCCGGAATAACCAGCCGGGCCGTTCCGTCCTTCGACGTAAGCACAGCCCCCATCGGTCCCGCCCGCACCGGCGACGCCTCCGCCTTCCGTTCCGTTGTCGCGGACAGCGAATCGCGGTCCCTGCTCTCGCCTTCGGTCCTCTCGGCAGGAGCGGGTGCCGACATTTCCAGCGAACGCGCCACCAGCCGCCCATCGGCCGCCTTCATAATCAGACGGTCTCCCGCGAAAGACACCGTATGAATGACATGATCCCCGCGCGCAACTTCATAGGTTTGTTTCGCCGTCAGATCGACGCCCGTTAGTCGGGGCGTTCCGGCATTCCACTCCACCCAAGCCGCATGTCCGTCGCCGAGGTACAGATTCGGGTACTCCACTTCCTTTTTCGACTTTGTCGTCAAGTCGACCGGCGCGGCGCCCGCATCGCTTGGATCCAGGAGGACATACTTGGTGCGGTTGTCGAGATCGCTTTCCTTCCATAGCACCTGCTTTCCGTTATAAGTCAACTCGGCAGGATACAAGTGATATGGAAGATCTACTAAACTCTTCGTTTCCCCGGTTATCAAGTGATGCAAGGCGATATCTCCGTCGCCGGTAATAAAAGCGATATTTCCGTTCACGACCGTAGGCTTGGTACCAAGACCGAGCGGCGTTTCCTTCCTTGCCGATAAATCGTAAGCGTACATCTCGCCCTTCCACGTCTGATACCATGCGACATGATCCCCCGACACGCTGAGGCCGACGTGCGGCGCAATGACCGAAGACAACTTTACTTCCTCTTGCGAATTCATATAATACGCGAGCACATCCCACATCCCCGAACCGGAACCCAGATACTTCTTGTCGATCCATACGACGACGACCTCGCCCGACGAGGTGACCGTCACGCGCGGCAAATCCTTCATGGACGGGTAGTTTGTAACTTGTTTCTCCACCCCGGTGGATAAATTCCGATAGAAAATATTTTGGCGTCCCTTTCCGTCCTCCTCGTACCACACCATGTGCTCGCCCGAGATGTACGTGCCTTCCCCCGCCTTGCTCGCGACCGGCTCGTCCGTAACCGCGAACGAAGTGTCCGCGTACGCGACGAAAGCGGCGCCCCCACACACTGCCGTTAAACACAAGCCAATCGCGAACCTTCGTGCGAACTTCGGCAACAACCTTCTACCCATGTCTTCCTCTCTCCCCTGCCTTGCAAAAATAAAAAGCTCCCGAGGCCATGGTCAGGCGCTCAGGAGCGTAGATAAGCAGAAAGCGGCTACGACATTGTTCCTTGAGCAACCTGGCGATCTTTTCCCTGCTCGGGCAGGGAGGAAGACCCATGGCTTTGCGTCATCGTCTTTCGACGATTTTGCCTTTGTTCCAAAAGAACTACGAAAATTGTAGCTTTCGGCAATAGAATAGTGGAAAACTTTGCCGTAATCAATTAAAAATTTCATAATTTTGGCGATTTTTGCTCCTTCGGTCATGCAACCAATGTCCTCGGGAGCATCGGTGGACGCCATCTGCAAACAAAAAAGCCCCGAAGCCGGAGCGGCTTCAAGGCCCTTCATATCCTTCTTTACTTCTGCGTAACCTCGCTGTGCACCGTCAGCTCGCCGTCCTTCTCGTCGATGAGGACGGTGTCGCCTTTCTTGATCGTGCCGCGGAGCAGCTCCTCCGACAGGCGATCCTCGATGTGCTTTTGGATCGCGCGGCGCAACGGACGCGCGCCGTACGTCGGGTCGTAGCCTTCCTTCGCGAGAAACTTCTTCGCCGAGTCCGTCAGCGAGAAGTCGATCTCCTGCTGCTTCAGGCGCTTCCGCAGCTCTTCGGACATGAGCGAGACGATTTGGGCGATGTGCGTTTCGTCGAGCGGGTGGAACACGATCGCTTCGTCGATCCGGTTCAGGAACTCCGGACGGAAGCTCTTCTTGAGCTCGCCGAGCACCTTCTCGCGCATCGCTTCGTATTGGTTCTTCGTCTGCGCTGCCGCGTCGCCGGCCGTGAAGCCGAGCGTCGCGCCTTTCTTGATCGTATCCGCGCCGACGTTCGACGTCATGATGATCAAGGTGTTGCGGAAGTCGACCGTGCGGCCTTTGGAGTCCGTCAGCCGTCCGTCTTCCAGCACCTGAAGCAGGATGTTGAACACTTCCGGATGCGCCTTCTCGATTTCGTCGAGCAGGACGACGCTGTACGGCTTCCGGCGCACCTTCTCCGTCAGCTGGCCGCCTTCTTCGTAACCGACGTATCCCGGAGGCGCCCCTACGAGACGGGACGTGGAGTGCTTCTCCATGTACTCCGACATGTCGATGCGGATGACGGCGTTCTCGTCGCCGAACATCGCTTCCGCGAGCGCGCGGGCGAGCTCCGTTTTGCCGACGCCCGTCGGGCCGAGGAAGATGAAGGAGCCCATCGGGCGCTTCGGATCCTTAAGGCCTGCGCGGGAGCGGCGGACGGCGCGGGAGATCGACTTGACCGCTTCGTCTTGGCCGATGACGCGGTTATGCAGGATCTCTTCCATTTTCAGCAGGCGTTCGGTTTCTTCTTCGGCGAGCTTGACGACCGGAATGCCGGTCCAGCTCGCGACGACCTGGGCGATATCGTCCGGCGTCACTTCGGAGTCCGTGCGGCCTTGCTTCTCTTTCCACTCGTTCTTCGTTTCCTCGAGCTCGTCGCGCAGCTTCTGCTCCGTGTCGCGGAGCGCGGCCGCCTTCTCGAACTCTTGGCTCTGCACCGCGGCGTCCTTCTCCTTGCGGATGTCTTCGAGACGCGATTCGAGCTGCTTCAAATTCGGCGGAACCGTGTACGTGCGCAGGCGCACCTTCGAGCCCGCCTCGTCGATCAGGTCGATCGCCTTGTCCGGCAAGAACCGGTCGCTGATATAGCGATCGGACAAGCGCACCGCTTGCTCGAGCGCCTCGTCCGTAATTTTCACGCGGTGATGCGCTTCGTACCGGTCGCGCAGGCCGCGGAGGATCAGGATCGCTTCGTCCACCGTCGGCTCGTCGACCGTGATCGGCTGGAAGCGGCGCTCGAGCGCGGCGTCCTTCTCGATGTACTTGCGGTACTCGTCGAGCGTCGTCGCGCCGATGCACTGCAGCTCGCCGCGCGCCAGCGCCGGCTTCAGGATGTTCGACGCGTCGATCGCGCCTTCCGCGCCGCCCGCGCCGATGAGCGTGTGCAGCTCGTCGATGAACAGGATGATGTTGCCCGCTTGGCGGATCTCATCCATGATTTTCTTCAGGCGATCTTCGAATTCGCCGCGGTATTTCGTGCCCGCCACGACGGAGCCCATATCGAGCGTCATGACGCGCTTGTCGCGCAGCGTCTCCGGAATTTCGTTCGCCACGATGCGCTGGGCGAGACCTTCCGCGACGGCCGTCTTGCCGACGCCCGGCTCGCCGATGAGCACCGGATTGTTTTTCGTCCGGCGGCTGAGCACCTGGATGACGCGCTCGATTTCTTTCGCGCGGCCGATGACCGGGTCGAGGTTGCCTTCCTTCGCGACCGCCGTCAAATCGCGCGCCAGGGAATCGAGCGTCGGCGTGTTGACGTTCGCCGGCGTGCCGCTGTGGCTGCCGGACGACGCTTCGCTGCTGCCGAGCAGCTGCAGCACCTGCTGGCGCGCCTTGTTCAGGCTGACGCCGAGGTTGTTCAGCACGCGCGCCGCCACGCCCTCGCCCTCGCGGATGAGACCGAGCAGAATATGTTCCGTGCCGACGTACGTATGCCCCAGCTTGCGCGCTTCGTCCATCGACAGTTCAATAACCTTCTTCGCGCGAGGCGTATATGCGATATTGGTAGGCTGCTCCTGGCCGCGGCCGATGAGCGCCTCCACTTCGTCCTGAATTTTCTCGAGACCGAGGCCGAGACCGATCAGCGCCTTGGCGGCGATGCCGTCTCCTTCGCGAATGAGCCCGAGCAGGATGTGCTCCGTCCCGATATTGTTATGGCCTAACCGTACCGCTTCTTCTTGCGCCAGCGCGAGCACCTTCTGCGCACGTTCCGTAAAACGTCCAAACATCATAAATATACACCTCCAAGAAGGATGAAAATCCAAGGGATGGTTTCGATCAGGATCGATGCGCAAGCCGCTCCCGGAACAGCCGCGCGCGGTGCAAGTCCCTCTCTTCGGGACTGAGCGCCCGCCCGTAATGCTGCTGCAAGTACCCGGGCTGCGTCATGACGAGCAGCTCGTTCATCACGTTCGGCTTGAGCCCCTCGATGATGCCGAGGTCGACCCCGAGGCGTACGTCGGATAACCGCTGCGCCGCCTCCTTCGAATCGATAACTTCAGCATAACACAAAATGCCAAAAGAGCGACGGATTCGATCCGTTAATTTCACGCGCGATTCGTTCATGAGCTTCTGGCGGGACGCCTTCTCGTGCTCGATGATTTGCCGCGCGACGCCGTGCAGATTGTCGATGATTTCCTCTTCGGTCTGCCCGAGCGTAATTTGGTTGGAGATTTGAAAAATATTCCCCATGACCTCGCTGCCTTCCCCGTACAGCCCCCGAACCGCGAGACCGACCTGCTGGATCGCCTGCAAAATGCGGTTCATCTGCTGCGTCATGACGAGCGCGGGGAGATGCATCATGACCGAGGCGCGAATGCCGGTGCCGACGTTCGTCGGGCAGCTCGTCAAGTAGCCGTATTTCTCGTCGTACGCGTAGTCGACCGTCGCTTCGAAAATATCGTCGATCTTCTCGGCGACCTCCCAAGCTTCTTTCAGTTGAAAGCCCGGGTACAGCACTTGGATGCGCAAATGGTCTTCCTCGTTCACCATGATGCTGATCGCTTCGTTGTCGCTCAGGATGACGGCGCCGTTGCGCGCCTCGTTCGCGAGGTTCGGCGAGATGAGATGCTTCTCGACGAGCACCCGCTTCTCGAGCTCGTTCATCCCGGTGAGCGTCAGCAGATCAAAGCTCCCGACGTTGTTCAGCCGCTCCCCGGTCAGCACCTGCGACACCCGGTTCAGCACCTCGGCCGACTGCTGGTTCGTCGCCAGCATCGGGAACGGTTCGTTGCTGACGTTCCGAGCGATGCGAATGCGGCTGGAGATTACGATATCCGAATCGGGTCCGTCCGCCTGCATCCAACCGCTCAACGCGTGTTCCGTATATCTGCTCATGCCGTGGCTCCTTCCCGCTAGTTGGCCGCCTGCTTCTCGAGCTCGCGGATTTGATCGCGCAGCTTCGCGGCCGCTTCGAACTCCTCCTGCTCCACCTTCTGCGCCAGCTCCCGCTTCAGCTGATCGATCTGCCGGCGCAGCTGCACCTGCTTGCCGACCCGCTTCGGCACTTTGCCGACGTGCACCGTATTGCCGTGCACTCGCTTGAGCAGCGGCGTCAAGCGGTCCTGGAAATGCTTATAGCACTCCCCGCAGCCGAAGCGGCCGATTTTGCCGAACTGCGCGTACGTCATGCCGCAGAAATCGCATCGCGGCTGCGCCGCCTTCTGGGCCGCGCCGGCTTTGCCGCTCGGGTCCAGCTCCATGAGGCCGGAGAGCAGGTTATGGATCGAAAATCCGCCCGCCGTGCCGGGGATGAGTTCGCCTTTTTCCCGCGCGCACGTTTCGCAGAAATGAAACTCCGTCTTGTCGCCGTTCACAATTTTCGTAAAATGCAACGTAGCGGGACGCTTCCCGCATTCTTGACAGAGCATTCCGGTCGTCCCCTTTCGTGGTCGAGGGTGGTTACTTCGTGAGAAGGGCCACAAGCATCGCCTTCAGCAGCCGCGCCCGCGCTTCGTCCCGCTGCGGCAGCTTCAGCGCGATCGTATCCCGATGCACCGCCGCCCGCAGCATATTCGCTTCCCGGCACGACACCAGCTTCGCCTCTTCCAGCCGGTAAATTAACCCTTCCGCGGCCTGCTGGTCGATCTGCGCGCCGATCGTTCGGGACACGTGCACGTGAATTTCCTCGTGCACGGGAAGATCGACCTTCTGGATGCGAATATAGCCGCCGCCGCCGCGTTTGCTCTCGACGAGGTAGCCCTTGTCGAGCGTGAAGCGCGTGCTGATGACGTAGTTGATCTGCGAAGGCACGCACTGGAACTGCTCGGCCAGCTCGTTCCGCTGCAGCTCGATGATGCCGTCGGGGCTTTCCTGCAGCAGCTGCTTCAAATATTGTTCGATCATGTCGGACGTATTCCGCATGATGTGGCCTCCATCTTCGAGTGCGCCGAAGTCAACACGGCGCTCTCCCTTGCGTTGACTTTGACTTTCTTTGACTTTAATTACATTATAGCCAATATTTTTACGATTGCAAGTGCCTCGAAGCTGCCGGCGCGTCAGGAGTAAATTTGCCCCTAGTTGAACCCCGCCTTCGGTTTTGACAAAAAAAGCTCTATCCAACAGTATGTACAAAAAAGCCCTCTATAACATTGTTTGGAGATCCTAAATCGAAAATATTTTTCGTTGCGCGAAGGCCGCCGCGCCTGCGAAACGACAAAAAAACTGGTCGAATCCCTGTCTCCCGAAACGAAGACATGGACGACCAGCTTTTCGCAGTCATCAAAATCCGATCAGCGCGCCGCCGTCGACCGGCAGTACGACGCCGTTAACGAATTTCGCGGCGGGCGAAGCAAGGTAAACGCCTGCCCAGCCGATATCCTCCGGCTTGCCGAACGTCCCCATCGGCGTGCGTTTCAAAATTCTCGATGCGCGTTCTTCATCGCCGGCCAGCGCTTTATGCAGCATCGGCGTTTCGATCCAGCCCGGCGCGATGGCGTTTACGCGAATGCCGTGAGGGGAAACCTCGCTCGCCAACGACCGCACCATGCCGAGGTACGCCGATTTGGCCGCCGAATAGGCAATAATGTTCGGCATGCCGATGAAGGACGACATCGATGCCTGAAAAATGATGCTGCCTTTTTTCCGAACTTTCATCCCTGGTACGACTGCCCTTGTTAAAGCGAGCGCGCCCATTACGTGCACCTGAAAAATATTCATGAACTCCTCGTCGGACGTCTCTTCGACCGGCTTCTTCAAATGATTGCCCGCGTTGTTGACGAGCACGCTGATCGGGCCCGTTCGCTCTTCGAGCTCCCGCACGAATTGCGCGCTTCGACTCGTATCGGTAATATCGAACGACTCGTACCGGAAGTTCGGTCCCAGTTCTTCCGCGATCAATTGCACCTCTTGCGCAGGCTTCCTTCCGATTGCGATCACCTCTGCGCCCGCTTCCACGAAGCAAGCGGACATAGCCAAGCCGATCCCTGTAGCGCCGCCCGAAATGAGCGCACGCTCCCCTGCCAATGTAAATGGATTCATCATCGTCCCTCACCTTTCGCACGCGGCATTCGATTGTTGATACTTGTACGGTATGTAATATTCCTTGTGGCCCAGCTGCTCGGACTTCGTAAGCGTTCCGCCGCAAACGTCGACGACCAGTTGCTCCAATTCCAAGGTCAATTCATCCATCGTTTTGTCCCCGGTGAGCGCAGGCCAAGCGCCGAAGTCGATATCTTCCTGCATCATTCGGTGCGTCTGCTGGTTCCCGGTGATTTTGATGACCGGCGCCACCGCGCTGCCTACGACCGTCCCTCGACCGGTCACCATGAACAACAAATGCGCACCGGTCGACGCCAGCGCGGTCAAGCCTTCGTTATCGTTCGGATTCGTGTACCCATATTGCATCCAGTGCGGATCCGGCGTACTGTCGAGCAGCCACAGCCCGTTGTGCGGAGGCCTTTGCGACACCTTGATCACGCCTTCGATCGGCCTGCTTCCGCTTTTGATCACGGCCCCCATGCTCTTTTCCTCGATCGTCGTCAAGCCGCCGGCGAAATTGCCTGGCGAGACGGAATATTGCTTGACGCTTCTGCAATAGTCCATCATTTTGTCATAGGCGAAAGCAAGCTGCCGTTTCGCCGCATCGGTCCTTCCCCGCCCGACGAGAACGTCCCGCAGCCCGATCGCCTCGACGATTTCTTCGAAAATCGCGCTGCCGCCATCGTCTACAAGACGGTCGAAAAATCGTCCCACCACCACATTGCCTGCAAGCCCCGACGTAAAGTCCGAACCGCCGCATTCCGCGCCGATGATCAGATCCGAAACATCCATCGGAACTTCGACGGTATCCTGCTTCAGCCGTTCCGCCAGGTCCTCCACATGTTTAATGCCTGCTTCGATCGACGAGCGGGTGCCGCCGGTTTGCTGGATAAGAATCGAACATGCCGGCTTGCCCGCTTCCTCCGCTTTCTCCGCAAGCAGCTTCGCTTGGATGTACTCGCAGCCCAGCCCGATGGTCAGAACCGCCCCCACATTCGGATGCCGGATCATGGCGAGCAGCATGCGAACCGCATAGTCGTTATCCGTACAGCCGGGAAATCCGATCACATCGACATCCGGTTCGCGATACCGGTAATGCTGCCCAACCTCCTTCGCCACGAACGAGGCGCACTCCACCGTATAGATGACTAGAATTTTATTGCGAATACCCTTCGAGCCGTCCTTGCGCAAGTACCCTTTCCAGCTTTGCGGTTTGTACAACGCTTCCACCTCGCTATTCATAAGGCGTATCGGTCGGAGCGCCAGTTTCCGGATCCAGCGTCGACGATCGCTCGTCGAACGCGCTCCTGCAGTTATGCAGGTGCACCCACTCCCCCGGCGCTATGGGTTTGGTCGCAATCCCGATGCTAACTCCGTATTTCACGACAGGCTCTCCGGCCTCGATGGGCTTTACGGCGATTTTATGCCCTTTCGGAATGTCCGCAGCGATCGTAATCTGTTCCAGCTCGGACTGTCCCGTGATGCGCACGACTCCGGGCTCCAACGCCTGCAGGGAGGTACATACATTGTCGTTTCGGTCGATTTGGAAAGCGATGGAAGAGTTCAAAATTTGTCACTTCCTTAATAGAGCAAATCTACGAGCAAGAGCGAAATTTGCGGAACGAACGTGATCAACAGCAAGGCGACAAGCAGCGCAAGCCAGAACGGCAGCACGGCCCGAATAAAGTCCTCGATTCTCGTTTTCGTAATTGAACATGTGGTAAGCATGACCGTTCCCATCGGCGGCGTCAGCGTTCCTATCGAGAGATTCATTATCAGCATAATGCCGAAATGAACCGGATCGATGCCGTACGCACCGACCATCGGCATCAGCAGCGGAACGAGAATGATCATTGCGACGTTGCCCTCGATAAACAACCCGATAAATAGCAAGAAAATGTTAACAATAACTAAGAACAACAAAGGGTTGTCAACGAAGCCCAACACAAAATCAGTAGCTTTATGAGGGATTCGCTCCATCGTTAGCACCCACGCGAAAGCCGACGAGGACGCAATAAGAAGCAAAATTGATGCGGTCGTACTCACCGATTCGACGATCGCTATCTTGAGATGCTCCAGCTTCATTTCCCGGTAAATCACCAAACCAAGCAGCAGCGTAAAGACGACCGCCATGGCTCCGGCTTCCGTCGGCGTGAAAGCGCCGATCCGGATGCCTCCGATAATAAGAACCGGAAGAATGAACGCTACAAGCGCATGGCGCGATTCTTTAATGATTTCTACCGGCGTGGCCCATGTCTCGCGAATCGGCTGGTAGCCCCTTTTTTTCGAAATGATATGCACCGTAACCATCAGGATGATACACAGCATGATGCCAGGGACGATACCGGCGACAAAAAGTTTGCCGATCGAAACGTTCGCAATATATCCGTATAAAATAAGGGCTATACCAGGCGGAATGATCGGCGTAATAATGGAAGACGCTGCGGTGACCGCTGTAGAAAACGCCCGATCATACCCTTTCTTCTCCATTTCCGGCACTAAAATTTTCGACTGCATCGCCGCATCGGCCAGTCCGGAGCCGGACAGTCCCCCCATCAGCGTGCTGAGCAGCACGTTCACCTGCGCCAATCCGCCCGGCAGCCGTCCTGTCACGACCTCGGAAAAGTTAATGAGCCGCTTGGATATGCCGGAGTAATTCATCAGGACGCCGACGGCCACGAAGAACAAAATCGCCATGAGCGGAATCGACTCGACGCCCGCGACCATTCTTTGCACCATAAAAATGCTGCTGATTTGAGAATCGGAGAGCAGAAAATAGGTCAGCGTTCCCGCGATGAGCGAAAAAGAAACCGGAACCTTCAAGAGAATGAGTACGAAAATGAGGATGACGGGGATGAGGACTTCCAAGCTACTCTCCTCCCTTCAGGACGTTCCTTAATCCGATCGCAAGGCGAGCGACGGCAAACACGCCGCATAATACAACGGATAGGTCGATGAACGTATAAGAAATTCTCAGAATGGGAGTCAACTTGTCTCCGGCTTGCATCGCCAATTCGAACCCTAACCAAATGAAGACATACAGCAAAATAACGATCAGAACGAGATGCCAAACGATCATGACCCATCGTTGCAGCTTCTTGTTTAATCGATCTACAAAAAAACCGATGCTTACGTGGCCGTCTCCCCGGAATGCCGCGCTCGAACCTAAGAAGGTGAACCAAACGATCAAAGCGAGCGTCGCTTCCTCCGTCCATTTTAACGGCTCGCCCATGACGTACCGCATGAATACGCCCGCTACCGTAATCCCCACGATCATAATGAGGGCCAATGAAGCCAACATTTCATCAAGACGTCCCATGATTTTAGTCATTCTGGTAAGCAGATGAGACACCCCCACGGTCGAATTTGAGAAAGGGGAAAGGGGAACATCGTCTGCTCCCCTTCATCCGTATCCTATTCTTTCAAAATGTTTTGAACGGTATCGTAGAGGCCTGGCGTCCAATTCGTGAACGTCGCATAAACCGGCTCAACCGCCTTCTTGAACACGGAACGATCGATTTCATGGAATGTAACGCCTTCCGCTTTCAGCTTCTCGATCGTTTCTTCGTCGCTTGCTATGACCGTTTCCGTCATGAAGTTGCCTGCTTCGTCGCCTGTCTCTTTCAAGATCTGAACGAGATCTTCCGGCAGCGATTCCATATATTTCTGCCCGGCGATCCATGTCGTGATGTTCACGATGTGGCCCGTCAAGATGATGTGCTTCGCTTGTTCATAGGCTTTGGAGCCGTAAATTACCGTCAGCGGATTTTCCATGCCGTCGATCACGCCTTGAGACAAGGAGGGGTATACGTCGCCAAGCGGCATCGGCGTAGCGGTAGCGCCCATGGCTTCGACGGTCTTGATGAAAATGTCCGCGTTCGGTGCGCGAAGCTTCATGCCTTTGAATTCTTCCGGTGTCTGCGCCGGCTTGTTAGCGATGACATGGCGAATGCCATAGAGCCAGTTCGTCGTCACGATATGAATGCCTTGATCTCTCAACTGTTGATCGATGCCTTGGAACCAATCGGATTGGTAAAGCTTGAACATGGAGTCGACATCGTCCGCTAAATAAGGCCCCATCATGATTCCCATATCCGGCACGAAATCGCTCAGGAACGAACCGTCGGACAGCGTAATGACATTCGCGCCGCTGCGCATTTGCTCCGTCAAGTCAACCTTCGTTCCGAGCTGGGAGCTCGGGTACAGCTCGAGGACCAGACGGCCGTTGCTTTTTTCTTCGGCGAGTTCCTTCCAACGGTTCGCGGCCAGGTCGATCGGCTCTCCCGGATTGTTTTCGTAACCGATTTTCAGCGTATATGTTTTGTCATCCGCCGGCGGATTCGCCTCAGGCTTGCTGTCGGAGCCGGTATTCGTATTGGAGTTTGTATTTGAGCCGGAATTGTTCGGTGTCGTTGTTTGAGCGCATGCCGTCAATAACATCACAAGAGCCAACGCCGCCGTGAATACCCATTTCGTGTTTCGTTTCATGTTTTTTGTACCCCTCCGTAATTGAATGTACACCGCAATGGTTCATTGACTGAACGTACTGCCTCTCCTCACCTCCTCTAAGCGGAATCAACTTGTTTATTTGCTTCCGCCCACGAACGTCGAAGCCGCATGTTCCCGAATTTCATATTGCGAAAGCTGCTGCCGGTTCAGCACGATCCCGTGCCCGGGCAGCTGACTCGGAACGCCTGTCGCATTCTCGACTGTGATCGGTATATCGAGAATGCCCAGCTCGGAGAACGAACCGCCTGTCACGTTTTCAAGCATGTAGCTGTTCTGCACGCCGCACAGCAGATGCAGCGAAAGCTCCATCATAAAATGCGGCGCGACCAATTTGCCGAACGCGTTCGACATATGGGCGATTTTCAGCCACTCCGTAATTCCTCCGACGAAGGCGACGTCCGCTTGCACATAGTCCACTGCATCCGCTTTCAAATATTCCAGCACTTGATGTTTGCTGTGCAGGCTTTCCCCGAGCGCGATCGGCGTCTTGAGCCGGCTCTTTAAGAGCTTGTGAGCATGGACGTCATGGAAGAGCAGCGGCTCCTCGATCCATCCCAGATTCAGGTCGTCCAGTTTGCTAAGCAGCGCGATCGAATCGACGGAGCTGAGCTTTTGATTCAGGTCTACGAGCACGCGTCCGTCTTTGCCGAGACGTTCCTGAACCTTCGTAATGCGCTCGACGTCCTCCTCGATGTCCGGCTTGCCGATTTTGATTTTGACTGTGCGGTAGCCTTGTTCCATATAGCTGTCTACCCGCTCGAGCAGCTTCTCGATCGTGTCGTCCGACCGAAGATTGATTTCGCTAATATAAGCGGGGATTTGTTCTCTCGCGCCGCCGAGCAGTTTATACAGCGGCTGGCCGTAATGCTTCCCCATGACGTCCCAAACCGCGATATCGATCGCCGCGATCGCCATGGAATTGACGCCGAGTCCAAGTCTGCGCGATTGTCTTTGAAGCTTATACCAAATTTCCTCGTAATGCAGCGGATTCATGCCGATCACGAGATGGGCCAAATACTCCTCCAACAAAGCTACGATCGCCTTGCCGCCAACGTCTACGGTATAGCTGATCCCCGTCCCCGTCAGCCCTGTATCCGTTTTCAATTCAACGACGATGATTTCCAGCCATTGCACCTTGTTCGTTGCATCCTCCCACGGGATGCTCGGGGGGATCCGGTACCCTTTGCACGATACGTGTTCGATTTTCATCGTTGACTTCCTTTCCTACAAGCTGGCGATTATAACTCAAGTACCGCTTTGATCATATTGCCGCCGGGCTGCGTCCAGCTGCGAAACGCTTCCGTTCCCGAAAGGAATGGAGCGCGGTGCGAGATGAAAGAGGATGCGTCTACATGCCCCGATTGGATCGCTTGGATGACTTCCTGAAACTCTTCCTTGGATGCCGCCCGGCTGGCCAACAAATCCAGCTCCTTCTTATGGAAAACGGCGTCCGTAATCGGAATATCCCCTTTTACGAGACTGATGTAGACCACTCTGCCGGCGTGAGACGCATAATGTATGGTGTTCGCCATCGATTGCGCATTGCCGGTCGCGTCGAACACGATATTGGGGAATTCGCCCCCCGTGAGTTCGGATAGCTGTGCGATCACGTCGGTCCTGGCCGAGAGCGTATGATCCACTTGCGCCCACTGCTTTGCGAAATGCAGTCTCGCATCGCTGATATCCAACGCAGCCACCTTCGCGCCCTTGAGCTTGCAAAATTTCATCGCCGCCAAGCCGATCGGACCCGCGCCGACGACGAGCGCAACATCGTCTCTCCCTACTTTCCCGCGATTGACCGCATGCGCGCCGATCGCCAGCGGTTCGACGATCACGCTCTCGTCCCAATCGAGCCCGTTGACGGGTACGAGCTTGTGCTGCGGAACAGCCATGTACTCCCGCATCCCTCCATCGAGATGGACGCCGAGCACCTGCAGGCGTACGCAGGCGTTCGCCTTGCCGCTGCGGCATGCGACACACATGCCGCATTCCAGATACGGGATGACGCACACTTTGTCCCCGACTCGCAGCCCTTGTTCGTTAGCCCCGCCCAATCGGACGATTTCGCCGGCAAGTTCGTGTCCTAGTATTCTAGGATACTCAAAAAAAGGCTGGTTGCCGTGATAAGCATGGTAATCGGTTCCGCACACGCCGATCCGATGCAATCGGATGATCGCTTCCCCTTCCATACAGTCAGGTTCGTTCTTTGCCGCGAATGCGAGTTCGCCAGGCTGCCGCAGGACGATTGCGTTCATCGCAAACCCTTCTTTCTCCATATATACAATATATTTACTCGAAAAAGTCGGCGTATTTATCCATGATTTTTTGCCAATCGTTCACAATGTATCTCAGATGCGTGATCAACAGCTGCTCCGTCTTCTCCACTTCGTTGCGCTTCAGATGCTCCAAGAGCATTTCGTGATGCTTGATGGATTCCTGCTCGTGCCTGCCTTCCCTCAGCTCCAAATATCTCATTCGGTTCAAATGCGCTCTCATGACTTGAAGAACTTGCATTAGCGTTTGGTTGTTCACTAATTGCAGAATTCTCGTATGATAGCTTGCATCCAACTGAATAAAATCGATATAGTTGCCTTGTCTGACGGCTTCTTTCTGCTGGACGATGATCGACAGTATGTCTTTCTCGGCCTTCTGATACGTTTCGTCCTCGCGATCCCATAGGCCCGCAATCGTCTTGAAGGCGCCGATCTCCAAGGTTTCCCGGACGAATTGCGCTTCCCTGACCTTCTTTTCGGACAGATGCGCGATAATGGCGCCGCGCTGCGGATAGATTTGAATCAGCTCTTCCTGCTGCAGCCGGTTGATAGCTTCCCTCACGGGAGTTCGGCTGATCCCGAACGCGGAGGCCAGCGAGCTTTCATAGATCATTTCCCCCGGCTTTAACTGCAAAGTCACGATTTGTTCCTTAAGAGCCTTATATACGTCATCGCCTAATGTTTTGCGAGAAGCTTTTAATGGATGAAAATTCATAGCTTACTCCTCCTCTCCCTCCATTATTCCCCCCCTCCAATTATTTAGCAATAACTTTATAGGATGAGCATTGCGAGCGGATCAGTTCCCAGTCGAGCTCGACGCCGATGCCTGGCGCAGTAGGCACGTGAATGAAGCCTTCCTCATCGATCGGCAAATCTTCTTTCATCAGAAATTTGAAGTTGTCCTCGGGCACGAAATATTCATAATACTCGCAGTTCCGGATCGCGCACGAAACATGCAGGTTCACGATATCCATATAGTTCATCGTTGTCGTATGAATCTCGCAGCGCAAGCCGAACGATTCGGCGAGATGGGCAATTTTCATCGTTCCCGTAATGCCGTTTTTCCACGATACATCCGCTCTTACGATGTCCGCAGCGTTCATCGCGATCGCTTGCGCGACTCCCCAATGACAGCCTCGGGTCGTTTCCGTAGCCGCAATCGGAATGTCGAGACTTCGGCACAGCTCGCGATATTTATAAAGTTCGAAGTCGCGGAACGGTTCCTCGAACCATAAGTAATTCAACCGCTCCAGCTGCCTTCCGACACGTATGGCTTCGTCCAGGCTGTATTCGGCGACCGGGTCCGTCAATAGTGTGAAATGGTCCCCTACCGCGCCGCGAAGCGCTTCGTGAATTTCCATGTCTTTCTGAACCGGTCCCGGCGGATGGGCTTTATAAGCCTTAATTCCCTTCGATTGATAGTACAGCGCTTCCTGGACGTAGTCTTCCACCGTTTCGTGAAATAAACCGCTTGCATAGACGGGCAGCTTCGTCCGGTACGCTCCCATATACTTATAGAGCGGCAGGTTTGCCGCTTTGGCGGCTATATCCCATAGCGCCACATCTACCGGGCCGCATATGTAGACTGGGAAGAACGCCAAGTGCCGGTCGATATTCCACAGCTCGTGCCAGATCGCTTCCCGATCATAAGGGTCCCTGCCGATCAGCACCGGCGCGATATTTTCCTGCAAGTAGGCTTCCGTTATCGTTCCGGAACGCGCCGCCAGCGCGGTCGCGATTCCTTCGATGCCCGTATCCGTTGTAATTTTAAGGACGACAACATCCCACGGCATGCCGCTTTTCCCTTGGCGCTTTTGGTCGAAGAAGCTCTTCTCCCGCTTGACCAGCCAAGTCTCGAATTTCGTGATGATCATAGCGCCTCCTACAGGATGCCGTATTTCTTAAATGCTTCCGTGCTGGACATGCCGTTCTCGATTTCCTTCCGGACAAGCTTCTCGCCGCGAACCTTTTCCAGCGCCCGTTGAATGACCTCGTGCTCGACCTTCTTCGGAACGATCAGCACGCCGTCCAGATCGGCAAACACTAAATCTCCCGGATGAATCCATACCCCGCCGATTTCAATCGGGCACCGGTAGTTGACAACCTGGGTGCGTACGCCGGAGTCTTGCGCATAGCGGCCGCGCGAGAACACAGGCCAGTTTTGCTCCAGCACCATCTTCGTATCCCGGTGGAAGCCGTCGATGATCGCCCCGACCGCCCCGCGTTTGCGCGCCGTTGCGGTTAAAATTTCGCCCCAATACGCGCATCGCATCGTACCGCCGGCGGCAATGTACACTTCTCCGGGCTGCAGTTGGTCGAGCGCCGCCGTTAATTCGCCGAACGGCTTCTCTTGCTCGCCGAATACGTCGATCATAAGCGCCGGCATGGCCCTGCCGACAACGACCATGTCTTCCTTCATCGGCTGAATCGGCTGAGGCAGGAACTGGTGGTAAAAGCCTTTCGCGTCAAGAATGTCCCCTACGACCGGCGTGTACAGCTCCTTCTTGATCAGCGCGAATAATTGTTCGTCGCTGCTCCATTCCGCTTGGGTTTGCACTCGTTGGTATCCCCCTTGTCCTTTTATTACCGTATCCTTGGCCACTAGTATACAAGTTGTGAGGGTATACGGATCCGCCTTCTATGTAGATCGATTTCTCAATACAAGAATACTTGAGGACTAGTATACCAGTCAATGCTTTTTTTGAAGCGCTTTCTCCATGCCGATGGTGAAGTTCACGTTTCCCCCACCCTTCCGCAGGTTATCTGTCTTCCCTTTGGCTAGCTTACGCCCGCGTGCAAATGGCTAAATTTGCGCAAACTACTCTGGGGGTGATACGTATGACTGGACGCAATTCGCATCCGAAACGGGACGGGGGCCAAGCCCAGCCTTCCCGCCTAGACCAGTACGGCGAGACGATGGCGAACGACAACGATTGGCAGGATTTCACGCCGGAGCAGCAGCAGGCGATCGAAAGCGACGCTTGCGAGCAGAAGGATTGATTTGCGGAAGAAGGGGGCGGCGGCTCGCCCCCTCTTCACACACACGTGCCGTTCTCCTTCACGAGCAATGCCGCTCGACAGCCCTTGGTTCCTCCGGCCGGGAGAGAATGAGGGCTGTTTGCGTTCCGGAACGGTACCGCCGCCGCCAACAAAAACGAGGCTTTCGGATGAAGATCCGAAAGCCTCGCTTCTGTCACATGCCCAACAATCGCTTCAGTTCCTCTTCGTCGTCGATGATCGCGACGCCGAGCTCCTGCGCCTTCGTCAGCTTGCTGCCCGCGTTCTCGCCGGCGACCACGAAGTCCGTCTTCTTGGACACGCTGCCCGCCACCTTGGCGCCGAGCGCTTCGAGCCGCTTCGCCGCTTCGTCGCGGGTCATCGTGGTCAAGGTGCCCGTCAGCACGACGGTCTTACCGAAGAACGGCGAATCGGCTGCCGCGGCCGCGTCGAGCGCCGGCGCCTCCGCCTCCGCTTTGACGCCGGCCGCTAACATGCGCGCCACCGACTCCTGCACGAGCGGATCGGCGAAGAACGAGTGGATGCTCTCCGCGACGATGCCGCCGACGTCCTGCAAGCCGACGAGCTCCTCCGGCGTCGCCTTCATGACGGCTTCGAGCGAGCGGTAATGGTCCGCGAGCATTTTCGTCGTCGTCTTGCCCGTGTTCGGAATACCGAGCGCGTACAAGAACGAGGCGAGATCGCGCGACTTGCTCTTCTCGATCGCGTCGAGCAGCTTCTGCGCCTTCTTCTCGCCGAACCGCTCGAGGCCCAGCAAATCGTCCTTCGTCAAATAATACAAATCCGCCGGGTCTTTCACGTCCCGCTCGTCATACAGCTGCTCCGCCGTCTTCTCGCTGAACGTCTCGATGTCCATCGCGTCGCGCGTCGCGAAATGCGACACCCGCGCGACGATCTGCGGCTTGCAGCCGAGCTTGTTCGGGCAGAACAGATGCGCTCCGCGTTGCTCTACCGGGTGCCCGCAAGCCGGACACGCCGTCGGCGCGACGATTTCGCGGCCCTCCGCTTCCTCCGCCTTCCCGAGAATTTCGGGAATGACGTCGTTCGCGCGCCGGATCGAAATGAGCGTACCGATGCCGTACCGGAGCCCTTTGCGCTCGATGTCGTCCATATTGTTCAGCGTGCAGTTGGACACCGTCACGCCGGCGATGTCGACCGGCTCGACGATCGCGAGCGGCGTCAGCTTGCCCGTGCGGCCGACGTTCCAGACGACGTCGTTCAGCACGGTCGTCGTTTCCTCCGCTTCGAACTTGAACGCCACCGCCCAGCGCGGAAACTTGTCCGTATAGCCGAGCACTTCCCTCGTGCGGAGATCGTTCACCTTGACGACCGCCCCGTCGATCAAGAAATCGAGCTCGTGGCGCGTCGTCGCGAGGCGCATCAGCTCGTCGTACACCGCCTCGATCGATTCGAAGTGCTGCGCGTACGGATTCACCTTGAACCGGTTGTCCCGCAGGAACGCCAGCATCTCCATATGCGTCGCGAACGGACGCTCCTCGGACGCGTAGCCGATGTTGTAGAAGAACGCGTCGAGCTTGCGCTCCGCCGTCACCGCCGGATTCAAGTTGCGCAGCGCGCCCGCCGCGGCGTTCCGCGCGTTCTTGAGCGGCTCCGCCGCCGTCTCGTTATATTTCTGGAGGACGGACAAATACATGAAGCCTTCTCCCTGCACCTCGATGAGTCCGTTCTTATACGGAATGGAGGCCGGCACCGAGCGGATGGTGCGCACCTGCGGCAGGATGCCTTCGCCGACCGTCCCGTTGCCGCGCGTCGCCGCCTGCACGAGCTCGCCGTTCTCGTACGTGAGGTTCAACGTCAACCCGTCAAACTTCAGCTCGAGCACGAACGACGGCTCCGGCAGCGGTTCGTCCGGTTCGCCCGCGTTGTACTCGTTCACGAGCTTCTGCACCCGCGCATGCCAAGCGAGCAAATCTTCCTTCGTCTGCGCCTTGTCGAGACTCCACAGCCGGGCGCGGTGCTTATGCGGGTCGAAGCCCTTCAGCACCTCGCCGCCGACGCGCAGCGTCGGGGAATCGGGCAGCACCTCGCCCGTCTCCTTCTCCAGCGCCGCGAGCCGGTCGTACAGCTTGTCGTACTCCGCGTCGCTGATCTCCGGCCGATCCAGCGTGTAATACAAATAATTGTGCCGATTCAGCTCGTCCACGAGCTGCCGCATCTGCTCCCTCGCCGTCGCCGCCATCCTGCTCACGACCTCCGAAACGATAATATATGGTTATGTAAAACGGCCGCCGCGCGCGAAACAACGGAACGCCATGTCCGCGGTTTCGGCCGAACGGCCCTCTTGCCCGATTAGAATAAGCAGTTACACCTTCGTGATCGGCGCGAACCGGGCGAGCAGCTTCTTCACCCCGACCGGCGCCGGGAACGCGATCTGCAGCTCCTTGTCGTCGCCGTCGCCGCGCACCGACACGACCGTGCCCGTGCCCCACTTGCCGTGCTGCACCTTGTCGCCCGGCGCGAAGTCGGCGCCCGCGGCGCCGCCGCCGGCGAACGTCGGCTGCATCTTCGTCACGCGAGGCACGCCCGCGCCCGCGCCGCCGGAAGCCGCCGTGAAGGCGCTCTTCGCCGCGTTGCCGAAGCTCGACGGTCCGCTGCCGAACGACGAGCCGCCGAGTCCGCCGCCGCCGAACCCGCCCGCAGGCCGCGAGCCGAACGTCGGCCGGCCCGGGGAGACGATCTCCTTGTACTGGTCCGGAATTTCGTCCAAGAACCGCGACGGCGCGTTCGCCTGCGTCCGCCCGAACAGCGTCCGCATCCGCGCGCACGTCAGGAACAATTCCTTCTCCGCGCGCGTGATGCCGACGTAGGCGAGGCGCCGCTCTTCCTCGAGCTCCTCGACGTCGTTCGCCGACCGGCTGTGCGGGAAGACGTTCTCCTCCATGCCGGCGATGAACACGACCGGGAACTCGAGACCCTTCGCGCTGTGCATCGTCATCAGGATGACCGCGTCGCCGCCTTCCTCCGGATCGTCGTTCATAGAATCGATGTCGGCGATCAGCGCGAGATCGGTGAGGAACGACACGAGCGACTTGTCTTCGTTCCGCTTCTCGAAATCCATCGTCACCGACAGGAATTCCTCGATGTTCTCAAGGCGCGCCTTCGACTCCAGCGTATTTTCGCGTTGCAGCTCCATGCGGTACTGCGTCATCTCAAGCATCTTCTCGGTCAGTTCCGTAACGGACAAATATTCGACCATGCGGGATAAATTATCGATGATTTCTTTGAACTCTCGCAATGCCGTCGCCGCCCGGCCCGTTACGTCCACCGAGGTGATGCCGTCGATCATCGCGTACATCGACACGCCCCGCGCCGCAGCCGCCGCGCCGAGCTTGTCGATCGTCGTATCGCCGATGCCCCGCTTCGGCACGTTGACGATCCGCGCGAACGAAATATCGTCGTCCGGGTTCGAAATGAGCCGCAAATACGCGAGCAAATCTTTGATCTCTTTCCGATCGTAGAACTTTACGCCGCCGACGATTTGGTACGGGATGTCCGACTTGATCAGCACTTCCTCGATCACGCGGGACTGCGCGTTCGTCCGGTACAAAATCGCGTGCTCGCCGAACCGGCGTCCCGCGGAGCGGTTTTTCCGGATCGTTCCCGCGATGAAATACGCTTCCTCATGCTCCGAATCCGCCATATACAGCTGGATCTTATTGCCTTCGCCTTGGTCCGTCCACAAGTTTTTCGCCTTGCGGCCGGCGTTGTTCTTGATGACCTCGTTCGCGGCGTTCAGGATGTTGGCCGTCGACCGGTAATTTTGCTCGAGCAAAATCGACCGCGCCTCCGGATAATCCTCTTCGAAGTTGAGAATGTTCGAAATATCCGCGCCGCGCCACTTATAGATCGACTGGTCGGAGTCGCCCACGACGCAGATGCGGTGATGCTTGTCCGCCAGCATCTTACACAGCATGTATTGCGCGCGGTTCGTATCCTGGTACTCGTCGACGTGAATATACTGGAACTTGTTTTGGTAAAACTCCAGCACCTGCGGCTCTTCCTGGAAGAGACGGATCGTCGTCATGATCAGGTCGTCGAAGTCGAGCGAGTTGTTCGCCTTCAGCCGCTCCTGATATTTCTTGTACACCTTCGCGACGATGCCGTCGAAATAATCGCCGATTTTCTGTTCGAATTGCTCCGGCGTAATCAGCTCGTTCTTCGCGTTGCTGATCGCCGCCTGCACGGCGCGCGGTTCGAACTTTTTGCTGTCGATGTTCAGATCCTTCATGCAGTTCCGAATGACCGACAGCTGGTCCCCCGAGTCTAGAATCGAGAAGCTCTGCGAAAACCCGATCCGCCCGATGTCGCGGCGCAGGATGCGCACGCACATCGAGTGGAACGTCGATACCCAAATGTCCTGCCCCTGCGGGCCGACCAGCTTCGCCACCCGCTCCTGCATCTCCCGCGCCGCTTTGTTCGTGAACGTAATCGCGAGAATCGCCCAAGGCGCCACCTTCTTCGCGCCGATCAAATACGCGATTCGGTGCGTCAGCACCCGCGTCTTGCCGCTCCCCGCGCCCGCGAGCACGAGCAAAGGGCCGTCCGTCGCCTCCACCGCCTCCCGCTGCCGCGGATTCAGCTTCGTCACCGCTTCTCGAATGTCAACCGGATGTCCCATGCGTGCTCAAACCTTTCTATTCCCGAAATGCTATAAATGATAAAACCGATAATATGATGAAAATGTTCCCGCGAATCCGCCCCTACGACTTTACAGCCCGCACCGTCTCCAGCGCAAGGGGTAAAGATTGATAAACGATATTGCCGACTACGATCGTGTCCGCCACCTGCGCCGCCGCAGCGGCCTTCTCCGCGCCGTCGATGCCGCCGCCGTAGAAGAGGCGCGCGTTCGTCATCGCGGCCTTCGCCTTCGCGACGGCCGCGAGATCGCCGAACGCGCCGGAGTATTCGATATACACGATCGGCAGTCTCAGCAGCCGGTCGGCGAACCTCGCGTACGCGACGATGTCCGCTTCGTCGACCGGCTTCGCCTTCGCCACGCGCGCCGCCTCGCAGTCCGGGTTCGCGATGACGTACCCTTCGGCGGCGACGACGCCCTCGCGCGGCAGCAAATGCCCGTACCGCTTGAGCGCCTCGGCGTGCCGCCCGACGACGAAATCGGCGTCGGCGCTGTTCAGCGCGATCGGCACCAAGTACGCGTCGAACCCCGGCACGACGCCTTCCAGCGTCGTCACCTCGAGCGCGCAGGGCAATTCGTACCGCCTGAGGCGCGCCAAAAGGTCGACCGTGTTGTCATACGTGACCCCGCTCGACCCTCCGACCAGCACGGCGTCCGTTCCGGAGAGGCACAAGGCATCGAGCGCCTCGTCGTCCAGCTCCTTGTCCGGATCCAGCTTAAATACATGCTTCCATTCTTCCATCCAACGATCGACCATGACGCCCCCTGCACGCATCGCACGAAAACATTTGTTCTTCTTTTTCCAGTCTAAACGAGGCGGAAAACCATGTCAAACCTAGGTTTTGGCATATTCGTCGTATTTGTCGTCCGGCTCCTTCGCCATGCTCCGGATGATTTTCGTCTCCTCCGCGATCGGGTCGCGTTCGGCCCGAACGCGGTACTCGTACGGCGCGCTGATGCGCTCCCGCGCCAGCTCGTTCGTATCGAAGCGCTTCTCGTCCCGCTCCTTCGTTACGTCGAGCGCTTCTTCCAGCACGCGTTCCAGTTCATCCTTTTTCGTCTCTTCCATCGGTGCATCCATTCCTTCCTACGGTATGGTAGTCCCTGTTAGGATGCCCAAACGAGGGAAAAACAAGCAAAGGCGCAGCGCTGCGGCGGCACGAAAAAAGGGGCGTCTCCGCCCCCTGCCGCGCCCATTCGAGCCCCGTTTGTTCGGCATATCTAACTTTTAATTCACCTAGCCTTACAAAAGTGCTTACAAACTCTTTCCATTCTGGCCCCGAAGCCCCGTTTGTTCGGCATACCTAACCTTTTGTTCCCCTGGCCTAACAAATGGCTTACAAACTGTTTCCATTCTTCGCCGGTCGGGGATCACAGCGCTCACCCGCCTCGACCGCGGCGCCCCTAGTCTCCCTCTTCCGGGTTCCAGCCGTCGCCGCCGGCGAGAACGCGCGCGGGCTCGAACCGCGCCGCCTCCCCCGCGTCGAGCGGCTTCGCCCACGGGACGCGGCGCGACGGGTCGGCCCCGGGGCCGGCGCTGCCGTACTCGCGGAACCGGACCGTCGCCTCCCGCTCCGGCTTGCCCCAGTTGCTCCAGCCGGCCGGCGCGACGCAGGCGTCCATCCGGCAGCGCAGGAACGCCACGCTCGCATGCTCCCGCCATGGCCGGCCGAGGTAGACCGAGCCCGGCGCGGCGTCGCCCGTGATCAGGCAGTCCCAGAACACGTATCCGTACGCCGCCTCCCGCGGGGTCGACGCCGCCGTGATCCACCCGTTCGCTTCGCCGGGAGGCGCGTCCGGCCGCCGGCGCGAGAACAACTCGCAGCCCCGGAACACCGCCGTCGCCGAGCCGAAAATAAAGTCGACGTCGCCCTCGATGTAGCAATCGCGGTAGTATTGCCGCACCTGCCGCCGAGGGAATACGTCGCCCGGACCGCCGAACGCGGCGCGCTCGACCGGCGCCGGCGGCAGCGGCCCGGTGAACAGCGTATCCTGCGCGCCGACGAACCGGCAGCGCCGGAACTGCGCGCGATCCCCGTCCGCGTAGACGGCGACCGCCTGCCCGACCTTCGCGCCGGGCCCCGCCGTATTCGCGAACGTCATGTCCGCCGCGAACAAATCGTCCCCGCCGAAATAGGCGGTATACGAATTGAACGTGTTATACATCTCTCCGTTCGGATACTTCTTTAACGCGTAATCGTCGTACTCGACGACCGTCCGGTCCGCCCCCGAGCCGATCAAGTGGACGCCCGGCTTGTCGACGAACAGCTTCTCTCGGTATACGCCCGGCTTCACGGCAATCGTTGCCGGCGCGCGGTTCCCGGCGGGAACGGCGTCGATCGCGGCCTGAATCGTTGCGAAATCGCCGCTCCCGTCCGCCGCCACGACGACCTCGAACGTCTCGAAGACCGTCTCCTCCCACAGTTTCTCTCTCCGCCCGCCGCTCATGCGCCTTCGCCTCCGAGCTCCGCCGCGAGCCAATCGTAGGCGACCGCGCCGCTGATTTCGTGCCCGCCTTGGAAGAAGTCGGCGCGCAGCCGATCCTCCGCTCCGGCGGCCTGATAAATGTCGCGCAGCGACGCATACGCCTCCACCGCCGGTCCGCGCGGGAACACCGCGTCGCGGTCGCCGCTCTCGATCAAAAGCGGCCGCGGCGCGATCAGCCCGATGACGTCCGGCATGTCGAAATCCGTCAGCATGCCCGGAACGTAATTATCGATGCAATGATTCCGATCCAAGACGCTGCCGCGGAACGTATTCGCGTACCCGCTCACGACGGCGGCGCGCAGCCGCTCGTCGAGCGCCGCGGCGAACGCCGCGACCAAGCCGCCGCCGGAGATGCCCATGATGCCGATCCGGTCCGAGCGGGCTTCGGAGCGGCGCTGCAGGTAGTCGACCGCGCGCAGCGTCTCGAATACGCGGTAGCCCGCGATCGTCCGCCCCGTCATCAACAGATGAACGGCGATGCGGAAGCACGAATTCGCCTTCGGCCCGCCCGCCGCATCCTCGGCGTAGCGGCGATCGCCGAAGCCGAGCAGCTCGGGGGCCGCTACGACGAAGCCCCGCCGAACGAGAGCGACGGCGAAATCTTTATGCAGTCCCGGGTCTCCCTTGCGCTCTCCGCCGTCCGGCTCGAGACCGACGATCTCCCGCACCCCGTAGCCGTGCCCGTGGCAGGCGACGACGGCAGGCGACGGCCCTTCCGCGCCGTCCGGGATCAGCACGTACATCGGCATCCGCAGTCCGTCGAACGTCGTGATCTCTACGCGTTCGCGAACGTAACCGTCCAGCTGCACCCGCTCCTTGACGACGGGCGCCGGATCGACCGCGTCATCCGGCAGCGTTCCCAGCAGCACCTTCTGCCGCGCGGCAGCCGTCTCCCTCCAGGCCCGCCAATTGCCGCCCGGGACGAAGCCGCGCCTCGCGACGCCCTCCTCCGTCAATCGGCGAAAATACGTTTCAAGCTGTTCCCCCTGACTCTGTTCCATCCCGTTCTCCTCCTATTCTTCGTTCGTTCATTCTGGTCCCTCCGCCGCTTCCGCGCTTCCAGCCTCGGAATTCCCGGTTCTGCGTTAATGCACGCCTTCGATGCCGTGCGTGAACAATAATTTGGGCTTGCCTGGCCGGTGATCAACAAGACGGCGCAGCCGACACGGCGATGATCGGATACCGGCTTCGCTTTAAGAGTACCGAGTTCCTTCGTCTGAATGAAACCGTTTTCCCATTAGTTTATACTATGCCGCGGTCTCTTGGAAACAGGGAGCGGAAGAATGCGGACAAGAGCCGAATTCATCGGCCCTCGTCCCGCGAAGTCAAGCTTACAGCGGCGTTACAGCTTGCTGCCGCGAAGAACGGTCGTACTGCACCTTCGCTCCTTGATGAAAATAAAACTTGGAGTTCGACGTCACGATGCGGCTGATTTCCATCCCGTCGATTTTCGATCGCCTTCCAAATCAAGATCGTTAGCTTGTTGTACAGAATGCGGAGTATCGTACCAGAACGTGCGGAAGCGGTTACAAGCAAATATCAAAACAAGCCCTGCGCGGCTTGTCGCTGCGCAGGGCTTGCTTGCGGCGGCTATGTGGTCAGCTGCTCCGATTCGCCGCCATGGGCGTCGGCGGCTTGCGTGTCGGCGGCGGCGGCCGCTTTCGTGCGGCGGGGCCGCTTCGTCGCCGGCGCCGCGGGCACGGACGCCGGCGGCGCGGCTTCGGCGGCGTCCGCCTGCGCCTGCAGCGACGCCTCCTCGCGGAGCGCGGACGATTCCGCCGGCTCCGCGTCCCGCATCGGCGGCGGCGCCTCCGACGCGCTCTTCGCGCCTTCGGCCGGCGGCTCCGCGTAGCGCGGCTGCATCGGCTGCGCGTGCTGCGCCGTCAACGGCGGCTGCGCGGCTGCGCGCGGCGGCTCCGCGTAACGCGGCATCGCCTGCTGCGCCTGCGACCGAGCTTGCTGCTGCGGCTGCGGCGGCACGTACGCGGCCGTCGGCGCGCCGCCGAACGGCATCGCGTGCGGCTGCGCGAACTCCGGCGGCCGCGGCGCCGGCTGCGGGCCTGGCCCCGGTTGCGCGCCTAGCCGCGGCTGCGCCCCCATTTGGGGCGGGGCGTAGCCCGCGAAGCGCGGCGGCTCCGGCGGCGCGTACACGTGCGCCGGCCGCATCGTCGGCGCGCCCGCGAACTGCGGCGCCATCGCCTGCGGCATCGCTTGGCGCCCGGCCTGATGCATCGCCTGAGGCGCCGCTTGATGCGGGGCCTGCGGCTCCCGCGCCCGCTGCGTCACCGCCCGCGCCGCCTCCGCCGCGCGCGACGCCGCCCGCTGCACCTCTTGCGCCGGCGCCGGGAAGCCCGGCTCCAGCAGAGCGTGCTGCCGCATCATCGACGAGAGCAGCTCGTGCTGTCTCGCGGCGTCGTAGCCGAGCCGCTCGAACAACCGGCGCACGTCCGGCGTCGTCGCCTCCAGCGCCGCTTCCATATACATCAACACGGCCTGCCGCAGCTCGCCGAGGATCGCGCCCGCCAGCACGGCGTCCGGCAGCCCTCCGCGGCGCGACGGCGCCGTCCGTTCCATCATGCCCGGAATCATCACATGTAGACCCCCGTATTCGGATATGCTCGGCCGGCGCCGGCGTAAGCCTGCAGCGTGCGCGCCAGCTCGTCCAGCCGCTCGCCGCCCCGTTCGGCTTGGTGCGCGAAATAGCCGCGCAGCTGCGCCTGCCCGCATTCCGCCGCGCCGAGCGCGAACCAATGCGCGAGCCGCTCTTCGAGCTGCAGCGCCTGCGACAGCCGCACCAGCTCCGCCCCCGTCAGCGCGGACCGCGAAGCGTCGTTCGTCGCCATGATGACGTCCCCCTTCCAAAAAATACCCATCCCCTGTAGGGTGCGGCACCGCAAGGAAATTTATACATCCCCTCCCGGAAGCAAACGAAAACCGCAGCCCCGAAGGGCTGCGGTTCGCAGCAACTTAATCGATAAAGTCGACCCGCTGCAGCAAGCGCCGCAGCATGACCGCCGCCTGCGCGCGATCCGCCGCGGCCGCCGGCGCGAACGTGCCGTCGGGGTTGCCCCCGACGATGCCCGCCGCGCTCGCCTTCGCGACCGCGTCGACCGCCCACGGGCTGATCGACGCCCGATCGGCGAACGCCGCGCCCGCGCCGGTGGCGGCCGTCGCCCCGGCGAAGTCGAGCGCCCTGCCGAACATAACGGCCATTTGCTCGCGCGTGATGCGCTCGTTCGGCCGGAACGCGCCGCCGTCGAACCCGGTGACGAGGCCCGCGTCCGCCGCCGCGCCGACCGCACCCGCGTACCAGGCGTCGGCCGGCACATCCGCGAACGCCGCGGCCGCGGACGGCTCCGGCGAGAGGCCGAGCGCGCGCGTCAGCATCGCCGCGAATTCCGCCCGCGTCACCGCGCTCTCCGGCGAGAACGCATCCGCTCCGGTGCCGTTCAGCACCAGCTTCCCGGCGAGCAGCTCGACGTCCGCTTCCGCCCAATGGCCCGCCATGTCGGCGAACTCGCGCTTCGACTGCAGCAGGACGTACACGCTGTTCCCGTTCCGCTTCAGCGTCGCCTTCGTCTTGCCGCCGCTCGTCCGGAACGTCGCCGGCACGAACGACAGCGCGCCCGTCGCCGAGTCGAACCGCGCCGCCGTCGCGTTCCGCGCGTTCAGCGTCCCGTCCACCGTCATCGTGCGTTCGACGTACGTGTCGCCGAAGTCGTCGTACGCGAACTCCCGATCGCCGGACGTCACGCGAAGCGCGAAATCGACCGGGTCGCCGATCGTCGATGCCCCCGCGCGGGACGCCGCCGCTCGGACCGTCGAAGCGTCGCCGCCGGCGACGGGGGTCACCGCGACGACGGCGCTCCACGACGCGCCTCCGGCCGTCCCGAACCGCTCGGCTAACGCATCCGGACGCAGCAGCGCCTTCGGCAATCGGTACGAAGCCCGGCTCGTGCGAATTTCCATAACCGGGAACCTGTCCGCTGAAACCCATGCGTCGATCGGAAGCCGCACTTCGGCCGCCCCCGCCGTCGCCACCTCGATGACGAGCTTGCCGGCCGGCCCGTCGCTCCGCTTCAGTGCATCCTCCAGCTCCTTGCCCGTCAGCTCGACGACGGCAACCTCGACGCCGTTCCGCGTCTCGGAAACCGCAGAAGGCTTATACACCAAATCGTCCCCGTCTTCCGCAAAGTTAGGTTCCCCGTCCGCCGGCGGCGGGACGACGATCGGCACGAAGCCGCCGCCGCCGCCTCCGGGCGGAGCCCCTCCGCCGCCCCCGCCGTTGTTGCCTCCGCCGGAGGCCGGGTCGACGAGCAGCAGCGTATCCATCGCCTTCAGATGATAAATTTGCTTGCCGTCGCTCAGGAACGCGGTACCCGTCGATACGGTTCCCGACGCCTTCCGCGCCCCGTTCTCGGCCGTAATCTCGTACGTCCCGTCCGGCGCGTAGAAATACACGTCCAAGTAGCCGGCCGATTTATACATCACGCCATACCGCTCGAATCGAGAAGCGGTCGGCCGATTCGCGTCGTACGTCGCCGTATACAGCGTCGCGCCGTTCTGCCTGCGAACGGTGAACGTCGTGCCATGCTCGGGCGATCCGTTCAATTGAATGACCCCGTAGAAGTACGACTGGTCTGTCGCGAATTGGACGCGGCTCGGCTGGGATCGGGTGGCGACGCCGCCCTTGTATGCGTCGACCCGGTAATAATACGACGACGCGATTCGCCCGTACAGCTCGTCGGTGAACGACGTCCGAGTCGGCGCCAGCTCCGCGATCGGGGCATACCGCTGCCCGGTTTCCGACCGGAGCACGACGTACCGATCCGCACCGGCCGCGGCGTTCCACGTAATGTTGACGGAGCCGCCGCTCTGCCGGGCCTCGACGTTCCCCGGCTGCCCGGCCCCGTCTTTGAAGATGACATCGACGCCCGCATGCGCGCGAGCGACCACGTCCGCGTCGACGCCGGCGAACGCGCCGTCCAGGAAACGTACCGCCATACCGGCGGTCGAATTCGCGGCCGCATGGGAAGAAGCGCGCCCTGTCAGCCGAATGTTCACGGTATTGTCGGGACCGAACGTCGCCTGCGGCGTCAGCCCGGCCGGAACGCCGTCGAACGCAATGTGATCCGGCGTCAACGGCTGCCCCGGACTGCCTGCGAACGAAGCATCGAACAATCGCGCCGTAACGGCCGTATCGATCGTGCCGTCGTTCTTGTTGCTCTCGATAAATTTATAATTATAGTACTCTAGGGTCGGCGTCCGAGCGCTGTCATTATAGTAGGACAAATATAAGGTGCGAGACGCACCGCCCACGGCGTCGGCGTCTCCGCCCGCGAAGGCCGCGTCTTGGAACGCGAGCGAAAACTTCCAATTCAACTCGGCATATTCGGCCAGCGAATCCCCGTACACCTCGATGGAAACCGTCGATTCGCCCTGTTTCCTCACGGTGACGTCCAGCCCTTCGAGCAAATCGCTCACGACGACCCGATCCGGACCGAAGACGTCCCCTGCGCTGCCCGTGAACGTCTCGTTCGTCAGCTGCGCATAGACCGTCTGCGTGACCGTCGCGCCGCCTTCCGACCGGAGCGCGATCTCCTCCGTATCGAGCCGCAGCACGGGTCCCGCCGCGTCGGGCGCGACGGCGAACGCGCCGGATGCGATGCCGCCCGGATCGTTGCTGGTCGCCGCCCGGATCGTATACGTGCCGGTCTGTCCGTTCCGCACCGGAGAAGCGAACCGGATCGCCGCGGCCGATCCGCCGGCGACGTCTACGGGCGTAAGGAATCGAACGCCGCGCAGCGTCCGCTCGAACCCCGATGAAGTACCTAACGGGGCGCCGTTGACGGTAATCGAGCCGGCCGTAAGCCCCCCCGGATCGACGCCGCGCAGCTCGAGCTCGATCCAATCCTCGTTCGCCTTCACCCCCCCGTATTCGCTCGTCCACAGCGACACCGTCAGCTCGGCCGGCTCGAATTCGACGTCGCTGCTCCGCTCGATGTCGATGCGGCTCGGCGACGTATGGACGACGCTCGCGAGGCTCGCCATCTTCCCGGTCGACACTTTCCCGGCGAGCGACGTGAGCGCGACGCCCGATTCCAGCAGCAGCCGTCTCGTCTGGGCGACCGTCAGCTGCTTCTGCCCCATCGCGACGGCCGCGATGCCCGCTACGTGCGGCGCGGCCATCGACGTGCCGTTGAGATACGCGTACTTGCCCCCGGGCACAGCGTTGTAAATGGCGACGCCCGGCGCGGCGAGATGCACCGTTTCCGGACCGTAGTTGGAGAAGGCGGCTAGATTTCCCGACGGATCGATCGCCGCTACCGTAATTTGCTTTTCGCTGCGGACGTTGCTCGGCGAAATCGCGGCTAGATCGGTGTTGACGCCGTCGCCGTACTCATCCCCGTTGCCGGCCGCGCCGATAAACAGCGTATCCGCCGAATCGATCGCCTGCTTCAGCAAGGCGTCGACGATCGGGGAGTCGTTGTTCCAGCTGTTGTTGGAAATGCGCGCGCCGTTCGCCGCGGCGTACTCGATCGCCCGCACCGCGTCCATCGTCGTGCCGCCGTTCGGTCCCATAAACTTCACCGGCATGATGACCGCGTTGTCGGCGACGCCGGCCGCGCCGCCGTTGCCGCGAATGCCCGCGATCGTCGCCGCGACGTGGGTGCCGTGCTGATCCTCTTCCGGATCGTCGTACACCGTGTTGTCCTCGTTGTAGAAGTCCCATCCGTTCACGTCGTCCACATAGCCGTTCCGGTCGTCGTCGATGCCGTTGTTCGGCACCTCGTCCTCGTTCACCCAAATGCGGCCGTTCAATTCCGGATGGTTGATGTCCACCCCGGTATCGATGACGGCGACGATCACTTTATTTAGCCGAATGTCGCTCCGCGACCAAACATCGGCCGCTCCGATATCGACGCCGTATTCGCCGGTGATGCCGGAATTCGCCTCGTTGCGAATGAGCTGACCGCGGTTTTCCAGTCCCCAATTTTGCTCATAATCGTACGAGGTCGGGGACACGTTTCCATTCGCCGGATAATAGACGTAGTTCGGCTGAACGTGGGCGACGAGCGGATTCGCCTTCAGATCCCGGATCGCCTCCTCCACGTCGGTTCCCTCCGGCAGCTCGACGAGCTCGGCGCGGAGCTTCTCGAACCGCTCCTTCGGCGCTAGCAAATGCGACTGCCGCACCCGCGAAGCGTCGGCCGGCTTTACCTCGGGTTTATACGAAACTAGCAGCTCGCCTTCAACGTATGGAGCCCGAAGCTCGTCGGAAACCGCCGCGGCTTCCTCCGCGCCCGCCGCCACGCCCTCCGCACGGACCGGCAGCGCAGGCCCGGACAAGCCGAAGGACGATGCCAACAACGCGGCCGAAGCCAATGCGGCGATGCTGGAACGCCATCGAATGTTCATGATCGCTCTCCTCTCCCTCAAAACCTACTTACTAGTATAATTGGGATAGATTTCAAGAGACAAGGTTGTTTTTATAGGGAATAGATCCATAGGATGGAGAACGAGCAAACCAAAGACGCCCGACGCGGGTCGTGCGTCAGGCGCCTCGTTTAACGATGGCAGATTTCCCTTACTCCACTCGAATCCAGACCGTCATCTCGCCTGGCGTTCGGTTGCTCCAAGCGTAATACGGAATCGCGGTGACAGGCGCGGGCACCCGTTCGTACCGGCGCGTCGTGTACAGAGACATATTCTCGCCGTCCGGCAGCTCGGTTCGAGTTCCCGTCGTCGAAATCGTGCATACGCCGCCGAGCAGCGCCTCGTCGTACGTCACCTCGAATTGCGCGTTGGCCGGCAGGACGAGGTCCCGCAAATTCGGCCCGTTGTCGGCTTCCTCGAAGCAGTACACGATCGGACCGCGCTGCAGCGCAGCCTTGCCTGCATTCTCGCGCACGTTCGGGTGAGCGCGGACGACGTCGACCGGCATGTCGAGCTCGAGCTCGACCGTGTCGCCGTCCGTCCACGTGCGGGAGAGGACCAAGTAGCCGTTCGCGAGCCGCGACGCGTCGACGCTTTCGCCGTTCACCTTCACGGTCGCCTTGCGGCACCAGCCCGGGATCCGGATCGACGCGTCGAATGCCGACGGCTGCTCCAACGCGACGCTCATCGTAATGCGGCCGTCCCACGGATAGTTGGACCGTTGCGTCCACTTCACGGTCGCGCCGTTCAACTGCGTCTCCATCGTCCCCCCGATGAACAAGTGGACGTACAGCGACGACCGGGACGCATCGACCGAGTAAATATAGGAACCTAGCGACGCGATCAAACGGGCGATGTTCGGCGGGCAGCAGGCGCAGCCGAACCACGGCTGCCGCGTCACCTTCACCGTCGACATGTCGTGGCGGAAATCGGCGGTATCCGGCCACACCTCCAGCGGATTGACGTAGAAGTAGCTCTTGCCGTCGAGCGAAATGCCGCTCAATACGCCGTTGTACAGCGCCAGCTCCATGACGTCGGCGTACTCCCGGTTCTTCTCGATTTGCAGCATCCGCTGCGCCCAGAAGACGAGCCCGATCGATGCGCACGTTTCGGCGTACGCCCGGTCGTTCGGCAGATCGAACGGAACGGTGAACCGCTCGCCGTATTCCTGCGAGCCGATGCCGCCGGTCACATACATTTTCCGGGCGACGACATCCTTCCACAGCGTCTTGCAAGCTTCCATCAACGTTTCGTCCTTGTAAGCGGCGGCGAGATCCGCCATGGCGCTGTACAAATACACCGCACGGACGGAATGTCCTTCCGCCGTCTTCTGCTCGCGCACCGGCAGATGCGCCTGGAAGTAATCGTGGCCCATGCGCTTCTGTCTCCGTCCGGGCAGCGGCTGCTCGTTCCGCTCCTGCGCTTCGATCTCGAAGAAATGCGGCCTCTGCCCCCGCTCGTCGACGAAAAATTTGCTGAGCTCCATATACTTTTGCTCGCCGGTCGCCCGCGCCAGCTTCACAAGCGCCAGCTCGATTTCGGGATGCCCGTCGTAGCCGCGCTTCTTCCCCGGCTCCGCGCCGAACACCTCGCCGATGTAGTCTGCATAGCGGCACATCACATCTAGAAACTTCCGTTTGCCGGTAGCTTCATAGTACGCGACGGCCGCCTCCATCAAATGGCCCGCGCAGTATAACTCATGGTTGTCGCGCAAATTCGTCCACCGCTGACCCGGCTCTTTCACTTGATAGTACGTGTTCAAATAACCGTCCGGCTGCTGCGCGCGCTCCAGCAGGTCGATCACCTCGTCGGCGATCCGCTCGAGCTCCGGGTCGCGGCCGCCCGCGAGGACGAAGCCGACCGTCTCGAGCCATTTGCCCAGGTCGCTGTCCTGAAATACCATGCCGTAGTATTCGCCCTCCGCTTCGCCCGCCGCGATGCGGAAATTTTCGACCGTGTGGCTCGGTTCCGCTCCCGGAATTTCGTCGTTGAGCGCCTGCCATTGGTACGGGACGACGGTGTCGGTCACGTTGCGCACCCGCGGCGTCCAGAACGGATCTTCGATCGACACTTGCTTCAAATTCGCCGCCTCCAAAGGACGATTCGTCGCATGTTCCAATTTGCTCATAGCCACGTTCCTTTCTGTTTTCCGTAATTAGCCTTTCAATCCGGACAGCGTCACGCCTTTGATGAAAAAGTCCTGCGCCAACAAAAAGATGACGATGAGCGGCGCAATCGACAGGACGGTGCTCGCCATCAGCACGGGCCAATCGGTGCCGTACAGCCCCTGCATGGACGCGAGGCCGAGCGGCAGCGTCATCTTGCTTTGGCTGTTGATGTAAATGAGCGGTGCCATAAATTCGTTCCACATGCCCATGAACACGAATACGCCGAGCGTCGCCATGGCCGGCTTCGAGAGCGGCACGAAGATGCGCCAGTAAATGCCGAAAGGCGTACAGCCGTCCATCTTCGCCGCCTCCTCCAGCTCCGCCGGGATCGTCAGGAAAAACTGACGGAGCAAAAACGTGCCGAACGCCGACACGAGCGCAGGCAAAATCAGCGACCAGTGCGTGTCGATCAAATTATAGTGCCGCATGATGATAAAGTTCGGAATGAGCGTCACTTGGATCGGAATCATCATCGTCGCCAGGTACGCAGCGAACAAGGCGTCCCGGAACGGGAACCGGAGACGGGCGAAGGCGAAGCCGGCCATCGAGCTCGTGACGAGCTGGGCGGCGACGACGATCACCGTAATTTTGAAGCTGTTCAGCACATAGACGTCGAACGGAAACCGATCCGCGATGCGCAAATAATTGTCCCACACGAGCCTCTCCCCGAAGAGCGTCGGGGGGAAGACGAACACTTCTTGAAGCTGCTTGAGCGAGGTGCCGATCGTCCACAAGAAGGGAGTAATCATCGTCAGCGCCCCGAGCATCAGAAAGAGATGCGAAGTCAGTTTGAGCGGCAGGCTCGTTTTCACGTCAAATCCCCTCCTTAGTAAAACGTCCCCCACTTGCGGCCGCGCCAAAATTGGACGACGGTGATCACGAACATGAGGAAAAACAGCACGTACGCCATCGCGCTCGCGTAGCCCATGTTGAAATATTTAAAGCCGTGCTCGTACAGATAATGAACGATGACCGAGGTCGAGCGCGCCGGACCGCCCTGCGTCATCAAGAAGATGGTGTCGAACACTTGGAACGACGCGATGAACGACATGACGGTGACGAAGAACGTCGTCGGCGCGAGCAGCGGAATCGTGATGTGGAAAAACTTCTGATGCCACCGCGCTCCGTCGAGCGAAGCGGCCTCGTAATAATCGTCGGAGATGCCCTGCAGCCCCGCCAGAAAAATCAACATGTTGAACCCGAGATTTTTCCAAACGCTCGTGATGATGACGGCCGGCATCGCCCAGACGGTGCTCGTCAGCCAATTCGGCCCCCGGATGCCGAACCAGCTCAAGATGTAGTTGAGCAAGCCGTACTCCGGGTTGTAAATAAACTGCCACACGACGGCGATCGCGACCATCGAGGAGACGACGGGCAAAAAGTACGCGGCTCGGTAGAACTTCTTAAACTCGATGCGGTCGAGCGCCACGGCGAGTAACAGCGACAGCGCGATGCCGAGCGGCACCGACACGCCGGCGAAATAGATCGTGTTCCAGAACACTTTCACGAACGTTTCGTCTTTCCACAGGTCGATGTAGTTTTGGAGCCCGACCCACCGGACCGGCGTCAGCATATCCCAGGACGTGAAGCTGAGAACGAAGGACGCGAACACCGGAATGAGCGTGAACGCCAGAAATCCGAGCACATTCGGCAGCAGCAGAACGACCGCCCAAGCGCCGTCCTTGCGGAACATCCGTTTCAGGAAGCCCGGCCTCGCGGAGCCGAAGTCTGCATGAACGCGGATTCCGGAGTCCGGGACGCTTTTTTGCACATTCATTGCACTCCCTCCTTGGAAGCCTTGGAAGCCTTGGAAGGGCGCCCCGCGGGCGAGGCGCCGATCCCGACGTTATTTCGCCAGCTCCGCGTTCGCCTTCTTCTCAATATTCGCCATCGTCTCGTCGACCGATTGTCCGGAATACCACAACTTATCCGTCTCCTCGGCGATGATGTCGTTGACGATCGCCTGCGTGATCAGCGTGAACGGGTACGGCTTCGCATCGGCGAAGAACGGCGCCATTTCTTTAAAGCCCTCCGGATGCACCTTCTCGTTGTGCCACTTCGCCATGCCTTCTTCCGTGTACAGCGATTTGCGGTTCGGCATCCAGAGGCCTTCGCTGATGAGCTGCGTTTGGTATTCCTCGGAGGAGAGGAATTGGATCAGCTTCCACGCCTCTTCCGGATGCTTCGTATTGTGGGCGGCGGCATGCACGTGCGCTTGACCGTGCGTCATCGGCTCCGCGAACACCGGCAGCGGCGCGACGCCGACCGGGAAGCCCATCGTCGCCAGCTCCTGCAGCGCCCAAGAACCGTCGACGATCATCGCGACCTTGCCCGTCTGCAGCATTTGATTCGCCTTCATGCCGATGCTTTCGAGCGTCTTCGCCGTCGGGGCCGCGCCGTGCTTCACCCGCAGGTCGAGGATGCTCTGCATGACCTCCTTCGCCTCCGGGGTGTTGACGGTCAACGACTTGAAGTCGTCCGCGAAGATCGAGCCGCCGTTCGACAAGATGACCGCCGACGTCATGTAAAAGTTTTCGAGGCCGAACGCGCCGTACTGCTCGACCTTGTCCCCGTTTTTCACCGTCAGCTTGACCGCGGCGTCCCGGAACTGCTCCCACGTCCACGCCTCGCTCGGATCGCTCGGCGGATACGCAAGTTGAGCCTTGTCAAACAAGTCTTTGTTGTAATACAGTACAGGAGATACGGTACAGCTGCTGACGCCGTAGATTTTGCCGTCGATCTCCATGATCTGCGCCGCCGAAGGAATGAAGTCGTCCAGCGACATCTCCTTCTCGAACATGGAGGTCAAGTCGAGGAGCACGTTCCGCTGTTGGAACGAGCGGTATTCAGCCGCGCCGAGGAAAAATACGTCGGGAGCCGCGTTGCCTGCCAGCATCGTCAGCAGCTTCTGCGCGTATTGCGCTCCTCCGGGCGTCGGCTGATACTCGACTTTGATGTTCGGGTTTTGCTGCATGAACATCTCTAAACCTTTCTTAACCGCCGCCGTTTCCAGCGGACTAGCCTCCCAGCCCATGAACTTCAGCGTCACGACCTCTTCGCCGGAACCGTTCGAGCCTCCGGCGCTCCCGCCCGTTCCCGTTGCGCCTCCGCCGCAACCGGCGAGCCATACGGCGGCAGCCAGCAGCACAAGCAATACTTTCATTCGCTTCACAATACGAACCCCTCCTCTAAAATGAAATTCGTAGTCGGATTTCCTGCCTGACCGGGTGACTTTTGCCTCCTTGTAAACGTTTGCAGGTAGAATATACCATGGTCCTCAGGGAATGTAAGTAGTCTCCCAATTACATTAGGTGGACAAAAATGACCAATCGCAGAAAACGGAGGAGGGCGCATGAAGGTTTTGCGTACGGGTGTCGAAAAGCCGGTCGAGTTTTTGTCTTGCGGACAATTTTACTCGGACGTGCCGTGGACGCACGATCGGCGATGCTTGGATTCGTTCGAGGTGATCATCGGCTGCGAGAAATGTTTGTATATTTCGCAGGGGGACGTCAAATACGAGGTTCATCCGGGGGACGTGCTCGTGCTGCTGCCCGGCGTCGTGCACGAAGGGTATCAAGCGTGCGAGGAAGGCGTGTCCTTCTTCTGGTTCCACTTCCTCGCGAACGATTCGTACTCCCTCTTGGACGAGGCGGAAATGCAAAAAGAGCTCGCCACGCTGCTCCAGCCGGAGTCGCAAAAACGGTGCAGCAGCGTCTATTTGCCTTTGTTTTTCGCGCCGAACAGCATCGAGCGGGCGAATATTTTGTTCCAGCAGCTGCAGCATATCGGCATGTCCAATTACTATACCCTGCAGGCCGCTCACTACACGGCGACGCTGCTGCTGATCGAGCTGTCCGACCAGATGATTAATCTGTACAAGTCTTCTCCCGAGACGTCCCAAGGGGATCGGAGCATCGCGGAAATTATCGAATGGGTGCGCATTCACGCGCTGAGAGACATTTCGCTGTCCGACGTGGCGGAGCATTTCAAATACAACAAACACTATTTGTCCCGGTTTTTCAAAAAGAAAACGGGATTGCATCTGCAAGAATATATCAATCTGATGAAGATTTCCAAAGCGAAAGATATGCTCACGAGGACGTCTAAAAGCGTAAAGGAGATTTCGGAGCGCGTCGGGGTTGCGGACGAGAAATACTTTATGCGGATGTTTAAAAAATACGAAAGCATGACGCCGACGGAATATCGGAAGGCGTTCTATAAAATTCATTTAAACAATCATTGACAGTAGGTGGATAAAAGTTACCTTTGGTGGATTTACGAGACATGCGGGGGAGGGTTCCCCCTCCCTGCATGCCCCCTTTATCCCTCGTGTTGCGATCAAGCCTCATTCGCGACGCCTGGCTTTCCGTAACGCTTCGAAGCGTCGTCGAGCACAAGCACCCAATCGTTCCCTTCTTCTCTCCCTCCGGGCGGGGTAAAGCCGACGATCCCCTCGTTATCGAATTCCCCGATCGCCAAACTCTCCCCGTCGCGCGGGTTGTACCACCAGCCCGCCACCCGAGTTCCGGAAATCGCGCCCATCCGAAGCTCGAACGGACGTCCCGTATACATGTAAGCCATAAGGCAGCTATGGCCCCTTGTGACGAGCAGCCGATCGTAACGGTATCCGGGATCGCCGTGAATGACGGTTTGGTCGGGAATCCGTTCTTCGTACGGCCTCGACAGCATCAACCGCTTGAGGTACGCCATCTGCCTGCCGCCCGGGTCGTCGAGCGCCTCCGTCCACGGCTTTGTACAGCCGTAAGCGCCGACGCCGTGCTCCGGTTTGTGCAGCTGCATGATCGCATTGTGGCCGTACGTGTGCCCGCAAGCTCCGGCGAACACCGACCAATACGCGTATCTTCGGCTATCGGCCGCGCCCCACAGCGGTTCGTTCGGATCGTGCAAGCCTTGCGGGATTCCTTCGTAGGACGGCTCCCCGTCCAAGGTCGGCTTCGCCGGCTCCCTCGCATAATCTTCTTGCACGTACCGCCAATTGTCCTCGCCCTTCCAGGTCGCCGGACTTTCGTCGCCCAGCTGGTCGTACCTCCGATGGCCGGATTGGAACATGTTGAAATCGAGCCAGTCCTCATGGTGGAACCAGGTCGACGATTGCGTCCTTCCGAACGGGTGGAACGTCATGAGCTGCCTCGGCGCGGCATCCCGGATCGATTTCGCGAGACTTCGCCACACCTCGGTCTTCGTGCTGCCGTGAATGTCGCCTCCGATCAGCCAAATGACATTCGGTCGATTCCCGTAACGCTCGGCAAGCCATCTCCCATACAGCGCGGCATGCTTCTCGTCCAGCGCCCCATGCTTGACGACGTCCCCCCAAACCGGAACCAGCGCGATGTACAAGCCTTCCTCTTCCGCCATGGCGACGACCTCGTCGGTATAATCCCAGTAGCTTCCTTCGCCGCCCTTGCGCTCCAGATCCGGCGACGCGAAATCCGCGCCGTGAAAGGGCGACCTGCCATATTCGTTCTCCGTCGGCATCCTGTGAATGACCATCACTTGAACGACATTATACCCTTTGGCGCGGCGGTCTTGGAAATACGCGCGCGCCTCCTCCCGCTTGGTCCTCGTTAGAAGAAGCCAAGCCGTGTCCCCCAGCCAGAAGAAGGGCGTGCCGTCTGCGTGGCGTAAAAATCTCCCGTTCGGCGAGACAGTCAATCTCCCTCGGCTCCAAGGCTTCTGAACGCTCATGCGCTCACCTCCCGTTATGATAAATACCTTTTGCTCGGGGCGTGCCCCGAATGTCATTGCGCTGGGGCCGTCTTGGCGCGAAGGCGCAGCGCATAGTACGGCTTGCCCGGCAGTGGAATGCGGCTCGAGCCCCGGAACGTTCCCTCCAGGCGAACGATGGTCATCCCGCGGGTATCGATCCATTCCGCCGTGAAATCGGTTCCATCCGGAAGCTCGACTTGGCGATACGCCGGTCGATGCTGCCCGTAGTAATGGAGGTAATACGAACCCTCCACGCCGATGACGGGCACGTCGCGCACCGGAATCGGCCGCAGGCCGGGCGGAGCGTCCTCCGCTACGGCGCGAAGGAAGCGGATATACTCCTGACTCGTACCGTACAAGCTTCCGCCCTTCGCCCACCAAATCTCGTCTTGGGGATGCACATATGTCTCCCCGTGAGCCGCGTACCCGCCACGCGCGAAGCTCTCCCAGCAGCGGTGCGCCAGCTCCTCCGCCGTCAGATTGCCCCAACGCTGCGGAAGGTTGCCCTCGTAGCCGCATTCGTCCACGATGACGGGCTTGCCGTATTCGCGCAGCCAGAACGATACCATCGTGACGTCCCAATGCTGAATACTGCAGTGGGTAATCTGCGGCTTAGCGTGGTCGTACATCACGACGCTCTCCGGTACGTACATCGTCGTCCCGTTATGAATCGACAGCAATCGCCCGTATGGGTCCTCCTCAGCGGCAAGCCGGATCAATCGGTCCCAATCCTCCAGGCGCTTCTCCTTCATGAAATCGTACTCATTCGCCATCGACCACCAGACGTTGCGGTACGCGCCGAGCCGCGCGATCGCATAGCGCAAATACCGGTCGTCGGCTTCGGGCTCCATCCGATCGAAGCCCCAGCGCCCTTTGTCGTACGGATGGAACAAGATCAGATCCGCCTCGACGCCGAGCGCCAGCAGCGCTTCGATGCAGCGCTCCAGATGGTTCCAGAACGGCTGATGAAACCGGGTGACGTCAAACCCGTCCTCCGGCGAGCCTTCGAACGGGTACAGCTGCGGCTCGTCGGCGTTGAACGGATAATGCTTCGGGAAGACGCACATGCGGATTTTATTGAACGGCGCCTCCGCAAGCGTGCGCAGGGTGGCCTCCCGGAGCGGCTCGGGCTGATGGATCCAAGCGTAGGCCGTCGTCCCGAACGGATAGTACGGCGTGCCGTCCGCGTAGATGAACCGGGAGCCTTCCGCCGTCCGCACGGGACCGCGGTTGCCCGCTGCCGGAGACGTGCAGACGAAAGCGCCGCTATGCCCGTTCAACGCCTCCCGTTCGCTCGACGTCACGTACGTCCATTCCCCGAGCGCATCGGGCATAAATCGGATGACATAGATGCCGTCCCCGGCGTAGAAGCCCCGGACCTTCACTTCCGTTCCATCATGGCGGAATGTCGCGAATACGTCGACGTCCGTGAACGGATTGCCCTCGGCCGGTCCCGCCAGCTTGATTTCGTACCGGTTCCAGCATTCGACGCGTGGATGCGGCGAGGCGTTGTGCAAGCAGAATCCCCCTCCTTATTGCTGCTCCATACAGATAGATTTAGCTCTATTGTAAGGGTGAAATCGAACGGAAAGATAGGTCGATCCCGTCAATATGTAGGTGTAAAAAGACAAAACCTCCGGACATCACGGTCAAGACCCATTTAGCGGACAGTGAAAAAAAGCCGTAGGCTGCCAGCTGACGTCGGTATTCAACGGCGGTTGGCGGTACGTCCAACCCTTGAACATTTGTCCTTTCCTTGCATGAAAAAACACCCCTTAAAATTCATCGGATACACCAGAGGTTTGCTCCAATGACCATTCTAAGGGGTGCACTTCACTGTGCGGTGAGGGCGTTCGGTACGTTCCTCTATTTCGAGGCCGCCGCGGCGACTTGTGCCTGGGTCCGGCTGAACCGTACGCCGGCGACGAACGTCGGAAGCGCCAAGAAGGCGGCCGCGGAGATAAACGCATACGCCAGCGGCACATGGCCCAAGCCGATAACGAACCCGGTCAGCATCGGACCGGCGGTCGCGAACAGATGCCGCGAAAAGAACAGCAAGGACAGCGCCGTCCCCCGGAGTTCCGGAAACCAGTTCACCATCATCGACGTGACGACGGAAAACACGATGCCCAGCGACACGCCGACCAAATACAGGTTCGGGATGATCGCCAATACGGCCGCGGGATCTCGGAAGAGATAGACGAGGGCCGCGAAGGCGCCGGAGCTGGCGCACAGCGCGACAAGGCCAATGTACACGATCTTTTCCCGCTCGATTCGGCTTAACAAGTTCCGGCTGATGTTGCTTCCGGTGAACACACCGAGCGGAATTGTCATGAAAGCATATCCCGTCCACGCGGCGTGAATATGGAAATGGTCCGTAAACAGGAAGCCGAGGCTCGTGTGGAAGCTTTGGATGACGAACGACGTCCCGGCGGCGGACAAGCATAAGTAAACCAGATGCGGGGCGCGAAGCAGCCGGAGCGCGGAACGGAAGGAGAACGAACTGACCTTACGCCCTTCCGGCATCTTCCACAGCAGCACCGCCATCACCCCGGCGACCATCAGGGTCAAAAACAGAAACGAAAAGCGCCAGTTGAGGAATAAGCCCACCGTCGCTCCGAAGGCCGGTCCGACGGCGGCGCCGACGCTGTGGAACATCTGAAACACGGAGATGGATTGATCCCGCTCCAGGCCGCTGAACAAATCCGAAATGATGGCGTTACCGCATACGCCGACCGCCCCGACGCCAAGCGCCTGCAGGACGCGGAACGCGATAATCCAATGAATGCTCTCGGACAGGAAGATGCCGAAGCTGGAAATCGTAAAGATCGATAGCCCCGTCATCAAAATGGTCTTCGGCGGCCAGCGGTCCACTAGCGGTCCGTACACGAGCTGCGCCACCGCCAGCGACAAAGAATACAGCGCCACGGTCAACGACACCTGCAGGGTCGTCGCGGACAGCTCCTCCCGAATCGTCGCGATGCTCGGCAAGAATACGAGCTGCGACAGCGTCGCGATCATGCCGACCGAGCACAGCATATACAGCACAATCCGTTCGCTTCGCATTCGCCCCCGCTTAGTTTCCATGCCGCGCCGAATCCGCGAGCGGCAACCCGGCCTTTCGAACGACTTCCTCTTTCAACTCGACGAGCGATTGGTTCAACCGAGATGCCAGCTCCTCTTGCATCGAGAACCCGCCGCCTTCGGCTCGTTGGATCCATTGGTCGACCGCGTACACCCCGCCTAAAATATGTCTAGCGGACAGCGCCGACAGGACCGGCTTTAGCGCATAATCGATGGCCAGCAGGTGCGCGATGCTTCCGCCGATAAACAGGGGCAGGACGATTTTGCCTTCCAGTCCCTTCTCGGGAATCATGTCGAGGAACGTTTTTAATACACCTGTATACGCGGCTTTATAGACGGGACTTGCGACGATCAACGCGTCGGCCTTCCGGACGAGCTCCGTTTTCTCCCGGATCGCCTCGCTCTGGAAATTGGCGCGTATCAAATCGTCCGCGGGCAGTTCCGAAACGATGATTGTATGAACGGCAAAGCCTTCTCCGGAAAAATACGATTCGCTCGCTTCGACGAGCGCGTTCAGTCGGGAGGTCGGCGATGAACTGCCGGAAACGATGACGATCGAAGGCATGGGCGTCAACTCCTTATAAGAGGTAGTAAAAAGCATGTCATTTTACATTCCACAATCTTCTCAAAAATTGTGCCAACACCCTGCGTGCGATAGTTACACGTCAATTCTAATCGTGATATACTTTTAGTATGTTATATACTCTTACGAGGACGGTGTTTCCACGGATGCTCTTATCGGAATTGCTCCAAAAGCCATTTTTCGCTCCCTCTACAATTCTTGCGGGACACTCGGGGATTCACCGCCCGGTTCAATACGTCAATATTATGGACGTTCCGGATATGATCCGTTATCTAAAAAAGGACGAACTGCTGCTCACCAACGCCTACGTCTTGAAGGACGACCCCGACCTGCTCGTTATGCTCGTTCGCGACATGCACGAGAAAGGCTGCGCCGGACTTATGATCAACTCTCGCCGCTTCATGCCCAAGAAGCCCGAGAAAGTGCTGTCGGAGGCCAATCGGCTGCAGTTTCCGGTAATCGAGCCTCCCCTCGGCATTACGCTCGGCGAAATATCCAACCAAATCGTCGGCTTTATCCTGGAGAAAAAGACGGAAGAGATGAAATACACGCTCGAGAGCCATCAATATTTTTCCGACTTGATTTTGCAGGGGAAGAGTTTACCGGAAATCGTCGACGCCCTCGCCGTCGTGCTGCACCGCCCCGTCATCCTGTTCAATCATATCAGAGAGCCGATCGCGGTCAGCGCGGATTTCCGTTCGCCCCCCTACGGGGAGGTTGTCACCCAGCTCCAAAACGCGCTCCACGCGCTCGCCTTCACGTCCCCGCCGACCCGCCTCAGCCTGCCCTCCCCGCAGGAGCTGCATCCCGAAGGGGCGACAGCCTACCCCATCCAGTCGTATCAATCCGGCGGTTTCCTGGTCGTCTTCGGGCAGACGGAACCCGAGAAAAACTTGAGCCATTTAGCCGTCGAACAGGCAGTCAATGTCATCCGCTTCGAAATGCTGAAAATGCAGGCGGTAAAGGAACGGTCCCGGCGATATAAAAACGAGTTTTTCGCCGACGTCGTCGAAGGCCGGGTCACCTCGGAACAAGAACTGCTGTACCGCGGAGGGCGTTACGGTCTTGCCGAAGGGAAGATGTACCTCTGCGTCGTCGCCAAACTCGACCCACCGCACCGCCCCAAGCGACTTCCGCCCGACCAAGACACGAGCTACACCCATGTCGAGCAGCTGTATGAAATCATAAAGCAAGAGCTCCAGAAGAAGGAGCTCATGAGCATCCGGTTCGTCAAAAACGACGCAATCGTCTTATTCGTATCCGATAACGACGCCTCGCTCGAAGAGCAGCTGAAGCACATCGGCGAAACGGTGTTCGAGCGGCACCAGATCGCGTTGTCGTTCGGCGTCGGCAAACCGGTGGACCAGCTGACCGACATTCCGTTGACCTACAGCGAAGCGATGGAGGCGCTCGAATTCGGCTACAGCTGCAATAAAGGGCGGTTCGTACAATCGTACAACAAGCGCGAGCTGATCGATCTGTTCCGGTTAATTCGAATGAAAGACCTTCACGCCTATTACAGAGACACGTTGCAGCCGTTCGCCCATTTGGAAGAAAAGGAGCGCGGCGACCTGCTGCAGACGCTCAAGGCGTACTACAGCCAAAACTGCCATATCGGCAACACGGCCGCCCGCCTGTACGTCCATCGCAACACCGTCATTTACCGGCTGGAGAAATGCGCTCAGCTGCTCGGACGCGACCTTCATGCCGCCGACGAAATTTTGCGGTTCCGTATCGCATTCTTAATCGAACCGCTCTTACAGCCGTGACGATTGCGCCGGCATCGAAGCGATTTTTTTGCGCACGTACCATACATCCCGTTTGTTCCACAGATACCCGCCCGATTTCAACCGGCGCAAACATTTGGCGACCGCGGACCGGGAGGACGACGCCTCGCCCTCCAACCCCAACACTTCCCGAATCAACTCGTTCGTCGTAAATTGACGTCGTTCCCCCGCGTATTTCAGTATGTCGTCGGTTAACTTCAATACGACTCTCCTGCCCTCGACGAATAAGGAATATAAATCGATTAATTATTTGAATTTCGTGCAGTATTTACCATTTGCGGGTAAGGGGTCGCCTTCCCGGCCCCGCGCGCCCCGAATCCGACGCCGTCAGTTCGACGATACCGCGGCAAACCGATTGACGGGCCTCGGCAAGCCCAAATGCTCGCGAAGCGTACTTCCCGTATATTCGGTGCGGAACAACCCCCGGCGCTGCAGCTCCGGAATGACATGCTGGATGAAGTCTTCCAATCCGCCCGGGAAATAAGGCGGCATGATATTGAACCCATCGCACGCTCTCGTAACGAACCACTTTTCCAACTGGTCAGCGATTTGCAGCGGGGTCCCGACGACCGTCAGGTCCCCGCGCCCAGCGGCCGTCCGATGGATCAGCTGCCGAATCGTTAAATTTTCGCGCCGCGCCAAATCGACGTACACTTTGTAGATCGTTTGCTGATTGTTGACCTCGCTGGCGTCCGGGAGCTCCGGCAGCGGGCCGTCCAGCGGATACTGGGACATATCTCGTCCGAGCAGCGTCGACAGCCGCCGCAATCCGTTTTGCAAGCTGGACAACTCGTTTAACCGCCACTCCTTCTCTTTGGCTTCTTCCTCCGTTTCCCCGATGATGACGGCGATCCCGGGCAATATTTTCAATTGTCCCGGCGACCTTCCCGCGGCGACGAGCCTCGTTTGCATATCCTGATAAAATTGCCGCGCCTCGCCGATCTCCGTTTGCATCGTATAAATGACCTCCGCATATTTCGCGGCGAACGCCCTGCCGTCCTCGGACGACCCCGCCTGTACGAGCACGGGATGTCCTTGAGGCACTCTCGGAATCGTCAAAGGACCCTTGACTTTGAACCATTTGCCGACGTGGTTAATTTCGCGAATTCTCGCAGCGTCCGTCATGACGCCGGCCGCTTTGTCGTACACTAACGCTCCGTCCTCCCAGCTGTCCCACAGCGCCGTCGTCACATCCAAAAATTCGCCCGCCCGCTCGTACCGCTCCGTATGCTCCATATGCGCGTCTCGATTGAAATTAAGCGCCGCCGCGGCATGCCCCGTCGTGACGATGTTCCAGCCGACTCTGCCTTTGCTGATATGATCGAGCGAAGCGAAATACCTGGCCAAATTGTACGGCTCCGTATACGTCGTCGACACGGTGCCGATGAGCCCGATATGCTTGGTGACGCCGGCCAACGAGGACATGAGCGTCAGGGGTTCGAAAAAGTTGACGTACCCTTTGCCGCCCGCCAATCCGTCCGCAAAGAAGATGGAATCGAATTTCGCACGCTCCGCCATTTGGGCCAATCGATGATAGTATCTAATATCGGACAACTGCGTCGGGTCGACGCCTTTGTACCGCCATGCGGCCTCATGGTGGCCTAAACCGAACATGAAGCAATTGAGATGCATTTGTCTCATCGGTTCCGCCATCGTTTTCACACCCTTCTTTATGATTGAATGTTCGCTCTTGCCCGAGTGCTTTGGAGCGGAAAGCCGTTCTGCCTACTTACTGCTTGAGCTTTATTTCTTCCGCGTAGAACATTTGGTCCACCCGAGGCGTATAATCGAGACGATCGTTCACGCCGTACATATCCGTGTGACGGTAGTTGTAAATATAGGGTAATTCCTCCGCGACGATCCGCTGGATTTCCTTGTACTGTTCCGCACGCTCCTCCGGATTCATGTTGACCAACGCCTTCTCCATCAGCTCGTCGACGCGCGGGTTGCTGTAACCGAATCCTTTGGGGTTATAGGTCGAGTGGAAGTGCTCCATCGCGAGCGATGCGTCGAACATCAAGTTGTTCCAACCGACCAACAGCAGCTCTTTGTTTTTCCCGCTGTTGCGCACATCCGCGTACGACGTGCCTTCGTGCAGCTCAAGTTTGACCTTGATGCCGACGGCTTCCAGCATGCCGGTAATCATCTGAGCCATCTCGTTGTTCGAATAAATGCTCGTTCCCGCGGAGGAGCCGAACGTAATTTCCAAGTCGTTGTTGTATCCCGCTTCCTGCAGCAACTGCTTCGCGCGCTCCGGGTCATAGCGGGACGTGTTATACAGCGCCTCTTCGAATCCGAGCACGCCTGGAATGACGCGCGTTCGGGATTGTACGCCGATGCCGCCCGTGAACTTATCGATTAGCGCCTGCTTATCGATTGCATAGTCGATCGCTTCCCGCACCCGCGGATCGGACGTTTTGAATTCGGGATTTTGATTGACCATAATCATCGACATCACGGTCGTTGCCGCTTCGACGACGGACGTGCCCTCCTTATTCTCGATACGGTCCCAATCGACGACCGGAACGGAGGAGGCGATATCGATGCCGCCCGTCAGAAGCTCCGCAATGCGCGTCGAATGCTCCGGAATCGTCCGGAAGATGACGGAATCCCACTCGGTCACGTCTCCCGCAAAGTAGTTGTCGTACTTTTTCAGAATGACGCGATCGTCTTTCACCCATTCGACGAATTCGTACGGTCCGCTGCCGATCGGCTGCTGAAGGTACGCTTCCCAGCCGTTCTCTTCGATGTACTTTTTCGGATAAATGCCGGCGCCTTCCCGAGCAAGCCTATAAGGAAGCACGGGGTCTGGCTGATGGGTAATGACTTCGAAGCGGTAATCGTCGATCACTTTCACTTCTTTAATCGTTTTGTAATGCGAATGCTGCTGAAGCGTGTTGTCCTTCGCTACCCGCTCCAAGGAAAACTTAACGTCCTCCGCCGTCATCGGGTCGCCGTTGTGGAACGTCACGTTCGACTTCAAGGTGAACGCCCACGTAACGTCGTCGACGTTCTCGTACGATTCCGCGAGGTGCGGCTGCAGCTTCGCTTCGTTGTCTCTTCGGAGCAAATAATCCTGGACGTTGACCATGATCGTCTCCGTCGAGACCGACGTTGAATTGTGCGTATCCGGGGTGTTCATGTCGAACGTGAGGCCGATCGTCAGCACCTTCTCCGCCGTTTCGGACGCCGCGGGACTTCCCGTGCCGGACGCACCTCCCTCCGGCACCGTTTCGGCGGTAGAACCGCCATCCGTGCCGCATGCGGACAACACGACGATGACGAGCGACAGCAACCAAGAACCTAACCTGAGCTTTCGTCTCTTTGTCTTCAGCACTTTCCCCATCTCCTCTTCTCGTTTGGCTTAGTCATATTAAGGCAGCGGATAATGGCACGCCGCCAGATGCCCCGACATTTGCTCCCCCTGCAGGGGAGGTTCCTCGACTTTGCAGCGCTCCTGCGCGAAAGGACAACGCGTATGGAATTTGCAGCCCGCGGGCGGGTTGGTGGGACTGGGGATGTCCCCTTCCAGGATGATCCGCCGCCGTTCTTGCCGCAGCGAAGGATCCGGAATCGGGATGGAGGACAGAAGCCCTGCCGTGTACGGATGCCGCGGGGACCGAAACAATGTTTCTTTGGCCCCGATCTCCACGATCTTCCCTAGGTACATGACCGCGATGCGGTCGCTGATATGTTTCACCGCCGGCAGGCCGTGTCCGATAAAGATGTACGTAAGATCGAATTCCTTCTGCAGGTCGGACAGCAGGTTCAAGATTTGGGATTGAATCGACACATCCAAGGCGGATACGGCCTCGTCGCAAACGATCAGCTTCGGCTGCAAGGCGAGCGCGCGGGCGATGCCGATCCGCTGGCGCTGCCCTCCGCTGAATTCATGCGGATACCGGCCGACGAACGTACGGCTCAAGCCGACGATCTCCATCAATTCTGCGACGCGGGCGTTCAGGCGACCGCCCTCCATCAAGTCGTGGGACCGCAGCGGTTCGGCAATAATTTCTCCCACCCGCAACCGCGGGTTTAAGGAGGAGAAGGGATCTTGGAAAATCATTTGAAAATCTCTCCGCTTCTCGCGCAGCCGGGCCGGGGGAAGCTTGCGTATATCTTCGCCCTCGAACCGAATTTCGCCGTCCGTCGCTTCGATCAGCCGCAGCACGACGTTGCCCGTGGTCGATTTCCCGCAGCCGGATTCGCCGACGATGCCGAACGTTTCCCCTCTGAACACTTGGAAGCTGACGTCGTCCACGGCCCTCAAGATTTTTCGCTTCTTGGCGACCCAGCCCTTGGTAACATCGAAATGCTTTTTGAGGCCTTTAACCTCCAACAGCGGCTCGCTTCTCGGCAAAACGCTCATCTAACGTCACCTCCCCGTGTTCATGCAGCCAGCACCGCACCCTCGAGCCCGACGGCAGCTCGAAAATCGGGGGCTCCTGCGACTCGCATTTCCCCAAAGCGTATGGGCACCGCGGATGAAACCGGCAGCCGGGCGGCATGTTGGAAGGAGCGGGCACCGCGCCGGGAATCGAGGTCAGCGAATCCTTCGTTTCGTGAATTTTCGGCGTGCTGTTCATCAAGCCGAGCGTATACGGATGGCTGGGCGAGCGAAACAAATCGAACACGTCCCCTTCCTCGACGACTTGCCCCGCGTACATGACGAGCACCCGATCCGCCATTTCGGCGATGACGCCCAAATCGTGAGTAATGATCATGATCGAGGTGTTCAGATCCTGCTTTAACTCGAGCATCAGCCGGAGAATCTGCGCCTGGATCGTGACGTCCAAAGCCGTCGTCGGTTCGTCCGCGATCAGCAGCTTCGGGTTGCAGGACAGCGCGATGGCGATCATGACGCGCTGCCTCATGCCTCCGCTCAATTCGTGCGGATAAGCGTTGTACACTTCCTCCGGACGGGCGATGCCTACTTTGCTTAGCATTTCGATGCTTCGCTGTTTCGCCGTTTTTTTGTCGACCGCTTGGTGCAAAGACACATTTTCGTAAATTTGGTACCCGACCGTAAGCAGCGGATTCAGCGAAGTGAGAGGCTCCTGGAAAATCATTGAAATCGCGTCGCCTTGGATGCTCTGGAGCTCCCGCTTGGACAGCTTCGTTAAATCTTTGCCCTCGAACCAAATTTCGCCCCCCGCGATTTTTCCCGGAGCATCTACCAGCCCCATGACGGAAAACGATGTGACACTTTTGCCGCATCCGGATTCGCCGACGACGCCGAGCACTTCGCCGTGATTGATCTTGAAGGACACACCGTCGACGGAACGAACGACCCCGTTCCCCGTGTAAAAATACGTTTTTAACTCGCGCACATCGAGCAGCGTTTCCTGCACCGACATCCCGCATCCCTCCTCGCTTGCCTCGTCAGCGAACTTATGACCGGCGGCTTTGCGCCCGCGGGTCGAATACATCGCGCAGCCAATCCCCCAAGAAAATGATCCCTAACACCGTGATCGTTATGGCGATGCCGGGAAACGCCGCGATCCACCAGCTTGTGGCGATGTGATCTCTCCCCTCGCTCAGCATGTATCCCCACGATACGGTCGGCGGCTGAATGCCGAGGCCCAAATAACTGATTCCCGCTTCGATGAGGATGTTCGTCCCGACGGTCAACGTCGAGATGACGATGCAGATCGATGAGATGTTCGGAAGAATATGCTTCAACATGATCGTTCGGTCTTTCGTGCCGATCGATCTCGCGGCCCGGATGTAGTCCCGCTGCGTGAGGCTTAACACTTCGCCTCGGATGAGGCGCGTGTAATTCGTCCATTCGGTCAGCCCGAGCACGAGAATCAATGTCGTGATACTGGTGCCGAACACTCCGATCACGACGAGCAGGAGCAGGATGCCGGGGATCGCCAGCTTCGCGTCGACGATGCGCATGACGATCGTGTCGAACCATCGGCCGCCGTAAAACCCGCACACGACGCCGAGCGCAATCCCAATGAACCCGGCGATCACGACCGACACCCCGCTGACCAACAATGAAACCTGGGAACCGTAGATGACGCGGCTCAACACGTCCCGCCCCAAATTGTCCGTGCCCAAAATATGCGCCGTGGTGCCTCCTTCGAGCCAAACCGGCGGCGCCAGCGTGTTGCGGGCGTTCATCAGCGTCGGATCGTGCGGCGCGAGCAACGGGGCGAACACGGCCGTCAAGCAAGCGAGAATGACGACGACGAAACCGACGGTTCCGGTTTTGCTTTGCCAAAGCAGCTTCGCCCATTTCGCGATCGGATTCGCCTTCCGACCGATTTCGAATTGCTTGCCCCCTATCAATTGCTCCATTCCAATGTCAACGGACATCGCCCACCCACCCCGTCATTCGTATTTAATGCGCGGATCGATCCACCGATAGGTCAGATCCGCCAAGAAATTCATCAAAATGATCGCTACTGCGCTGACGAAGACGGCCGCCTGCACGACCGACATATCCCGCACGTTCAAAGATTTCACTAACAACTGCCCCATGCCCGGCCAAGCGAAGATCGTTTCGGCAATGATGGAACCGCCGACGATGCCCGAAACTTGCATAGCGATTATCGTAATGACTGGGATCAAGCAATTGCGGAACGCGTGCCGGTATACGACGATCGTCTCTGACACCCCTTTGCTTTTGGCCGTGCGGATGTAGTCTTGGCTCAACACGTCCAGCATGCTGGAGCGGATCAGGCGCGTAATTTCCGCGGTCGCGCCGCTCCCGAGCGTAATCGCCGGCAAAACGAGATGCTTCCACGTGCCGTGGCCCGACACCGGGAACAGAGGCATCATGACGGAGAACAGCAGAATCAGCATAATCGCCAGCCAAAAGTTCGGAAGCGCCCTGCCTAGGACGGATACGCCGGTAATGATTAGATCGACGAACGTGTTTTTTTTGACCGCCGACATGATGCCGAGCGGGATGGAGATCAATATGGCGAAGAATACCGATACTGCGCCAAGCAGGAGCGTAAGAGGGAGTCGTTCGAGCACCAAAGACAGCGCATCCTGCTGGTAGACGTACGACGTTCCGAAATCGCCCTGCAGCAGATTCATCATATAAATGCCGTACTGAACGTAGAAGGGACGGTTGAGCCCCAGCGCTTCCCTCAGCTCCGCGATTTGCTGCGGCGTTGCCGACTCCGCGAGCATGAGCGAGACGGGGTCTCCGGTCATGTACATCAACACGAAGATCAGGGTAGAAATAATAAATAAAACAGGAATGACTTGCAGCAAGTACTTCAAGGCGTATTGCTTCATGGCACCACCTCCGGCACGGTTTTCTCTGCTCCGTTGTTTCCGACGCCCGCCCGTTTCGGCGGGTGCGTTATGTTTAATAACATCCTAGCAAAGCAAAAATGATGTGTCATTGTACACATCATCTAAACTTTTGCATGTTTTTCGGTTATAGTAACTATTTTCTCTTAGTTCTATGTCATGTTACCTTCCAACGAATATACGTAAATACGATCTGCTTTTGACAATATTCCACCGTCCACCCCCCGAATTGTCCTTGTAAGCGATTTGAAACCGACGGGCTTTGTAAAAAACAACTAAAACGGGCATGTATCGATTTCCATTTTTGGATTCTCCTCTAGCGCGCTCGGGGGATTTATTTGCGCAACAAAAAATCGCTCTTCCCGTAGGGGAAGAGCGATTTTTGCCGAGATCGATTACTTTACCAGCTGCCCGCGCGTGACGCCGAGCTGGTTCGTCGCCTTCAGCGAACGCCATACCTGCGTGCCGTTCACTTCGCCGCGGAGCGCTTTGTCGTACAGCTTCAACACTTCTACGACCTTGTCCGCCGATTCCTCGAGGAATTCGATGCGGTACGACGACACGCCGAGGTCGAGGAAGTGATCGAGATACTCCGCGCCCGACTGCTCGATCGCGTTGTACACCGTGTTGCGGCATCCTTCGTCGACGCGGACCGGATGCGACATGCCGATCCGGTCGCGCAGGCTGACGCGGTGCTCCTCGCACGGCCGGCCGCAATTCGTGAAGTCCGTTCCTTCGCTGAGGAACGTGCAGTAGACGCAATGCTCCGTATGGAACATCGGCAAATGCTGATGCAGCACGATTTCGAGCCGGCTCGTGTCCGATTTGCGCAGCAGGTCGATCATTTGCTGAATGTTCAGGTCGTACGACGGCGTCACGCGCGACAGCGCCGCGTCGTGCAGGAACAAATTCACCGCCTTATGGTTGGCGATGTTCAGCGAGAAGTCCCCGATCAGCTCGGGATGCTCGACGCCCGGGTTTTGCGCGAAATGCCGCGCGAACCAATACACCGCGCCCGTGTTGCGGACGAGCACCGCGTCCGGCTTCAGCCGCAGAATGTTTTGGAAATAGCCCGTCTCGCCCGGCATATGGATGCGCGGCGTCGCGAGGGCGATTTTTTTGCCCGCCGCGCGCACCGCCTCGACCGCCGCCGGGAACTGCTTGATGAACTCGAAGTCCGCGTAGATGAACTCCACGTCCGTGCGCGTCGCCGCCGCCTCGACCTGCTCGAGGGTGCGGCACAGCGCCGTGAGGCGCGGCTGCGCGGGGCGCGGCGCCGGCGTCAGCGCGTCGGCGTCGACCTCGATCTCGCGCTTGATATACGCCGGCGGCCGGCGGCGCTCCGCTTCGAGCAGCTCGACCGCCCGGCGGCGCATCCGGTTCAGCTCGCTCATCGGCACGATGACCGGACCCGTCAGCTGCGCGTCGAGCGAGCCGAGCTCGAACAGCGTGCCGCCGAGGCGGCCGAGCTGGTCGCGCAGCACGTTCTCGTCGAGCGGCCGCTTCTCGGCTACCGCGAGCGGCAGCTCGGAGGAGACGGTGACCGTCGCGCCCTTCGTCTCGTCCGTCCAGATCGTTACGAGCGGCTGGCCTGCCTCGCCGAACACGCTGACGGACACTGGGAACGTGCGATACGGCTTGTCCGTCTCGTACGTTTGCCGGAGCCGCTTGTCCAGCGCCGGATCACTCGTCCGCCAAATGCGGTCGCCGACGCGCACACGCTTCAGGTCGACGTCGTTGCGCCCCATGACGATCTCGACGAGTCCGCCCGGCACTTCGCCCTCGACCTTCGCGCCGCGCTGCTTCAGGTCGTACACGCGGCCGCCCTCCTCGTTCTTCGTCGGGTCGCCCGCGTCGAACACGATGCCGTCGCCGCGCTTCAGCGGCGCCTCCAGCTCGCACATGACGCCTTCGCGCGTCACTTCCTTCACGCGGCCGAGGAACACGCCGCGGCTCTTCGGGAACGTGCCTTCCACGAGCTGCTTGTTGTTCGTGCCCTTCAGGAAGCCGTGCGTGAAGCCGCGAGAGAAGCTCTGCTGCAGCTCGAGCAGCTCCTCCTTCGACGGCGCCGGATCCACGCCTTCGAAATATTTATCGATCGCCGCCCGGTACTTGCTAACGACGTTCGCGACGTATTCGGGGCTCTTGAGACGCCCTTCGATTTTGAACGAACGAACGCCCGCCTCGATCAGCTCGGGGACGAGCTCGAGCGCGGCGAGGTCCTTCGGGGACAGCAGGTACGCGATGTCGCCCATCGGGCGATGCTCCCCGTCGACCATCATGTCGTACGGCAGACGGCACGCCTGCGCGCACTCGCCGCGGTTGGCGGACCGGCCGCCCCACATTTCCGACGTCAGGCACTGTCCCGAGTACGACACGCAAAGCGCGCCGTGCACGAATACCTCCATCGGCAGCTTCGCTTGCTCGCCGATCGTTCGGATCTGCTTCAGGTTGTTCTCCCGCCCAAGGACGACGACTTCGAGACCGTAAGGCTTCGTGAACTCGACCGCCTCCGGCGACGTGATCGTCATTTGCGTCGAGCCGTGAATCGGGAAATCCGGGCTGATCTCGCGGATCATTTTCACAAGCCCTAAGTCCTGCACGATGAGCGCGTCGACGCCCGCGTCGATGCATTTCTCGACGAACGCCTTCGCCTCATGCAGCTCTTCCTCGAACACGAGAATGTTAAACGTGACATACCCCTTCACGCCGTAAGCGTGCAGGAACGACATAATGTCCGGCAGTTCTTCCGTATGAAAATTTTGCGCGCGCGCCCGGGCGTTGAACTTCTCCAAGCCGAAAAACACGGCGTCCGCGCCGTTCGCGACCGCCGCCCGCATGGCATCCCAATGGCCCGCCGGCGCCAACAATTCGATATCTTCTTTACGCAATGCGCGATTCATTCAGGTCCTCCTTGATTCGGCCTTGTCCTTATGATATCAATGTCCATCCCGCGACACAACGCGAGGGGAACGTCGTATTTCTTTAGTTTCTCCGCAATGACGTTAGTGGTATAATTTATGATGGTGTACAACCATTTTTCGGAGGTGCAGTCTTTTGAAATTAGGCGTATTTACGGTGTTATTCGCCCAGAAGCCGTTCGAAGAAGCGCTCGACTATATCGCGGCCAGCGGTCTCGGCGCCGTCGAAATCGGTGCCGGCGGCTACCCGGGCAAAGCGCATTGCAATCCGGACGAGCTTCTTGCGGACGCAGGAAAACTGAAAGCGTTTAAACAGGCAGTGGAATCCCGCGGCCTGATCATCAGCGCGCTGAGCGTGCACGGCAATCCGCTGCATCCGCAGAAAGCGATCGCGAAAGAGTTCCACGACGATTTGACGAAGGCGATCGAACTCGCGCAGCGGCTCGAAGTGCCGGTCGTCAATACGTTCTCCGGCTGCCCGGGCGACCACGAGGACGCGAAGTATCCGAACTGGCCGGTCGCGCCGTGGCCGAACGATTATCAGGACATCCTGAAGTGGCAGTGGGAAGAGAAGCTGATCCCGTATTGGAAAGAGATCAACAGCCTGGCGACGTCCAGCAACGTGAAGATCGGCCTCGAGCTGCACGGCGGTTTCTCGGTACATACGCCGGCGACGATGCTGCGCCTCCGCGAAGCGACGGGCGAAGCGATCGGCGCGAACCTCGATCCGTCCCACCTGTGGTGGCAGGGCATCGATCCGGTGCAGGCGATCCGTTACCTCGGCCAAGCCGGCGCGATCCATCACTTCCACGCGAAAGACACGTCGCTCGAGCAGAGCAACGTCAACAAGCACGGCGTCACCGACATGCAGTCGTACACGCAAATGTTCGACCGCGCCTGGCAGTTCCGCACGGTCGGCTTCGGTCACAGCATGAAGGAATGGGCGGACATTATTTCCGCGCTCCGTCTCGTCGGCTACGATTACGTCGTATCCATCGAGCACGAAGACGGCTTGATGTCGATCGAGGAAGGCTTCACCAAAGCGGTCGCGAACCTGCAGCAGGTGCTCATCCGCGAGCCGCTCGGCGAAATGTGGTGGGTATAATCCGCAATCCGCACGCTCCCGACCTTGCGTCGGGGGCGTTTTTTTTATGAAAAAAGAACGGCCTCGTTCAGCCGTTCTCCGTTCTATTCATGCGTTTCGTTCGGTTGTCTTCGCTTAGCCGCCTAAGCCGAACATTGCCAGCGCGTTGTCCAGCGCGTTGAACCAGTTCAGCACCATCACCAAATCGGTGAATAAGAACACAAGCAAGCAGACCGTGCTGAAGCCCAACGCGAATTTGTTGTTGTGCTGTTTCGCGCGAATGACCGCGAATGCACACAAAATCGTGAACAAAATCATGAAAATATCAAATGGATCGAAATTCAAGCCGCCGCCGCCGTGCGCCGCCGCTTCTCCCGCCGCTGCCAAGAGCATGCTGGACCCTCCTTCAATAAGTCACCGGGCTTATCGCCGTTTCTGTAATAATATCCTCTATGTTACGTTGGCAAACCTACATATCATCCCTATGTTACCTTCGGACGACCCGGAACGCAAGCCGAAGCCTCGTACTGTAACGAATTTGTCACGTTTGAGCCGCAATTTCGCGTGGAATCGGCCGCAAACGCCCGTCCCCATTAGGATTATAAGGGATTCGCGCGCGGAATACCAGCAAGGATTCCTCTTCAGCGAACTTTCAGCGTTCCCTCATGTTCGATTCAGCTTGACTGAGTAAGCTTGTTTTCGTAGGCACACCACACTCAAGGGAAAGGCGGTTTGGACAAATGAATCGAAAAAGAATTTCTGCAGCAGCAGGAGCGCTCGCGTTGTCTTTGGCAGTAGGCTGTGTATTATGGGGAGGCTATCAGGCGCAAGCCGCGGAGGAGTCGACGACGACATCCGGCGTCGCCGCGTTCGCCCACAAGCTCGGCTTCGGCGGCATCGCCGCGATGGGCGAGAAGCTCGCCGCATACTTGAAACTGGACGAAGCGGCGCTTCAGGAGAAGCTGAAGTCGTCGACTGTCGCCGAAATCGCCGAAGAGCAAGGCGTTTCTCGCGAGACGATGAAAGCGCAAATCGTGCAGTGGATTACGGAGAGCGCGCCCGACACGGCGGAGAACATCCTGGACTCGAAAGGCGGCATGCGCGGCGGACACGGCGGCTTCCGCGGAGCGATCGCCACGGACGACATCGCGGGTCTGCTCGGCATCACGACGGAAGAGCTTCAGACAGCGCTTCGTTCCGGCACGACGCTGTCCGCGCTCGCGGCGGAGAAAGGCGTCGACGCGCAGAAGATCATCGATGCGATCGTCGCCGTCATGACGGCGAAGCTCGACGAGAAGCTGGCGGCCGGCACCCTCACGCAGGAGCAGTACGACGCGCAAAAGGCCTCGCTCGCTGATCGCGCGAAGCAAATGGTCGAAAGCCAGTGGATGGGCAAAGGCTTCGGTGGCGGCAAGCGCGGCGGCGGTCGCGGCTGGGCTTCCGAGAGCGGCACGACGCCCGCCGAGACTTCCGCAGCAGCGACAGACGCTTAATCTTCAAGCATACGTAAAGCGGCTGCTGCCCGGGAGGGCGCGGCCGCTTTGCTGTCCCTTATCAGAAATCGCTGTGGTATCCATGCTGGATGCCCTGCAGCACGTTCATCGATGCGATATGCCGCTTGGTTTCGGGCGTGCCGAGCTTATAGATCAAGCGGTACATCGCCGTCAAATATTGATCGATCAGCGCGTTCGACACCAGCTCTTCCTGCAAAATTTCCGGATCGTGGATCAGGAGGTAGTTGTGAAAATCCGGCTCCGATTCCGACTCGAACAATTCTTGCAGCTGATGCACCTCTTCCGGCGTCGCTTCGATTTCTAGCTCATACGCGGCGTCGCCGCGGTGCTCCATCACCGTTTTCGCCTGTACCGACACATAATATTTCCGTTTTCCCATGAACGGCCCTCCCGTGCGCTTTTGCTCCTAGATTTCCCACGGAGAGCCATTTTCGCTCCAAGCAAAAACTCCCAACGCCGGCGTTTCGTCCGGGTTGGGAGTTATGGTTGGCTTCTTGTCACCGTTTCGCACCGCCGCCCGCCGTTATACAGCTGCGTTCTGCGGTTTGCGCTTTTTCTTCGGCTCGCTTTCTTCCATGGCCGCCGCCTCGGTCCGAGCGCGGTCGCGTTCGAGAACCGGCTTCAAATACTTGCCGGTATACGACGCAGGCACTTCGCACAGCGCCTCCGGCGTGCCGGAGCCGACGATCGTGCCGCCCCCGCTGCCGCCTTCCGGTCCGAGGTCGATCAGCCAATCCGCCGTCTTAATCACGTCGAGGTTGTGCTCGATCACAAGCACCGACTCGCCGGAATCGACAAGGCGGTGGAGTACCTCCAGCAGCCTTGCGATATCGTGAATATGGAGGCCCGTCGTCGGCTCGTCGAGAATGTACATCGTCCGGCCCGTGCTGCGGCGGTGCAGCTCCGATGCCAGCTTCACGCGCTGCGCTTCGCCGCCGGACAGCGTCGTCGCCGGTTGGCCGAGCTTCATATAGCCGAGGCCAACATCGAGGAGCGTCTGCAGCTTGCGCTGAATTTTCGGCACATTGGCGAAAAACTCGCACGCATCCTCGATCGTCATGCCGAGAATGTCCGCGATCGATTTGCCCTTCCACTTAATTTCGAGCGTCTCGCGGTTGTAGCGTTGTCCTTTGCAAATTTCGCAAGGTACATAGACGTCCGGCAGGAAGTGCATTTCGATTTTGATGATGCCGTCCCCTTTGCACGCCTCGCAGCGTCCGCCCTTTATGTTGAAGGAGAAACGGCCCTTTTTGTAACCGCGAATTTTCGCCTCGTTCGTCACCGCGAACACGTCGCGGATATCGTCGAAGACGCCGGTATACGTCGCCGGATTCGAGCGCGGCGTGCGTCCGATCGGCGATTGGTCGATGTCGACGACTTTGTCGATGTGGTCGAGTCCGCGAATTTCTTTGTGGGCGCCTGGCCGCACGCGAGCCCCGTTCAGGTCTCTTGCCAATGTTTTGTACAAAATCTCGTTCACAAGCGTACTCTTGCCGCTGCCGGATACGCCGGTGACGGCTGTAAACACGCCGAGCGGAATTTTGACGCTGACGTTCTTCAGGTTGTTCTCCTTCGCGCCGACGATCTCGATCCATTTGCCGTTCGGCTGACGGCGCTTCGCCGGCACCGGGATGAACTTCTTCCCGCTCAAATATTGTCCCGTCAGCGAGTTGTCGTTCTCCATGATTTCCTTCGGCGTGCCTTCGGCTACGACCCGTCCGCCGTGAATGCCCGCTCCGGGACCGATGTCGATGATGTAGTCGGAGGCAAGCATCGTGTCCTCGTCGTGCTCGACGACGATCAGCGTGTTTCCGAGATCGCGCATATGCTCGAGCGTCCGTATCAAGCGGTCGTTGTCGCGCTGATGCAGACCGATGCTCGGTTCGTCCAAGATGTACAACACGCCCATGAGACTGGACCCGATCTGCGTCGCCAGCCGGATCCGCTGCGCCTCCCCGCCGGACAACGTGCCCGCGGAGCGGCTCAGCGTCAGGTAGTCGAGACCGACGTTGTTAAGAAATCCAAGACGCGAACGAATCTCCTTCAGGACCAAGTGCGCGATCGTCATTTCCTTCTCGGACAGATTGAGCCCGTCGACGTACGCCATCGCTTCGTTAATCGACAAGCTCGTCACGTGCGCGATGTTTTTGTCGCCGACGGTGACCGCCAGCACTTCGGGCTTCAAGCGCTGCCCGTGGCACGTGCCGCAAGCCTTCGCGCTCATGTACTGCTCGATATGCTCGCGGATGCCGTCGGACGCCGTTTCGCGGTAGCGGCGTTCCAGGTTCGGCACGATGCCTTCGAACGGGACGTACGCTTCCCTCGTCACGCCGAAGTCGTTCTCGTAGCGGAACCGGACGCGTTCGCCGCCCGTTCCGTACAGCAGAACTTGCATCTGCTCCTTGGAGAGCTCGCATACCGGCTTGTCGGCGGGAATATTGTAATGCTCGCAGACGGCCGCGAGAAACTGCGGATAATAGTTGGACGTGCTTCCCGCCCATGCTTCGAACGCGCCTTGCTGGATCGTCCGCGACGTATCCGGGCACAACAAATCCGGGTCGACGATCATTTTCGCGCCGAGGCCGTCGCACTCCGGACAAGCGCCGTAAGGGCTGTTGAACGAAAACATGCGCGGCGCCAGTTCGTCCATGCTGAACCCGCATTCCGGACAAGCCAGATTGGAGGAAAACAGCAGCTCCTCTTTCGTGTCGAGCACGTCGACGATTACTTTGCCTTCCGACAGCTTGAGCGCCGTCTCGAGCGAATCCGCGAGGCGCGCCTGGATATCGTCCTTCACGACGATCCGGTCGACGACGACCTCGATCGTATGCTTTTTCGTTTTCTCCAGCGCGAACTCTTCGTTCACTTCGCGCATTTCGCCGTTGACGCGCACGCGCACGAAGCCCTGCTTCCGGATGTCCTCGAACACCTTGACGTGCTCGCCTTTTTTCCCGCTCACCATCGGCGCCAAAATTTGCAGCTTCGTCCGCTCCGGATACTCCATGATGCGGTCGACCATCTGCTCGATCGTCTGCGACGAAATTTCGATGCCGTGCTTCGGACAATGCGGGCGCCCGATGCGGGCGAACAGCAAGCGAAGATAATCGTAAATCTCCGTAACCGTGCCGACCGTCGAACGCGGGTTGCGGCTGGTCGTTTTCTGGTCGATCGAGATCGCCGGCGACAACCCTTCAATCGAATCGACGTCCGGCTTGTCCATGTTGCCGAGGAACTGCCGCGCATACGCGGACAGCGATTCCACGTACCGGCGCTGGCCTTCGGCGTAAATCGTGTCGAACGCGAGCGACGATTTGCCCGAGCCGCTGAGGCCGGTCAACACGACGAACTTATCTCGCGGGATCGTGACGTCGATATTTTTCAAATTGTGCGCTCTCGCGCCTTTAATTACGATATTCTCATGTGCCATTGCTTCGTTTCTCTCCTCCTCGGATCCCGCGAGGGCGCTACCCCTGCGCCTTCAACTCCAAAATCGCGTCGCGCAGCTCCGCCGCCCTTTCGAACTGCAAGTCCTTCGCCGCTTGCTTCATTTCTTGCTCGAGACGCTCGATAACCGCCGCGCGGTCCTTCTTCGACATTTTCTCCGTTTTGACTTCGGCGAGGTAATTCGACTTCGTCTCGGCCACTTTGGTCGCTTCGATGACGTCGCGCACCTTTTTGCGGATCGTCTGCGGCGTAATGCCGTGCTTCTCGTTGTACGCGAGTTGGATCGTCCGGCGGCGTTCCGTCTCTTGGATGGCCTTCGCCATCGAATCGGTAATCTTGTCGCCGTACATGATGACGCGCCCGTCGGCGTTCCGCGCCGCCCGGCCGATCGTCTGAATGAGCGACCGCTCCGCGCGCAGGAAGCCTTCTTTGTCGGCGTCGAGAATCGCGACGAGCGACACCTCCGGCAAGTCGAGACCTTCCCTGAGCAGGTTGATCCCGATCAGCACGTGGAATACGCCGAGGCGCAAATCTCTCAAAATCTGCATCCGTTCCAGCGTTTTGATATCGGAGTGCAAGTAGCGCACCTTGATGCCGATTTCTTTCATGTAGTCCGTCAAATCTTCGGACATCTTCTTCGTGAGCGTCGTTACGAGCACGCGCTCGTCTTTCGCGATCCGGTCGCGAATTTCTCCGATCAGATCGTCGATTTGTCCTTTCGTCGGACGCACCTCGATGATCGGATCGACGAGGCCCGTCGGACGGATGATTTGCTCGACCACTTCCGGGCAATGCTCCAGCTCGTAAGGTCCCGGCGTCGCCGAAACGAAGATGATCTGCTTGATCTTCTCCTCGAACTCTTCGAACTTGAGCGGCCGGTTGTCGAGCGCCGAAGGCAGACGGAAGCCGTGATCGACGAGCACTTCTTTCCGCGCCCGGTCGCCGTTGTACATACTGCGCACCTGCGGCAGCGACACGTGCGACTCGTCCATGACGATGAGCATATCGTCCGGGAAGTAGTCGAACAGCGTGTACGGCGTCGCGCCTCTCGGGCGGAACGTCAGCGGTCCCGAGTAGTTCTCGATGCCGGAGCAAAATCCGACTTCGCGCATCATTTCGAGATCGTATCGCGTCCGCTGCTCGAGTCGCTGCGCTTCGAGCAACTTGCCCTGCGCCCGCAGCTCGGCGAGCCGCTCTTCCAGCTCTTGCTCGATGTTGACGAGCGCCCGCTTCATGTTCTCTTCGTGCGTGACGAAGTGGGACGCCGGGTAAATCGCGACATGCTCCCGCTCCCCGATTATTTCGCCGGTCAGCACGTCGATTTCGGTAATGCGCTCGATCTCGTCGCCGAACAGCTCGACGCGAATCGCCTTCTCGTGCGTCGACGCCGGGAAAATCTCGACGACGTCGCCCCGCACTCGGAACGTGCCGCGCGCGAAATTGAAGTCGTTGCGCTGGTATTGAATGTCGACGAGCTTGTGCAAAATTTCGTTGCGGGGCCGTTCGGTGCCGACGCGCAGGCTTAACACGAGGTCGCCGTACTCGTTCGGCGAACCGAGGCCGTAAATGCAAGAAACGCTCGCAACGATAATGACGTCGCGGCGTTCGAACAAGGCGCTGGTCGCAGAGTGACGCAGCTTGTCGATCTCCTCGTTCGTGCTAGCGTCCTTCTCGATGTATAAATCGGTTGCGGGTACGTACGCTTCCGGTTGATAATAATCGTAATAACTGACGAAGTATTCCACGGCGTTGTTCGGGAAAAACTCCTTGAACTCGCTGCACAGCTGCGCCGCGAGCGTCTTGTTGTGCGCCATCACCAGCGTCGGTCGGTTCAGGCGCGCAATCGTATGCGCGATCGTGAACGTCTTCCCGGTACCGGTGGCGCCGAGCAGCGTCTGGTATTTTTTACCCGCCAGCACGCCCTCGACCAATCGGTCGATCGCCTTGGGCTGGTCGCCCTGCGGCGTAAAGTCCGATACGAGCTCGAATTTTTTATCTAGCGGTTGTATTCCGCGCATAGGATCACCAGACCAACAAGAGAATATTTGTTCTCATTTTTGCTTCCATTATATCATTGCGTTCGCGGGGGTGCAAACGAACTTGCATGGTACTATACTCCATTTCGCCACCGAACTCGGCTCTCGCGCCGTCGGCGGCGCCGGCACCTTGATCGACGAACTTCGACGCAGCTCCGCCCGGAACGTCGGTTTCGTTTGCCTCGGTCCTAGATCGAATGCCTCCAACGCCTGCCCCCGTGAACCGGACGTAGTATTCGCGGATTTCTACGAGATGGACGTGCTGAACCGGCTTGAATTCGACATGGCGGTATTCCATGACTATTCGCTCGCGTACTTGGCCGATGCCTCGTTTTTGCAGGGGCGCCCGCTCGTCTTCGTCGTTCACTCCGTGCCGACGACGGAGCCTTGGAGCCTGCTGGACCCGTACGGCGGTCACGCCGGCATCGCCCGCGCCTTCGAGCGGCTGTGCGACGCGGCGTGCTTCATCGTCTGCGTCTCCGACGCCGAACGCGGCAAGCTGCTGCTGTTGTACCCCGACCTCGAGCCGAAGACGCGCGTCATCCGCAACGGCTTCTCCGCCTTCGCGGATCAGCCGATCCGCCTCCGGCCGCGGCGCACGACGTTCGGGTTTCTCGGCCGCGCCGACGCGCGCAAAGGGCTCCGCGAGCTCGTTCGCGCTTTCGCCGCCGTGCCCGGGAAGCTGCGCATCGCCTGCGGCGAAGAAGACGCCGAATACGCCCGATCGGTGCGGGACGACATCGGGCGGCTTCGGCTCGGCGGCCGGGCGAGTTGGGAAGGGCGCGTCCGCCCGGCGGACAAGCTCGCCTTCCTCCGTTCGCTGGACGCCCTCGTCGTCCCCTCCCGCTGGGAGCCGTTCGGCTACGTCGCCCTCGAGGCGCTCCGCGCCGGCATCCCTCCGCTCGTCAGCCGACAAGGCGGCCTGCTCGAAATCGTCGGGACGGACTACCCGTACGCGTTCGACCCTTCAAGCGAATCGGCGATCGCGGCGTGCCTCCGCGCGTTCCTGAACGATCCGCTCGAGCGCGTGCACGCCGCCGTCGAACAAGCGAGGCGTCACGCCGCACCGCTAACCGCCGAACGAATGGCGGAGGCGTACGCCGCGCTGCTGCACGAGCCCGTAAATTCAGGCGCGGTCCCGAAAGGAAGAAGATACGCCGCGCTTGGCAGCGCTCCGCCTCCCGTTCCCGGCCAAGCGTCCGTCACCCCTAAGCCATTGGGCGCCGCGAACGACTAAAGCCGCGCAGGCTTCCCTGCGCGGCTCTCGCGATCACAGCCGTTGCTGCTGCACGATCACATCAAGCATATGACCTCGCACGTTGAACGGCACATCGTCGATTTCTACATGCCCGTTGTTCCATTCGACCGTAAACCGCATCGTATACGAACCGTCATTCAACGTGTCTGCATGTCTTTCCTCCGCCATCGTTCCCGAGTACCGAACCCGATCCCCAGAGATCAGATCCCTTTTATCCCCCGTTTGCACCAGTTCCGCTGTCACGCGGGTCGGCTTCGTCCCGCTTCCGGCCGTATTCGTTACGTCCGCCCCCAGCACGAATGCCTCGCCCGCCCAAAAATCGGACGGCGCCCTAGCCTGGTTCGGAAATTTCTCGTTCCAAGCTTGCCGGTACGCCTCCCATTCGGGGGTATGCGAAACTTGTCCCACAATGTCCAAGTCTCCTACCATGATCGTTCTCGAGACGCTATCGGCCGCACCATAGGGATCTGTTACGGTTAAAGTCACGGTGTACGCACCCGTTCGGTTTCGCGTGTCGGTTCCTTGAATCGAGGCTGCCTTCGAACTGAAACTTCTCGTATAACCGTTAGGTCCGGCGATGCTCCACGAGTAAGAGAGCGGCTGATTGTCGGAATCCGTCGACCGATCGATCAACATCACGGTGTCGCCCTCCCAAGCCGGGTTTGGCGTCCACTCGAAATCGGCCACCGGCGGCTTATTCGTGACGATGCGGAAGTAGCGCGGCGTGCTCCAATCGCTCCAGCCGAAGCCGGCACTCTCTTCCCCGTCACTTGATCTGATCTGCACGTACAAGTTGGTATGTTCCGGGAGATCAGAAACGGATGACCACGATACTGCCGTTCCCGTCCTTATCCCGGAGTCGTATTCGAGTATGCCTCCGTAACGGTAAATCCGAATCTGGTACTTGGCTTGGGGGTCTCCGTCAGGGTCCGTATACGTCCAAGTAAACGTCGGACGGGTCACATCGATCACATTCGGATTGTTCGGATCTTGACTGGCCGGCGACGAGATGCTTACGATCGGCAGTCGGTTATAAATCGTCACGTTCGTCGAGGCTTGCGATAGTTGTCCCAACGAGTCCGTTACGACCTGCCGAATCCTAAACGTACCAAGAGAATTGAATGTTTTTTCCCAATAAGTGCGTGAGTTGCTTTGCAACGTCTCTTGACCGCCTGCCGTGTTTCCGATGTAGTATTCGTGAGCTAGGTTCTCCCTCGGCCCATCTTCCCTGTCCCATGCCGTGGAATTGATCCCTACCGGAGCTCCTCGATGCGTCCCGAACGTGCTGACCGTGAAGCCTGCGACGGGCGGGTCGTTCGGCGTTGCGGGTCCCGGTACCGTGATGCTACGCTCTAGGAACGGACTCCAAGCCCCGTACTCATCCCGGACCGCCATTCCGACAGTGAACGTCCCTCCCTCCTTGGGCACGACGAGCTTTTCATTCACCGTTTGTCCCGACGGCGTGACATAATAAAACTTTTTCTCAAGGATCCCTTTCGTTGCAGCGTAATTAATGCCTGTTGGTTCCGTAGAGTATGTCCAGTCGTTTAACCATCGGTCTTTGTCGTGACTTCGATCCGTCCATCCAACCGTTCCGTCCGGCCTTAAGTAGAGGTCGTAATCCACTGTCGGGATTCGATGCACAATCACCTGCCGAGTCGATGTATTTGAATTTTTACGGTAGGCGCCGAATTGGCTAGACGGGTAACGGTAGTCCGGATGCGGATCGTCCACTCCGGTATACCTCACCTCGAAAACGCCGACCTTGTCGAACACGAGCTGCGGCGAAACGTAGGTTTGGCCGTGCAGCCCCGACCAGCCGGACCTTCCGTCCCCTGCGTCAAGAAATTTCTCCTGAATCTTAAAGTATGTCCACTGGGTTAGGGCGGGAACGAGCGGGTCGTTTTCCGTATCGGTTACCGTTGTGGAATACTGAACAGACTGTCCGACAATCGCTACATTTTGGACGTTGGAAACCGTGCTTAGCGCCGTTAAATCGGTGTAGGAAACGTTGTAGAACTCCGTCTTCGGAATTTCGGAATACGGTCCGAAGACCCCGGATATGAACGTCGTGTCGTACCTTTCAATTACTGGCACACCATTCACGTAAACCTTGATGGTTCTATCCAATACTTGAACCTTTACGTTTGTCAGCGCTCCTTCGGCGATGCTGTAATTCGCCGAGGATAACACGGCTCGGTTTCCGCCCTGCACCCTAACCAACCTGATACGTTCCCCATTCAATTCCACCCGGTACATGTTGGCGTGGTCTTGCGCATGGAACGAAAAACCAGAATACAGCCGATCGTTCGTTAGCTTATTAAATTGGATCCTGAAGTTATAAGCAGCATTTTGAAGATGAACTTTCCCAAGAAGCTGCTGCTGCGATCCTAGCGCACCTTGAAGTTCCGGTCTGCTTGCGTCGTAGACCAGCCCCTTCCGAGGGCTATAATTCCACTCTGCACGCACAATGACAGCTCCGTCACCAGCTAGAACGGGTGTCGCGTATCCCGTGTTCCAAACCTTCGATAGGTTGCCGACCGTCTCCAAACTCCCGTTCGTGATTTTGAGCCGTTTCAGGTTACGGTCCGCCCGATCCGCAACGTATAGATAGCCGCTGTTATCTAAGTTCGCTACCGCATTATAAGAGTAGTAGTTCAGGTTGCCGTTATGATTGTTAATAATCCAGAGCAGGGACAACGTGCCGTTGCTATTCCAGTAGTAACCTTCCAGATTTCCGTAATTATTCACTAGCAGGTAATTTCCCCATCGCCCGATAGCCCCTCCGGTGGGGAGCGATTGAATGAGCTGCATTCCCGGGATGCTGTACACTTTTCCATTGTAGAAAAAGTATCTTCCGTCCGACCGCGGCCAAAATCGGGGCGCGCTATTCGGATGCACTCCGGTTGGGTTCGCATACTCCGATTGTTGGCCGTTTTCCGGGTCGAATACCGTATAAAATCCGGTTGTTTGCAACGAATGATATTTCAAGTAAGCGTCAGGCATACCGAGCCACACCTTATTGTCCAGCCAAGATGCACCGTAACTGTAGTAAGGCGATTCGTGGTTATACCAATTAAATACTTGGTATGCCCCCGTTGTCGGTTTAGAGATATCCGAAGTTGCGCCTGCATCTAGCCACCCTGCGTTTGTGCTGCCCGCGCTAAACCTGACATACTGACCGTAACCTTCGTTATCCACCGGGTATGGCTTTTTCCATACAGTCGATTCTTCGAATGGCATTCCGCCCGATAAGTAATCCGCTCTACGGTATGTTCGGTACACAGAGCCGTTACGAGTGTAAACCAAAGCTTTATACGGATTAGCACCGATCACTCCGCTGCTTGGAGTCCTGTAGTACCCTTCGCCGAGATAAATAACATAGTCCTCAGTTTCCCATTGTAGAGAGTTTACCGTTGCCCCCGGCGCCGGACCGGTAATGTCCGCATTGTACTTATAAATTGACGGAATATGGCTCAAGCCGCCCGTTCTAGTATTCACCTTCCAGCTCTTCGGGATATTAGATTCCGAGATGGTGGAGTTCGTCCAGTCCGAGGAGTTCACAAACGTACTATTGGCGATCGGTACCGTCGGAACGGGGACCGGCTCGGTCACTTGGGACGAGATTTCAAAGCTCACCAAAGGACCATCGTTCACCACTTCGAACACATGGTACGTGGTCGTGTTTCTGCCCCAATTCTCTTCTGTGTAAAGACGAATCTGATATTTCCCCACCCTGTTTGGCGTGATGGAAAACGTGTTGTTGGACACCGAAGCTATGTAAACTGTCTCTTCGTTGAAATCTCCATCGTTGTCCCGGTCGTAACGGTACGTTATTTCCCTCCTTACAATGGTATCGCCGTCGGGCGAGTAGGATGCATCTTTGAACGTCGTCGTTGCATTGCGGACGCCCGGCGAATTGTACTCGAGCACGTTGACAGGCGGCCTGTCCGGTTTTACCGTCAACGTTTTTGTGGCCGGCTGCTCCGATTTCAGTCCGATAGAGTCATACACGTGCAGCGAAATGATCTCCGTTCCCGGCGTTGTGTAGACGCTTTTCTTATTCGTCCACTCATCCCGCGAATGGTCGATCGGTCTCCCTACCGGACTGTAACTGGCAGAAGAGGAAAATTCACTCGGCAACGGCCGCCCCTCGACGACTTCATCCGGACCATTGATGATCGGAATTGGGTTCGGGGGCACGACTTCAATGCTCGTTGTACGGGTCGTGCAAGCGCCGAACGGGTCGCACATCGTCGCCTTGATATTGTTATGAAAGCCTCGCCCATTCATCACGATTCCGTAATAACCCTCGGAGGACTGAGAATAATTTTGAGGGATCGTCTTTGCCCAAGCGCTGCTCTCCGAAAAATCGAAGCCCCTAAACTCAAGAGGGTCCCCATCCGGATCCCGCGGCGTTGGCACTCTTGGATCCACAATGTATACGAGATTTAGCGTTGTTCCCTCGATAACTTTAAATACGGGCACCGTAGGGTCACTTGGCTTCACAAACCCGATTTGAAAGCTCGGTGGATTGTTGGATGCCGGGCCCGTGACTGACAAGGTTTTGGGTCCGATCCACTCGCTTTCCCCGCACGTACCGACGAACTTCATGTATACGTAAACCGTGCCTACCCCAATGGTGCTAGGGTAATTGCTGTACGAATAGGTCGTTGTTAAGGTCTTTCCAACGTAATCGCGCTTCTCTACGCTTGCCCCATCGCGTTCAAACTTGTAATGATGCTTGAGATAGGTACAACCATTATCGGTGATCGTTGTTGGCTTGACGGAAAATGAATCGCGATAGGCAATTGTATTTGGACTCACCGTGAAATCTCCTGTGATGCTTCCTGTTGGGGGCGGGGGTTCGCCTCCACCACCACCGGTGCCGCTTCCGACAGTAACAGTGAAGGAACGATAAACATCCCATTTTAGGCCGTATTCATCCTCCCTTGTCCAACGCACTGTAATGGTCGCCGAGCCCACGCTTTTGGCCGTGATCCGCCCGCTGGCCGAGTTCACTTCCGCAACGGCGCTGTTGCTGCTGCTCCACGTCGTGGTTGCCGTATTGTTGTTCACATCCACCGGTCCGCCGCTCGCTTGGTAGCCGGTCGTCGTAACCGTAGCCGTCGATGCGGACGTTTCCCCGATCGTAAGGGATGTTTTTGTCGTCGAGGCGTTCAATGTCTTGGTCGTGATGACTTGCCCTTTCCAGTACACCATCATGTCGATGTCATATGTCACGAGGCGCTTAACGCTGTGAGGCTCCACCGTAATCCTATTGCCCGAACTAAACGGTTCATTACTTGTAGATTTATTCCCCTGTGTTTCGATGTTGATCGTGAGATGCTTATTGTCCGGCACCGCATTGCTGCCTATATAGACGCTGCCGAATGGCGTATAGTCTGCGTCGGCCACCCCGAACGTATTAAGATCAGCTTCGTAATATTCTTTCCCAGTCTTATCGCTCCACGGCGTTATAGGCTTATATGGAGTCATGTCCAGTTTCCAGTTTGAGATAGAGAATACCTCGGGATAGTCCTTCGTTCCGTCGTATCCCCCAAAAGCAATATATTCGCTAGGTTTTTCAGCAAAATCGGCTTTAAAGCTCCGATCATTAAGTTGGTACATTTCTACTTTCGGTTTCGCTTCCCTAGAGTTATACACCTCAATAATTCGCTTTTGTTCGCCATTGGCGTTAGCTGCGGGTAACAAATACGGGGCTTGCACGTCATTTTGGTCATAAACGCCAGCCTTCGTAGATCCCCACGGCGCCACCAATTCCGTGATCATCGAGGAGAGGAGAAGCAGGCCAACCACACGCCTCCGTCGCGTCAATTCTCAACACCCCGGACTATCATTCTAATCATTTTCCCGTCTTGCGTATTAATTACCACGATTCCACTTTTCATCACACCATATAGATTCCAAAACGTACTCGTTTGCCCTTTCTTTAACATCGTCAACGCTTGATCTGAGGTCATAGCGTGAAATCCGTATTTTTTAGGCTGATTTAGTTCACCACGAACTTGAAACGTGGTACCTGCAACTGCCGGTAAACCATATAGAAAAGATTGCGTATCCAGATCCTTCGAAGGCATTAAGGTGACCTCTACAAAGCGCATAAAGCGTTCCAACGATTCCGTAGTAAGTTCCTCCTGCTGCTCCTTTGACAAAAACACATCCTTGTACACGCTAGTCAGCTCTTTATCGACCAGAATATACTTCCGCAGGATGATCGTCCCGATCGGCCGGTCCGGCTTCAGTTCGACATTAAACGCCTCATAAAATGGACGCCGAATACCCTTACCCGGATACCACTCCGCGTTCCCGATCGTCTTCACATTCGTACCATACAGCCCGACCTCGCGCATTTCATTCAGCGCTTTGTAATCCTCAGCCTTCGTTCCCTCCGCCGCCAAGTAACGGGTCAACAGCGTGACGACCTCCGCTCGCGTCGTCGTACGATCCGGTCCGAACGAACCGTCCGGGAAGCCGCCAACCAAGCCGACACCCCGCGCCACGGCGATGTACGGAATGTCCGGTTTGTTGAACTTTCCGGGGAAGTATTCCGTAAATGGCAGAATCGTGTTCTGCGTATCCTTCAGCGCGTCACCGAACGAAGGGTCGGCCTTCACCAGTCCGTTGACCAGCCATGTCACCATTTCCGCCCGCGTCAGCGCTTTATCCGGCTCGAAGCGGCTGCCGAATGCGGACGGCGAGATGAAGCCCATGCCGATCCCCCGCCCGATCGCATCTACCGCCCAATGCCTTGCATCGACATCGACGAAAGGCTCCTCAACACCGGCGGCAGGCAATTTCGAAGCCCGGGTAACGATGGCAAGAAACTCCGCCCTCGTTACGTTCGCGTCCGGCTTGAACGTCCCGTCCGGATACCCTTTCACATACCCCGCCGTGACAGCTCCAGTGATAACGTCCCTCGCCCAGTGGTTGTCGATATCCGTAAATCCGCCCGCAGCTTTCGCACTCGGAACCGGCGCCCCCAAAGCTAACGCAAACGCAACGACAGCCGATATCCATCGTCTTCTCATCATAAACTCCCCCTGTTCCCCATCCCGCCGTCCCCGCGCAAACAAAAAAAGACCGCAAACAAGGAGTCCTCTCCTGTCAGCACGGTCCTTCCGGCTTGTGATCGTATTCGGTTACCCAAATTATACCGGAAGTGCTCACGACTGACAATCCTCCACTTCCGAAGAATTAAGCTCAAATCGCTGTACCCCAGCCCTCGTCGCCCCACCCAGACCGGCTCATAGCGTACGCCGCGCGCTCGTACACATGTTTGCGGGCGTATGCGAGCTCCACGTCGGTGATCCTCACGACCCGGAACCCCTGCGCCTCCAGCGCCCTACTGCGCTCCAAGAACAGCGCGTACTCCGCCTCCGTCAGCTCGACACCTACCCGATGACTCAAAATTTCGAACACGATCGGCCGGCGGTTCCATCGGAAATAGGTGAAGTAGCATGCGAAGCGAAGCTCCTCCGCCCCGTCCAATGGGCACCCCGCGCGCAAATGACGGAACGCCCCCTTCGACAACGGCGCCCAGATCAGCGACAAGAACGCCACGGCCGCCGCTGGCAAACCGTGCGCCCAGCCGGCAGCCGCCAGCGAGCGCTCGCATTTCTTTACGAACGATTCGACTTTACCCCCGTACGCCTTCCGCTTCGACACAGCCATCCCTAACCATCGCTCCTTTCGTCCGAACGCAAAAAAGCCCCGACAGGCCGGATCCACGGCCGTCGAGGCATGCTTTGCCATCGCACGTAATTAGATTTGATTCCCAATTTATCACAGACCTGCCTGTTTGACAAGCCTCACATGTGCGCCGACGGATCGGACGGCGTGCCGCCAGGCCCGTAAGCGGCGCCGCGCGAAGACGAACGGCGAGAACGCAGGAACGAGAACAACCCGCCTTCCTCGAATTCGGCGACATGCAGCACATGTTCGTCCGGACACAGGACGATGCCGAGCTGATGGTGCTCGTTCGCGAACAGCGCGCGCTGCAGGAAGCGGCTCTCGCCCGCATGGTCGAGCACCTCCAGCTTCGTGAACGCCGCGTTCAACCGCATGGCGGCGTGCAGCTCCGCGCGGTCCAGCACCGGCTGGCCGTTCACGCGGCGGAGCACATAGCCCGGCTCGATGCCGAGCTCGGCCGCGGGCGAGCCAGGAACGACCGCCAGCACCTTGAGCCCGCGCGTATCATGCACAAAGTAAGGGGAGCTCTGCGATTCCTCCCTGCGATCCCACACGATAAGCCACTCGTGCAGCCCGAAGCAGAGCAGCGCCGCCAGCGCCGCGGTCCACCACGCCGGCACATAAAACACGGCCGCCCCGCACAACAACACCGCAGCGCCGAATCCGGCCAGCCGGAACGCGCTCGACCGCGCCTTGTCACGCGGCAGTCGGCTTAGCGCGAGCGAGTGGAACCCGACTAGAATCGGGAACGCGACCGCGCCCCAACCGGAAGCTTCGCCGCCGAAGAGCGTCGGCCACGGCAGCGCGCCCGTTGCCCCGCCGGCCATCGGCGTCAGCAGCAGCAGCGGCACAGGCCAGAAGCCTTGCATTTGGTAGCCGCCGACCGGTTTGCCGCGCTTGCCCTCGAAGAATAGCGGGGTCGCGAGTCGTCCAGCCGTCGCATATACTAACGCTGCCTCGGCCACATGCAGCAGACCGACGAGCGCGAACACCGACGGCATGTGCACCGCTTCGATTTCGCGAACGAGCATCGCCGCTCCGCCCGGAAGCGAATCCGCATCGAGGAAGCCGATTGCCGCTTGGAGCAGCCCGACCACGCCGGCAGCGTAGGCAAAGCATAAATACCGAATGCGGAACGCCGACAACAGAAGCGCCGCGATCCACAATAAGAGCAGCGCCGAACCGGTTACCGACGCCCCGATAAACAGAAAGACGATGGAAACGCCTACACCGACGATCGCGCCCCAAAGCACCGTTCGTCCCCACTCGCGCCACCACGTATGAAGTTTGACGGAAAACAGCTTCCGCTCGATCGCGGTCTGTTTTCGCGCATGCCAAGCTACCCAAAGTATCGCTAGATAATAAAAGGGCGATGTCCACAATCCCCCGAACGCCCGCAACCCATCGTAGAACATGTCCATGAAATCTGCTCTCCCTACATAAGTGCGGATACAGAAAAAAGGAAGGCCGACGCGCGACCTTCCCCATCCTTTTCGACAATACCGCCGAAATCTCCTGCTTAGTGCGATAGCATTTTCTGGATCTGTTCGACGGCCGCATGCAGCTGCGCATCATTTTCCGGATCGAGAAGCCGCTCCAGCGCCTTTTCTTCCAGCTTCGACGCCGTCGCCGCGTTCACGACGCCCGTCTGCGGAAGCCCATGCTCCTTCTGGAAGGCGACGACCGCCTGTTTGGTCGCTTGGTTGAAGTACCCGTCCGTCCGGCCAGGCTGAAAGCCGAGGCCCTCCAAGATCAGCTGCACGTTCTTGATCTCGTCGCCTGTCATATCGAACGCGAGCTCTTTGTCGTCCGGAATCGTCACCGCCTCGAACAGCTTCGTCTGCTCGACGACGATATCCGGCGAGACGCCCTTCTCGTGGATCGTGTCGCCGTCCGGCGTCAGCCATTTCGCGATCGTCAGCTTTACGCCGCTGCCGTCGCTCAGCTTCACGGTGCTTTGCACGAGACCTTTGCCGAACGTCGTTTGCCCGACGAGCTTGCCGCCCGCCGATTCTTGAATAGCCGCCGCGAGAATTTCGGAGGCGCTCGCGGAGCCTTCGTTGATCAACACGACGATCGGATACGTCTTGCCTTTGCCTTTCGACGTCGTTTTCTCGCGCTTGCCGTCGCGGTACTCGAGGTGCATGATCGTCCCGCCGGACGGCACGAACGTTTCGGCGATCGACTGGACCGCCTGCACGACGCCGCCCGGATTGTTCCGCACGTCGATAATAAGGCCTTTCATCTGCTGGTCTTCCAGCTTCTTTAGCTCTTCCGTGAAATGCTCCGACGTATTGACCGCGAATTGGCGGATGCCGATGACGCCGATGCCGTCCGGCCGCATTGTCGATTCCACGGTTTCGAGGCTGATGTCGTCCCGAACGACGATAATGTCGATCACGTTGGCCGAATCCTTGCGCTGAATTTCAAGCTTCGCCTGCGTGCCCTTCGGACCGCGGATTTTCTCCACCGCCTGCGTCAGTTCAAGCCCTTGCAGCGATTCGCCGTTGACGGACAAAATTTTGTCCCCCGCCATCAATCCGGCCCGTTCGGCGGGCGAGTTCTTGATCGGCGTGACGACGACGACGTGGCCGTCCTGCAGGACGACTTCCGCGCCGATACCCGTGAACGTCGAGTTGATGTGCTCCGAGAACGACTCCACTTCTTCCTTGTTCAAATACTCGGAATACGGATCCTCCAACGCTTGGACGAGCCCGTCCAAGGCGCCCTCGGTCAACCGCTCCCGGTCGACCTCTTCGACGTACCGCTGCTCCAGCAGCTTGTAAACCGCCGCCAGCTTTTTCGCTTCTTCCTCGCTCAATCCGCCCGCATCTTTTTCCGGCTTCGCCTCGCCCGAAACCGTGACCGCCGGCCCTAAGCTCGCGACGAAGCGGTCGTCCAACGGGCCGACGACCGTAAGCGTAACAATGCTGCCGGCGAACAACGCCAGCAGCACGAACGCCAGTACCGTTCGGCCTTTAAACATCATCCGTTCACACCGCCTTCTCCTTACGGACGCATGCAACCTTTCCGCCCATATACTGAGAGTAGTATATGCAAGGCCTGTACCGGTTATTTACTAATTTTGAAAGCGATCAGCGCAAATACGGTTCCGGATCGACGGCGGCGTTGTTGACGTAGACGCCGAAATGCAGGTGGTTGCCGGTCGAATTGCCCGTCGAGCCGACTTCCGCGATCTTCTCTCCGGCGCTTACGATATCGCCGACCTTCACTTTGATGCCGCCGCTGCGGATATGCGCATACAGCGTCCGGAAGCCGTCTTTATGCTCGATGATGACGCAGTTGCCGTAGCCGCCGTACCATTGCGCGAGAATAACCTCTCCCGAAGCCGCCGCGACGATCGCGGTGCCCGCGGGGGCGCCGATGTCCAAGCCGGAATGCGTATGCTTTTTGCCCGTGATCGGGTGCGTCCGCGTTCCGAATTGGGAAGTGATCCGCTGGCTGTCCGGCACCGGCCATTTCAGCTGACCGCCTGTATATTTAACGACGTTCTTTTTCTTCGATTGTTCTTCCTGCTTTTTCAGCTCTCGCTGTTTTTTCGCCAGCTTCGCTTGCTCGTCCGCCAGCTCCATCAGCTTCCGCTCTTCCTCTTCGGTCACTTCCTCGAGCTCGTGCTCCTGAATTTCTAGAGAAGCAACGGCGACTTCCTTCTTCTCTCGGTTCGCCTTAAGCTCGTTCTGAAGCTGGGACGTTTGATCGACCAAGTTCGCTACGTACTCCAGCTGCGCTTCGACGTCGGCCTTTTTCCGCTCGACGGTTTGCTTGTCCAAGATGTTTAATTCCAAAATCTCTTTGTCCTGTTGCACGATCGACTGCAGCGCGTCGATGCGGTCAAGGAAATCGACGAAGCTGGTGGAGCTGAGCAGCACGTCGAGGTAGCTGACGAAGCCGTTCACGTACAGCAAGCGCAGCCGCGACTTCAACAAACCGTCCCGCGTGACGACGCGTTCTTCGGCTTCCGTCAACTCCTTCACGGTAAGCTGCAGATTTTCTTCGACTTCGGCCATTTGCTCGTTGAGCGCCGCGATTTTTTGGTTCGTCGCCGCGATTTCCTTCTCCAAGCGCTGGATTTCCGCGAGTCCCGCTTCCTTGAAGCCGCGAATGCGTTCGATTTCTTGCTCCGCTTTTTTCTGCGCAGCTTCGGTCGCCGCCATTTCCTTCTTCAGCTTCTCCAGCTGGGCGTTCACCTTCGCGAGCTCCGAGCTCGCCGCGACCCCCGTTCCGGGAACCGCGACGACGGAACCGGCGGCGAGGCTCACCGCAAGCGCGAGCGGCAAAATGTACCGTTTCAAAGAATCTCCTCCCTTGCTTTCGTCTTACACCTTCAGAAATTTTCGAACGGACAGCGTGCTACCCCACACGCCGATAATAAAGCCGAGGCCCATGAGGAGAACGGCCAGCACCTTCGCGACCTCTCCAAGCGGCACCAGCGCGATTTGCAGCAGACCGAGCTCCAGCTCCGTAGCCGAGATGAGCTGGCCGTAAGCGAAAATCAAAATAGCGGTCGGAATAACCGACCCGATAATGCCGAGCAATGCCCCTTCGATGAAAAACGGCCAGCGAATAAATCCGTTCGTCGCGCCGACCAGCTTCATGATGGCGATTTCGCGACGGCGGGCTACGATCGTTATTTTAATGGTGTTCGCGATCAGGAACATCGACATGAGGGCAAGTCCCCCCACGAGCACAAGACCGACGTTGCGCACGATGTCCGTTACTTTGAACAGCGTCCGCACCGTATCCGCGCCGTACTTCACTTCCCAGATCGGAGGCGGTTCTTGGCCTTCGTTAATGGCCAGAATGCGCTCCGCTACGAGATCAATCGTCCTCGGTTCGTAGACTTCTACTGTGAACGAGTCAGGCAGCGGGTTGTTGTCGCCCTCCTGCCCTTCGAGCAGGGCGCGCCCTTCCTCTCCGAGCCGTTCCTTCAGAAACTCCAGCCCGTCCTCTTTCGAGACGAACTCGATTTTTTTCACGCCGTCGATGCCGCCGATTTGGTTTTGCAGCTCAGGCACCTGGCTTCTTTCGACGCTGACGTCGAGGTAGACGCGAATTTCGACCTCGTTCTCGATGTCCTGCGTCAGCTTGTTGATGTTCATGGCGACCGCCAGGAACGCGCCTAAAATAAACAGCGAGATCGAGATCGCGCTGATCGAGGCGAAGGACATCCACCCGTTGCGCCAAATGCTGCGGAAGCCTTCCCGGAAGTGGCGGCGCATGGTGCTAATCCTCATAGCCGTACTCCCCTCTGAGCTCGTCGCGGGCGATCAGACCGTTCTCGATCGCGATGACCCGCTTGCGCATCGTATTGACGATCTCTTTGTTGTGGGTCGCCATGACGATGGTCGCGCCTCGGAAGTTGATTTCCTCCAGAAGCTTCATGATGCCCCAAGACGTCTCGGGGTCGAGGTTGCCGGTCGGTTCGTCCGCGACGATGACCGTCGGATTGTTCACGATCGCTCTCGCGATCGCGACCCGCTGCTGTTCGCCGCCTGACAACTGGTTCGGGTAAGCGTTCGCTTTATCCTTCAGCCGGACGAGCTCCAGCACCTCCATAGTACGCTTCTTAATGATGCGCGAAGGCGCTTCGATGACCTCCATCGCGAACGCGACGTTCTCGTAAGCGGTCATTTTCGGCAGGAGTTTGAAGTCTTGGAAGATCACGCCGATATTGCGGCGCACGAACGGAATTTTCCGCTGCTTTAATTTCTCTAAGTTGAACCCGTTCACGAAAATCGAGCCCTTCGTCGGCCGCTCTTCGCGGTAGATCAGCTTCATGAACGTCGACTTGCCGGCGCCCGAAGGCCCGACGATATATACGAACTCATTCCGTTCGACGCGCACGGACACGCCGCGGAGCGCTTGCCCGCCGTCCGGATACGTCTTATAGACGTCCTGCATTTCGATCAACCTGAATCACTCCTGTTTGCGCATAAGGTACATTTCGACAAAACTAGGGAAAATCCTCTAGTGAAATACGGTTTTCAACATTATGTAACATTATATCACTCGACTCTAGCGAAATTGGCTGAAAGTTCGTGGAAAATGTCCGGAACGTCGATTCGTGCGGGGCCCAGCTTTGTCCGAATTCGGCGAACGATTGAAGGAAGAATTTGTATCGAACGATCATATATTCATTGCATCAACCTATTTCGGACGAGGTGTATCGCAATGAACTCACGGTTGATTCGCTGGATTCTCATAGGCTGGGGAATCGGGCTTGCGGCGGCGGGCATCGTCGCTTGGTATGGAATGCATAGCGGGCTGCCGGGCGGCATGTCCGTTTCCGGATGGAACGTGGGAGGCATGCGGACGGACGAGTTCGAAAAAGGGCTCGCGGACCGCGTCGCGCAGCTTGCGCGAATGCCTGTCGCCATGACCGCCCCGATGCCCGGAGGCGGCACGGAGACGCGCACAGCGACGCTGGGAACGTTGGGTCTGCAGACGAACGCGGACCAGCTTCGCGCCGAAATCGGGCGGTTCGCCGAAGGGTCGGTATGGGAGCGCGCGTGGCGGCGCTGGCAATGGCACGGCCGTTCCTGGGAGCTGCGGGTCGCTTTCGACGCGAAGGCCCTCTCCGCCGCGGCGCAGCAAACGTGGCCGGAGCTGTACGCTTCTCGACCGGTCAACGCCGTCCGCTCGATCACGGAGCAGGACGAGGTGCGTTATTCTCCGGAGCGGAAGGCGCTGCGCCTCGACGAGAAAGGGCTGACATCGACGATCTGGACCGCCGTGCTCGGCGAGGGCGGCGCAGCGGCGGCCAAAGCGGGCCGGGCGGCGCATCCGTACGCGCTGAAGCCGGACGGGCCGCTCCAATCGAAGACGCCGCTGAAGCTGACCGTGCCGACGTACGAGCTGCAGCCGGAGGTGACGGTCGCCATGCTGAAGGAGCAAGGCGTCGAACGGCTAATTTCGTCGTTCACGACCTCGTTCGCCACGAGCGGCTCGGGCCGCCGGCACAATGTCGCGAAGACGGCATCCGTCGTGCACAACCGTCTCTTGAAGCCCGGCGACGTGTTCGACTACGCGAAGATCATCGAAGAAACCGAATCGAAATTCGGATTCCGGGAAGCGCCCGTCATTCTGAACGGGAAGCTCTGTCCCGGCGTGGGCGGCGGCATCTGCCAAGTCTCCACGACGCTGTACAACGCCGTGCTTCGCGCCGGGCTCGAAATCGTCGAACGCCGCAACCATTCGCTGCCGGTCAGCTACGCCCCCATCGGGCAAGACGCTACTTTCGCGAGCGGATACATCAACTTCAAATTTCGTAACAACACGGAGAAATATATATTAATCCGAACCAGCACCGAGAACGGGAAGCTGACCGTAAAGCTGTTCGGCTCGATGCCGCCGGGCGTCGCCTACGAGATCAAATCGGTGAAGCTGGAAGAGCTCGACCCGCCGACGAAGTACGTGAAAAACCCGCATTTACGCAAAGGCTCCGTAGAGCTGCTGCAGCGGGGCAAGCCGGGTTACGTCGTCGTGACACATCGGTACAAAAAAGTGAACGGCAAAGTCGTCGACAAGGAGCTTATTTCCAAGGACACGTACAAGCCGCTGCCGACATTATACGCTTCCAACAGCGGCGATGCGTCCGATCGCGAGCAAGAGCGTCACCGCGGCGATCCGATCGTAGAGGACGGCGTGAAGGCGCCGGCGGACTGATACTCGCAGGTTTAGAGGAACCGACTGTCCGTTAATATTCACAACGCTCTAGCGCTCCGTCCAATAGCGGAAACGACTGTCCGTTAATCGGCCGAAATCGTGCGTTTGACGCCTTTTTCGTCGAAATAGCGGACACCGTCTTCCGCTATTTTCCCGTTGTCCCGCCTTGCCCGCAAAATAACGGACACGGCTTTCCGCTATCCATTAAAGCCCAAGGAACAGCTCCGTTCGCTCCGCGCACAGCTCGTACGCCCGCACCCGCTGCGAGCCCCGCGCCGGCCGAATCGCCCCTTTCGCGGCCAGCGCACGCAGCTCCGCCTCGCCGTGCGGTCGCATACGCCGAGCGCCGGGCTCACGTCCCCCGGCAAGAATCCCTCCCAGCAAATAAAAAACGCCGCCCGCCCCTCCAGGGGACGAACGGCGCGTGCTTCGCGCTATACCTATCGTTCCGATTTTATGAAAAAGACGGTCACTCGGCAACCGCCGGCTCGTTCTGTCCGCCCAAGCGGCGCCGCGCCGTCTCCCGCGGTCCCGTCGCCGGCGCCAAACCGGCGACGCGGCCGAGGCCGAACTTCGGCATGTTCACGTATACCGATTCGTACTTGCCTTCGTCGACGATGTACGTTTCATGAAACACGCCGACGGCATGGGACTTCGCCGCCTTCGTATTAAAGTCCCGCCAAGCCTTCAGATGCTTCGCGCCGTGCCGCGCATAATGCTCCAGCTGGTCATAGGAACGCCAGTACTGAATCAGAATCGGCCCCTTGGGCGAGAGCGCGAACTGCATATCCAAGAAGCCAAGCTCCTTATTCTTATAAAGCTCAGCGATCATCGGCCCCATCGCCCGAAACACGGGAAGCCACCGATGCACCGCCCACCAACGATTGACGCTCATCCCGATAATGAATACGACCAAGCTGCCGCTGTACGCGGCCGTAAACCGGCCGGCTTCCGCCTTTGCCATGCTAGGACGCCTCCTTTTTCATATGAAAATGCTGGTCAGGTGCCGATCGTACGTCGCGCGAATGTCCTGCCTGCACATGTGCGCGGTCAGGTAAGCGCCGTAGAAGATCGTGAGCAGCCACTGCGCCAGAACGGCCGTGCTTTCTTCCCGCCGGCATTCGCCGTCCGCCTTCGCCTCGTCGATCAAGCGCCGGAACAAGGCGAAGATGTCCACCGGCGTCGACCGCGCGCGTGCCTCCCGCCCCGGGAACAACAAGTGCAGCTCGGCGTCGGACAACACCGGCATGCACGGGTGCATGTGCGTCTCCGACAAAAAACCGATCAAACTGAGCATCAACCCCGGCCGTTCCTCCGAGCCCTCCGCCACGCTGTGCAGCAGGTAACGCGCCGCGCCGGCTCCCCGCAGCCCATCCTCCTCGATGCGCAGCATCCGCTCGAGCAGCCACACGTTCATGAAATACACCAGGACGTCCTCTTTCTGCGGGAAAAACTTAAAAAACGTCACCTTGGACACTTCCGCCTTCTCGCAGATGTCCTCCAATTTCACCGCCCGGAACGTGCTGCGGCCGATCAGCTCTAAGCTTGCCTCGTACAGCGCGATTTTCGAGCGGGCTTTCTTCAGCTCGCGCAACGGCAGCTTCATTCGTCCTCCCGCCCGCCTGCGAGAAACCGAACTATCCGGCCCGCCTCGGCGTACCGTACGACAGCTTCAAGATACACATCAACCACTCCATATATTAACTTGTGTATCTATATTAACTCGAGTTAACTTTACTCGTCAAGCCAATTCCTTCCAACATTGAAAAAAAGCCCGAAACCGTCCGCGGCCGCAATGAGCGTTCGCATCCGATTTCGAGCTTATGAAGGTTGAAAAGCTGTTTATTTCGACGCGAGCCCCGACTTGGCCGCGTATTCCGCCGTCCACGCCTGCAAGCCGACGAGGGACGCCTCGGCGCGCGCAATCGCTTCGCGCACCTGCGGGAACGCCGTGCCGCCGTACACGGCGCGCGCGTTCACCACGTGCTCCGGCTGGAGCACGTCGAAGATGTCGCCCTCGAACTCGGGCGCGAACTTCTTGTACTCCTCCAGCGGCAGCTCGAGGAGGACGATGCCGCGCTCGATGCAGTGCAGCACGAGCTTGCCGATGATTTCGTGCGCCTGGCGGAACGGGATCCCCTTGTTGACCAGGTAATCCGCGATGTCCGTGGCATTCGAGAAGTCGCGGTCGACCGCGCCGCGCATCCGGTCCGTCCGCACCTGCATCGTCGCGATCATCGGGGCCATCAGCCGCAGCGCGCCGCCGACGTGCTTCACCGTGTCGAACATGCCTTCCTTGTCTTCCTGCATGTCCTTGTTGTAAGCGAGCGGCAGCGACTTCAGCACGGTGAGCAGGCCCACCAGATTGCCGTAGACGCGGCCGGTTTTGCCGCGGACGAGCTCCGCGACGTCCGGATTTTTCTTCTGCGGCATGATCGAGCTGCCCGTGCAGAACGCGTCGTCGAGCTCGACGAAGCCGAATTCGGTGCTCGACCAAAGGATGAGCTCCTCGCACAGCCGCGACAAATGCGCCATCAACAGCGACGCGTTCGACAGAAACTCGACGATGAAGTCGCGGTCGCTGACCGCGTCGAGCGAGTTGTCGTAAATGCGCGAGAACCCGAGCTGCTCCGCCACGAACGCCCGATCGATCGGGAACGTCGTGCCCGCGAGCGCGCCCGCGCCGAGCGGCAGCATATCGACGCGCTTATACGAGTCCATCAAGCGCTCCGCGTCGCGTCCGAACATCGCCACGTACGCGAGCAAATGATGGCCGAACGAGATCGGCTGCGCCCGCTGCAAATGCGTATACCCTGGCAATATCGTCTCCACATGCGCCTTCGCCTGGCCGATCAGCGCCTCCTGCAGCGCGCCGAGCAGCTCGACGAATTCGACGACCCGCTTGCGAAGGTACAAATGCATGTCCGTCGCCACTTGGTCGTTGCGGCTCCGTCCCGTATGCAGCTTCCCGCCGACCGGACCGATATCCGCGATGAGCAGCTTTTCCACCGTCATATGGATATCTTCCTCGGCCGCCGAGAACGTCACTTCCCCGCGCCGCAATTTCTCGAGCACGCGAGTAAGGCCCCCGATGATCGTCTGGACGTCCTCCTGCGGCAATATGCCCTGCTTGCCGAGCATCGTTACATGCGCGATGCTGCCCTGAATGTCTTCCTCATACAGCTCTTTATCGAAAAACACGGACGCGGTATACTCCTCCACCAACGCGTCGGTCGCTTTGGTGAACCGGCCGCCCCACAGCTTCGACATCCTGTTCGTCCTCCTCCGTCATGTACATAGGAAAGGAGCCGCCAACGTCCGTCCGTTGGTCGGCTCCGTCCCCTTCAATCGCAGTTTCTTAGGCGTTCGTCTCGGCAGGCGCCTTCGCCGGCTCGATGCCCTCGGCGCCGTGCACGGCCGAGGATACTTTCAACCGCAGCGCGTTGAGGCGGATGAAGCCCGTCGCGTCGCCTTGGTTGTACGCCTGCGTCGGGTCCGCTTCCATCGTCGCGATGTGCGGGTTGTACAGGCTGACGTCGCTCTTCACGCCGGCCGCCATAATGTTGCCTTTGTAGAGCTTCAGGCGGACCGTGCCTTCGACGTTCTTCTGGCTCTCCGTTACGAGCGCCTGCAGCGCAAGACGCTCCGGCGCGAACCAGAATCCGTTATATACGAGCTGCGCGTACTTCGGAATGAGCGAGTCGCGCAGCAGCATCACTTCGCGGTCCATCGTGATCGATTCGATGATGCGGTGCGCCTTGAACAGGATCGCGCCGCCCGGCGTTTCGTACACGCCGCGGCTTTTCATGCCGACGAAGCGGTTTTCGACCATGTCGACGCGGCCGACGCCGTGCTCGCCGCCGATTTCGTTCAGCGTGTCCATGACCTCGAGCGGCGACAGCGGCGTTCCATTGATGGCGACGCAGCAGCCCTGCTTGAACTCGAGCTCGATGTACTCCGGCTCATCCGGCGCGAGCTGCGGATCGACGGACATGACGTACATGTCGCGCACGTCTTCGCGCGTCGCGTCGAACCACGGATCCTCCAGCATGCCGCTCTCGAACGAGATGTGCAGCAGGTTGCGGTCCGTCGAGTACGGCTTCGCCGCGGACGCTTTGACCGGGATGCCGTGCTTCTCGGCGTATTCGATCATTTCCGCGCGGCCCGGGAACTGCGCCCGGAATTCTTCGATGCGCCAAGGCGCGATCACGTCGAGATCGGCCGCGAGCGCCGCCGCCGTCAGCTCGAAACGCACTTGGTCGTTGCCTTTGCCCGTCGCGCCGTGAGCAATCGCCGTCGCGCCTTCCGCGCGGGCGATTTCGACCATCCGCTTCGCGATGAGCGGACGCGCGATCGACGTGCCGAGCAAATATTGACCCTCGTACAGAGCGCCCGCTTGGAACATCGGGAAAATGTAGTCGCGCGCGAACTCCGCCCGCAGGTCTTCGATGTACACCTTGGACGCGCCCGTGTTGAGCGCCTTCTCCTCCAAGCCGTCGAGCTCGTCGCCTTGCCCGATGTCCGCCGTGAAGGCGATGATTTCCGCGTCGAACGTTTCTTTCAACCACTTGAGAATGACCGACGTATCGAGACCGCCCGAGTACGCCAGCACAATCTTTTGCTTCGACATAAGCCGCCGTTCCACCCTTCGCTTCGTTGAATTCCTATAACTACTATCGTATCCTTTATCCCATCAATGCCGCAAGGACCGCTTTCTGCGCATGCAGCCGGTTTTCCGCTTGATCGAACACGATCGAATGCGCGCCGTCGATGATCTCGGCGCTCACTTCTTCGCCGCGATGCGCCGGCAGGCAGTGCATGAACACGAAATCCGGTTTCGCGTATTGGGTCAGCTCCGCGTTCACTTGGAACGCGTGGAACGCCTTTTCCCGCTCCTGCTGCTCCGCCTCCATGCCCATGCTCGCCCAGACGTCCGTATATACGACGTCCGCGCCTTCGATCGCTTCTTTCGGATCGTAGTGGAACGTATATTTGCCGCCCGTCGCCGCCGCGGTTTCGCGGGCGATGTCCGCGACTTCCCGGTCCGGCTCGTATCCGGCCGGGCTCGCCACCGCGATATGGAGGCCGAGCTTCGCCGCGCCGACCATGAGCGAATGCACCATGTTGTTGCCGTCGCCGATGTACGCGATTTTGAGACCTTCCAGTTTGCCCTTATGCTCCAGCACGGTCATGTAGTCCGTCAGCGCCTGGCACGGGTGCGACAGGTCCGTCAAGCCGTTGATGACCGGCACAGTCGCGTTGCGCGCCAGCTCGACGACGTTCTGATGCGCGAACGTGCGGATCATAATGCCGTCGACGTAGCGAGACAGCGTGCGCGCCGTGTCGGCGACCGTTTCGCCCCGGCCGAGCTGAATATCGTTCTTGGACAAGAACAGCGCATGGCCGCCCAGTTGGAACATGCCGACCTCGAACGACACGCGCGTCCGGGTCGACGATTTTTCGAAAATCATCGCCAGCGTTTTGCCGGCGAGCGGCTGGTACGTTTCTCCCGCCTTTTGCTTGCGCTTCAGCTCGATGCCGAGCCGAATCAAATTGCGAATTTCGTCGGGCGTATAGTCGGCCAGCGCCAGGAAGTCCCGGCCCTTGAACGGTTTCGCCAACGATTCTGCGTTATCCTTGCCTTCAGAGGCTTGCAACGCCGCGGTTTCCACGCGCACCTCTCCCCTCTATGCGTAAATGCCGTTCTTCGCGTCCGCCGCGATGACGCTCGCGAGCAGATCGAGTCCACGGTACCACTCTTCTTCCGAAATCGTCAGCGCCGGCAAGAGCCGCAGCACGTTCGGTCCCGCCGTGACGACGAGCAGCCCTGCCTCCTGCGCCTTCGCGACGATGTCCGCCACCGGCTCCTTCAGCTCGACGCCGATGAGGAAGCCGCGGCCGCGCACTTCGACGAAGCTCGGGTGGCCGGCCAGCTTGCTCCGCAGCCGCTCCATGCCTGCTTCGCCCAACGCTTTCGCGCGCGCCGGGAGCTTATCGTTCACGATCGTCTCGAGCGTGGCGATCGCCGCCGCGCAGGCGATCGGCGTGCCGCCGAACGTCGAGCCGTGTGAGCCGGCCGTGAAGCCTTCGCGAAGATATGCCTTGCCGAGCATCGCGCCCATCGGGAAGCCGCTGCCGATCCCTTTCGCGAGCGTCAGAATGTCCGGCTCGATGCCGAATTGCTCGTATGCGAACAACGTGCCCGTCCGGCCGATGCCGGTCTGGATTTCGTCGGCGATGAGCAGCAGTCCATGCTCTTCGCACAGCGCCTTCACCGCTTCCAGGAACGCCGGCTGGGCCACGTTCACGCCGCCTTCGCCCTGCACGAACTCCAGCATGATCGCCGCCGTCCGTTCGCCCACCGCCGCCTTCAGCCCTTCGACGTCGTTGTAATCGACGTGGACGAAGCCGGTCGGCAGCGGATCGAAGCCGTCCTTCACTTTCTCCTGACCGGTCGCCGTCAGCGTCGCTAGCGTGCGGCCGTGGAACGATTTGTTGAACGTGACGACCTCGTACCGGTCGTTGCCTCTCACCTTGCGCTGATAGCGGCGCGCGAGCTTGATCGCCGCCTCGTTCGCTTCGGCGCCGCTGTTGCAGAAGAACGCGAGGTCCGCGCAGCTGAGACGCGCAAGCAGCGCCGCCAATTTCTCTTGGTTCGGAATTTCGAACAAGTTCGATACGTGCCACAGCTCGCCCAGCTGCTTCACGAGCGCTTCCTTCACCGCCGCCGGCGCATGGCCGAGGTTCGTGACGGCGATGCCGCTGACGAAGTCGAGGTATTCCTTCCCCGCTTCGTCCCATACGCGGCTGCCTTCGCCTTTCACCAGGCGGATCGGAAACCGCCCGTAATTCGGAAACAGCGCTTCTTTGCCCGTGCTCATGCCCGCTCCCCCTTCCGCGTTACGCCGGCGTGACGGACGGTTCCGCCACGATCGTCGTGCCGATTTTCTCGCCGCGCAGCACTTTGCCGAGGACGCCTTGCTCCGAGCCGTTCACGATGACGACTTCGTTGACGCCGCCGCCGAGGCATTTCAGCGCGGCCTTCACCTTCGGAATCATGCCGCCGTAAATTTCGCCGCTGTCGATCATCGCTTGAATCTGGCTCGGCGTCACCGTCGGCAGCACCTGCTTCTCGCCGTTCACCGTGCCCGCGATGCCCGCCACGTCGGTGACGACGATGAACGGTCCCGCGCCGAGGCTCGACGCGACCGCGCCGGCCGCCGTATCCGCGTTAATGTTATAGCGCTGGTTGTCGACGCCGAGGCCGACCGGCGCCACGACCGGAATGTAGCCCGCCGTCAGCATCGCGTTCAGTAGTTCCGTGTTGACCTCCGTCACTTCGCCGACGTAGCCGAGACGGTCCGCATTCGCGACCGCTTCCGCCGTAAGGAGCCGTCCGTCCGTGCCGGAGAGGCCGACCGCTTTCGCGCCGTTCTGAGACAAGCGGCGGACGATCTCTTTGTTGATTTTGCCCGCGAGCACCATTTCCGCCACGTCGAGCACTTCCGCGCTCGTGCGGCGGAGACCGTCGACGAACTCCGTATGAATGCCGAGCTTATTCAGCGCCTGCGAAATCGCAGGCCCCCCGCCGTGCACGATGACCGGCTGCTTGCCTTCCTTCTGGAACGCGGCCAGCTCCGCGAAGAACGCGTTCGGCAGCGCCGCCAGCGTGCTGCCCCCGCATTTGATTACGAACGTGTTGCTTTTACCCGCTTCGCTCATCCTCGTTTCTCTCCCCTCGTTATGTGCGGTACGACGCGTTGATCTTGACGTAGTCGTAGGTCAAATCGCAGCCCCACGCCGTCGCCTTGCCCGCTCCGCCGTGCAAATCTACATGTATGGTCACTTCTTTACCGTCCAAATACGCTTTCGCCGCCGCTTCGTCGAACGGCAGCGGAGCCGACTGCCGCAGCACCGTGATGCCGCCGAGTCGAATGTCCACCGTGTTCGGGTTGATCGGCACGCCCGCGCGCCCCGCCGCCGCGATGATGCGGCCCCAGTTCGCGTCGGAGCCGTATACGGCCGATTTCACGAGGTTCGAGCCGACGATCGTCTTCGCGATCGCCCGCGCGTCGTAATCGGACCCCGCGCCGACGACGTTCACTTCGATGAGCTTCGTCGCGCCTTCTCCGTCGCGGGCGATCTCCTTCGCCAGCGTCTCCGACACGAAACGGAACGCCGCCGCGTAATCCGCCCAATCCGGATGATTCGGGCTCAGCGGTTCGTTGCCCGCGAGGCCGCTTGCCATCGCGACGACCATGTCGTTCGTGCTCGTGTCGCCGTCGACCGTAATCATATTGAACGTGACGTCCGTCGCGCTGCTGAGGAGCGACTGGAGGCAGCCCGGCTGGAACGCCGCGTCCGTCGTGATGAAGCCGAGCATCGTCGCCATATTCGGATGAATCATGCCCGAGCCCTTCGCCGCGCCGGCGACGTACACCGGCTTGCCGTTCACCGTCAGCTCGACGCAGACCGACTTCTTCACGAGGTCCGTCGTCATGATCGCTTGGCAGAAGTCTTCGCCGCCGGCAGCGCTCAGCTTCCCGCCGAGATCCTCGATACCGCCGCGCACCTTCTCCATCGGCATCGGCACGCCGATGACGCCCGTCGACGTAACGCCGACGTAATGCTCCGGCACGCCCAGCGCCGCCGCGAACGACGCGCGCATGTCTCGGGCGTCGCGGTCGCCCTGCTCGCCCGTGCAGGCGTTCGCGTTGCCGCTGTTCACGAGCATCGCCTGCAGCTTGCCCTCTTTCGCGAGGGACTCCTTCGTGACGGCGAGCGGCGCCGCCATGACGACGTTCGTCGTGAAGACGCCCGCCGCGTCCGCCGGCACGTCGCATACAATCGCGCCGAGGTCGTTCCGCTCCACTTTCTTAATGCCGCAGTAAACGCCGCCCGCGCGAAACCCTTTCGGCGTCGTGACGGTTCCCCCCGCTACTACGGTGAAACTTGTTTGCCCGATCATGCTTCTGCCTCCCCTAATCTTGCCGCGTCCGCCTCGCCCTGGACCGCGCGTCCTCTTATGGATATACCGGCGCCAACCGGAGTCCGAGATCCTCGTCCCAGCCCATCATGATGTTCATATTCTGCACCGCTTGCCCCGCCGCGCCCTTCATCAGGTTGTCGGTGACGGAGATGATCGTGACGCGCCGCGTGCGCGGATCGACCGCGAAGCCGATGTCGCAGAAGTTGGAGCCCCACACTTCCTTCGTCGCCGGCCATTGGCCTTTGTCACGGATGCGTACGAACTTGCGGCCTTCGTAATAATTGCGGTACAGCTCGATCCAAGCGTCCTCGTTCATATACCGCTCGTCGGCGATGCTCGCGTAGGTCGTGCACAGAATGCCTCGCGTCATCGGCACCAGATGCGTCGTGAACGTCGTCGTCACCGGCTCGCCCGCCCGGTCGCTCAGCACCATCTCGATTTCCGGAATATGCTGATGCTTGTTGACTTTATACGCTTTGAAATTTTCGTTGATCTCCGAATAATGTACGCCGAGGTTGACACCTCTGCCTGCGCCGGACACGCCCGATTTCCCGTCGATGATGATCGTCCCGCGGTCGATCGCGCCTGCCTCCACCGCCGGCACCAAGCCGAGCGTCGCCGTGGTTACATAGCAGCCCGGATTGGACACGAACGCCGCCCCGCGCACCCGGTCCGCGTACACCTCGCAGAGACCGTATACGGCGCCGTCCAGCGCGTCCTGCGGCGGCGCTTCGTGTTTGTACCACGTCTCGTAAGCGGCGCGGTCCTTCAGGCGGAAATCGCCGGATAAATCGATCACGCGAACGCCCGTCTCGAGCAGCTGCGGCACGAGCTTGCCGCTGACGCCGGACGGCGTCGCCGTGAACACGAGATCCGCCTTCTCCCGGATGAGCCGCGGATCGACCGCGTCCAGCGTATCGACCGTCAGCACGCCCTGCAAATGCGGATAGCCCGCCGTGAGCGCTTCCCCTGCGTTCGACGACGAGATGACCGAAGTGATGTCAACCTGCGGATGATTGGCGAGCAAACGAATCAGTTCGACCCCGCCGTAGCCGGTCGAACCGACGATTGCCGCCCGTAATTTGTCCTTCAACGAATGTTCTCCTCTCGCACCGTCTTGCCCGGTCGTTTCAAGATATGAATTATTATACATAGGTATGCATATTGATACAACCCTATTTTTTGCCCGTTTTCGCGCCCAAACTTCGCCGGACGCTCGCCCGCTCACTGCACCTTGAACCCTTCGCCGAGCACCTCCGTCGCCCCCGTCAGAATGACGAACGCCTGCGGGTCGACCGACTGCACGAGCGTTTTCAGCCTCGTCACTTCGGTTTGCGACACGACGACCATGAGCACCGTCCGCTCCCGCCTCGTGAAGCCGCCTTGCGCCGTCAGCCGGGTGAGTCCCCGGTCGAGGTCGTGCAGCACCGCCTGCGCGATTCGCTCCTCGTCCTCGCTGATAATATAGGCGACTTTCGCATGCGAAAAGCCAAGCTGCACGACGTCGATCGTCTTCGTCGTGACGAACAGAGCGATGAGCGCATAGAGCGCCTGCTCCGCGGAAAAAACGAAGCCCGCCGTCAGGATGACCAACCCGTCCAGCATCGCCACCGCGAGCCCGAGGCTGACCCCCGTATACTTGGCGACGATTTGCGCCGCGACGTCCATCCCGCCGGTCGAGCCCCGCCCGCGAAACACGATGCCGAGCCCCGCGCCGATGCCGAGTCCGCCGAACACCGCCGCCAGCAGCGGGTTTTCCGTGAGCGGCGCCCAACTAGATGTCAGCAGCACGAACAGCGGCATGACCGCCGTGCCGACGGCCGTCTTCATGCCGAAGCGCCGGCCGAGCAGCCAGACGCCGAGCAGAAACAGCGGCACGTTGAGCGCCCACTGCGTCGCCGCCGGCGTCACCCCGAGCAGCGCCCGGACGATGATCGAAATGCCGGACGTCCCGCCCGAGGCGATCTCGTTCGGCTCAAGAAATAAGTTGAACGTCGCCGCGATCAAGAAGGCTCCGATCAGCAAAAGCGCATATTCCAATATCGTATGCGCCGGGCTCCCTACGGGTAAACGCGGCGCCTTCCTTCTCGCCCGGCGCCGTTCCGCGGCCGCGTTCATGCGCCGCACCTCCTTATCGCTTAGCAAAAAGGACCATCTTCTCCAACAGGAGTAGGATGGTCCTTCCGCCGTCCGCCTTATTCGCTCTTTTGGATTTGGCTGCGCAGGTACGCGTTGATGAACGGATCGATTTCTCCGTCCATGACGGCGCCGACGTTGCCCGTTTCCTCCCCGGTGCGGTGATCCTTCACCATGCTGTACGGGTGGAAGACGTATGAACGAATCTGGCTTCCCCACGCGATATCCGACTGTTCGCCGCGAATCGAAGCGAGCTCTCGCTGCTGCTCCTCGAGACGGCGCTCGAACAGCTTCGAGCGGAGCATCTTCATCGCCCGGTCGCGGTTCGAAATTTGCGAACGCTCCGTCTGGCACGCCACGATGATGCCCGAAGGAATATGCGTGATGCGGACCGCCGACTCCGTTTTATTGACGTGCTGACCGCCGGCGCCGCCGGACCGGTACGTATCGACCTTCAGATCCTCCGGACGAATTTCGATTTCGCTGTTGTCGTCCTCGATCTCCGGCACGACGTCGCACGACACGAACGACGTATGGCGCCGTCCGGACGCGTCGAACGGCGAAATGCGAACCAACCGGTGCACGCCTTTCTCGGCCTTCAAATATCCGTATGCGTTATAACCGCTGACCGCGATCGTTACGCTTTTGATCCCGGCTTCGTCGCCCGGCAAATAGTCGAGCACCTCGACCTTGAAGCCGCTCTTCTCCGCCCAGCGCGTATACATCCGGTACAGCATCGACGCCCAATCCTGCGACTCGGTGCCGCCGGCGCCCGGGTGCAGCTCGAGGATCGCGTTATATTTATCGTACGGCGAGCTGAGCAGCAGAGTGAGTTCGAACTGCTCGAGCGCTTCCGCCAGCTTGCTCACGCCCTCTTCCCATTCCGGGATGAGGCTTTCCTCGCCTTCCTCGGCGATCAGCTCCTGCATGACGAGCAGATCGTCGCAGTCGGTCTGCAGCTTCTGATACTTCTCTACGACCGACTTGATCGCGTTCATCTCCGCGATCGTCTTCTGCGCGCGCTCGTTGTCGTCCCAGAAGTCCGGGGCCGACATTTTCACCTCAAAATCGCCGATGCGCTCCAGCTTCAGATCTAAGTCAAAGAGACCCCCTAAGCGCTTCGAGTTTTTCCGCCGAGTCGCGGAGGCGATGGCGAATCTCCGGATCCATCATCATGTGTACATCTCTCCTTGTTGGTATTGCCGCGTGCGCATGCAGGAAGCCCGGCAATATGCTTCCGCCGGGCCGCCTTTTATCGTTATATTACGCCTGCATGCCATGGCACTGTTTGTATTTCTTGCCGCTGCCGCACGGGCACGGATCGTTGCGGCCGATGACGTTGTCGGCTTTCGCCGGCTTTTTCGTCACCTCTTCCTTCGCGTTGACCGCTTGGCCCTTCGCGACCTCTTGACGCTGCAGGTTCGATTGCACCTGCGCCTTCATGATGTACTTCGCGACCTCCTCCTGGATGGAGGCGATCATCTCTTCGAACATCGCGAAGCCTTCGAATTGATATTCGCGGAGCGGATCGGTGCCGCCGTATGCCCGAAGGTGAATGCCCTGCCGCAGATGATCCATCGCGTCGATATGGTCCATCCACTTGCTGTCGACCGCGCGCAGCACGATGACCTTCTCGAACTCGCGCATGAATTCCGGCGGGAGCTCCTTCTCGCGCTCTTCGTACGCCTCGCGCACGACGCCCTTGAGATATTCTATGATCTCTTCCGGCTCTTTGCCTTCCAATTGTTCCGGGGACACTTGCCCTTCTTTCAGGAACGTGGCGTTGCCGTATTCCACGATCGCCGCCAAATCCCAATCCTCCGGCACTTCCTCCGGCGGACAGTGCGCTTTGACGATGCGCTCGATGACGTTGTCGACCATGCCGAACACGATGTCGCGGATATTATCGGAATGCAGCACTTCGTTGCGCTGTTTATACAGCACCGTCCGCTGCTGGTTCATGACGTCGTCGTATTGAAGGACGACCTTCCGCACGTCGAAGTTGTTGCCTTCGACTCGCTTTTGCGCCGATTCGATCGACTTTGTGATGAGCTTGCTCTCGATCGGCTGGTCTTCCTCGAAGCCGAGCTTCTCCATCATGCCCATCACGTTGTCCGCGCCGAACCGCTTCATCAGCTCGTCCTGCATCGACAAATAGAATTGCGTCGAGCCCGGGTCGCCTTGACGGCCGGCGCGACCGCGCAGCTGGTTGTCGATCCGGCGGCTCTCATGGCGCTCCGTGCCGATGATATGCAGGCCGCCGAGCTCCTTCACGCCTTCGCCGAGCACAATGTCCGTACCGCGGCCGGCCATGTTCGTCGCGATCGTGACCGCGCCCTTCTGGCCTGCCTGCGAGACGATCGCGGCTTCTTCGGCGTGGTACTTCGCGTTCAGCACCTTATGCGGCACGCCGCGCTTCTTCAGCAGCGACGACAAATATTCGGACGCCTCGATCGACGTCGTGCCGACCAGCACCGGCTGACCGATCTTGTGCTTCTCGACGATCTCCTCGACGACCATCCGATATTTGCTCGCCACCGTCTTATACACGACATCCGGCTTGTCTACGCGGATCATCGGACGGTTCGTCGGCACGACGATGACGTCGAGACCGTAAATCTTCTTGAATTCCTCTTCCTCCGTCTTCGCCGTACCCGTCATGCCCGCAAGCTTCTGGTACATCCGGAAGTAGTTCTGCAGCGTAATCGTCGCGAGCGTCATGCTCTCGTTCTGAACCTCGAGCCCTTCCTTCGCTTCGATCGCTTGGTGCAGGCCGTCGCTGTAACGGCGTCCCGCCATCAACCGTCCCGTGAACTCGTCGACGATGACGACGTTGCCTTCCTGCACGACGTAATCGACGTCGAGACGCATGATCGCGTTCGCCTTGAGCGCCTGCGTTATATGGTGGTTGAGCAGCACGTGCGCGTGATCGTACAAGTTCTCGATGCCGAACGCCCGCTCCGCCTTCGCCACGCCGGCTTCGGTGAGCGCCGCCGACTTCACTTTAATGTCGACCGTGAAATCTTCTTCCGGCTTGAGCGTCTTCACGAACCGGTCCGCCGCATAGTACAAGTCGGCCGACTTCGCGGCTTGTCCGGAAATGATGAGCGGCGTCCGCGCCTCGTCGATGAGGATCGAGTCCACTTCGTCGATCAACGCGTAATGGAGCGGCCGCTGGACGATCTGCTCTTTATAAAGGACCATGTTGTCCCGCAAATAATCGAAGCCGAACTCGTTGTTCGTGCCGTACGTAATGTCGCAGGCATACGCGTATTGTTTCTCGGCGTGCGACATGCCGGCGAGGTTCGTGCCGACCGTCAGCCCGAGGAAATTATAAATTTGCCCCATTTCGGTCGCGTCGCGCTGAGCCAAATATTCGTTGACCGTAACGACGTGTACGCCCTTCTTCGTGAGCGCGTTCAAATACGTCGGCAGCGTCCCGACCAACGTTTTCCCTTCGCCCGTCCGCATCTCCGCGACTTTGCCCTCGTGGAGCACCATGCCGCCGATCAGCTGCACGTCGTAATGACGCTTGCCCAGCACTCGCTTGGAAGTTTCCCGGACGACCGCGAACGCCTCCGGCAGCAAGCTGTCCAGGCTCTCCCCGTTCGCGTGCCGTTCCATGAACTCCTGCGTCTTCGCGCGCAGCTGTTCGATGCTGAGCTTCTCCATATCAGGTTCCAAGCCGTTTATTTGCTCTACGGTGCGTTGCAGCCGTTTGATTTCTCGTTCGTTCGAATCCCCGAAAATCTTTTTCACTAAGCCGAGCACAAGCCGTTCCCCTTTCCAGGTTGAACTATTAAACACCATTGTATCAGTTGGTTATATATGTCGCAAATAACCGGCGAATATTCACTATTACGCAAGAAAGCCCCGTCCGGTTTCGGACAGGGCTTGATGTTCTTGACGTTACGCAGATTCGATCAACCCGTAACGGCCGTCTTCTCGTTTATACACGACGTTGATGCCGGACGTTTCCGCGTTGGAGAAGACGTAAAAGTTATGTCCCAGCAAATTCATTTGCAAAATCGCTTCTTCCATGCGCATCGGCTTCAGCGTGAACCGCTTCATGCGCACCACCTCGAACGGCTCCTCCTCCTCGTACGCCCGGGCGGGCGCCGCCTGCTCATACGATTCCTTGAACACTGCTCGGTACGTGCCTTCCGCACGCGCCTTTCGGTTGACACGCGTCTTATGCTTGCGAATTTGCCGCTCCAGCTTGTCGCTGACGAGGTCTATGGATGCGTACATGTCCTCGGACTTCTCCTCCGCGCGGAGCGTAACGCCGCTTACGGGGATCGTCACTTCGACGGTATGTTTATTCTTGTTGACGCTTAACGTAACATGAACTTCGGAGGTTGGCGGACTTTCGAAATACCGCTCGACGCGGCCGATTTTCTTAGCTGCATAATCCCTCAATGCTTCCGTAACTTCTACGTTCTTTCCGCGAATGAGAAACTTCATGTTGCATTGCCTCCTTTGGTTAAGCTCAACTCGATTATACCATAGGGACAAGCCGATATCAAAATTTTCTGACTAGTTAGCGTTTTCAAAAAGTGCGCAAAAAAACACCCCGGTCTCCCGAGGTGTGTGTCCGCGATGCTATTCGTTCCCTAAAATATATAATCATCTATTCCCGGGCGGGAAAGCCCAGAATGTGATTAGATTTTAGTTACGTTAGCTGCTTGAGGTCCGCGTGCGCCTTCGACGATGTCGAATTCTACCGCTTGGCCTTCGTCTAAAGTCTTGAAACCGTCTTGTTGGATGGCCGAGAAGTGTACGAATACGTCTCCACCTTGTTCCGTTTCGATGAAGCCATAGCCCTTCTCAGCGTTGAACCATTTCACTTTACCTTGCATTGAGACACGATCCCTTCATAATCAAGTACGTGGCTGAGCCCACAGTTTGAATATACCACCCTGACCCCGCAAAAGTCAATTCTGTCAAGTGATCTTTTCTTGAAAATTTTCCCCTTTTTTGCATTGTATTCTGAACATTTTGATACAAACAACCTATGCCATTCGGCGCATGAAATGAAAGCAGGTTTTCATTGGTTACTCACAGGTTTGTCCACATTGTCCACAGGCGTTTTGGAGGAAATGTGCACAAGTTGGCAACGGCAATATAGTGCTTGGGGATAAATCGAAATGCATTCAAGTGAGCGGTTCCGTCCTAGAGCGCTAATTTATCTTGCGAGATAAGGAAGTTCATCCCGTGAAGCGTAAACTTCTTATTTTAAAAAATCCTCGCCCTAGATTCGGACGAGGATCGCTTGAAACCTATTTTTTTCTATCGAAAAATACGCTGTTGTCGCCGTTCCCGAAGTTCTCGTAGGCGCCGACCGTCGTCTTCTGCACCGCGAGCTTTTGGCGTTCCCTCGCCGCTTCCTCCATGTACTCTTTCATTCGGCTCGAAATCACTTCGTCGCACTGGAGCACGTTGCGGATTCTGCTCTGCAAGGCAAGGCGTTCGCTGTCTTCCATCGCGATTCGCGACAGCTCATCAACAATTATGCCCCGCTCGTCTACGAATTCACTCAACCGTTCGTAGGATGCTTCGTCCAAGCCCTGAAGCAGCGAGGCTGTCATCTGTTCCAACCGGCTGACGAGCTCTTCGGCGTTCATTGCGGCTTCGCGGCTGCCGCTTGGCTAGCCATCGCGATTTTATTCGCTTCGGTCCACGTCTGTTTCAGCTCGATGAGGTACCCGAGCACTTCCTCCGCCGGCTCTGCGGCTTTCTTCATGTTAGCCTCCCGTAAGCGCACAAGGAAGTAATCGTACAGCCGGAGAAGGTCGTTCGCGAGAGGAGAGTTCTTGTCCAGCGTAATTTCGAATTCGTGAATGATGTCCTGCACTTTCATAAGGTTTTCATGCGCATCCATTAGCTTGCGCTCTTTAATCGCTTCGATGGCAAGCTTGCAAAACCGGATCGCACCGTCGTACAGCAGGATGAGCAATTGCCCGCGGTTCGCCGTCTGCACGGTCATTTCCAAGTATCTATTCTGCTGCTGTTGCTGCATCATGCAGGTTTCCTCCAGTTAGGTAGGTAGTAATGAAAACGCAATAATACCACGCGCGTCGCAACGTTTTAGCCGCCTGTACCGCCGAACTGGGACATGAGATTCGTGCTTTGGGCTTGAAGCTTGGCCAGCGCCTGCTCCATTGCCGTAAACTGTTTGTAATAGCGATTTTCCATGTCGACGAGCCTGCGCTCCCAGGAAGTAATTCTGGTGTTAACATTGTACAGCTCTCGGCCGATCGTGTAGTTATCCAACGAGCTCGTCGACGTTCCTGCCCGTTGAAGAATCATATCGATCGTGCTGTCCGCGATGCTGTGCAGACGTCGAGCCAACCCGTCGCCTTCGGAGCTGGTGCTGTCGTTGTCGTCTGCGGTGAACAACGCCAGTACTTCTTCCGGACGGTCGGAAATCGCCTCGCGCAACAACTCTTCGTCGATATACAGCTTCCCTTTTTCATTGTAAGCGTACGCCCCGGTCGAGATGCCGATTTCCGACATCTGCTGCAAATGACCGGCCGGCAGTCCCGTGACCGATCGCACCATGCCGTATCGGAACGAATTGACGGCGCCCGATAGAATGCTATCGTTTCGCAGCAAGCCGCTGCGCGCCTTCTCTTCCCATTTTTTAATATCGTCCTCGTTCATCGCTTCCCGCTGTTCGTCGGTCAGCGGCTGGAAGTCGCGAAATCGCTCTTCGCTCAATTCCTTATTCATCGCGTCTAACATCGAATTATATTTCTCGACGAACGATTTAATTTTATCGAAAACCGCATCGACATCTTGCGTGACCGCGATATTCACATCCGACGTCGTCGTCTCCTTGGCCGTGAACGTGATGCCGTTGATCGTGAACGTATTCGAGCTGAACTCGACGGCAGGCGTCAAGCCGTTAAACTCGACCGACGCATTCTGACCTTCCCCGTCGTATTCGTGATAAGTGATCGGCGTCCCGGCCGTGGATCCCGCCGTCAACCCGAGCGAAGATAAAATGTCGACGCCGTCGCTGGTGGCATCTTGGATATCCAATTGCTCATTGGAATCCGGATTAAATAACGTGAAATGACCGTCTTTATCCAAGTATGCGGAGACGCCCTCTTTGCCTAACCCCGAAGCGTTGATTCGATTGATCAGCGTCCCCACGGACGTGCTGCTGGTAATATTGAAGTTGTATGTCTTTGTTTTGTAAGTGATCCGAAGCGTCTGCTCGGATGTCAGAGAATCATTGATCTTCTTCGTTGTGCTCGGAGACGCCGGCGTGCCGGAAACGAACGCGACGGATCCCGTCACCAAGCCGCCGTTTCCGGTTCTTTCCGGTGTCAATCGGAGAACGTCGCTGAGAAAATCGGAGTCCGGCGAACGAATATCCACCGTCGCATCCGCTCCGGTCGTCGACGATTTGAAAAAGAATCGCTGGAGCGTCGTATCGTAGCTCGCCACGACGCCCGTCGTCGTCGACACGGCGTTGATTCGGCTGATGACGTCCGAAATTTTGTCCGTCGTCTTAAACACGAGCGACACCGATCCCGTTTTGCCCGTTATCGTGACCTCCGTCGGCCCCGGCGAATCCATGCCGATGGACGACAGCGTATCCGCCGTCGACGTCGCCCCGACAGGGCCTTCCGACGAAATGCTGGCCGCTTTCGCAAGCGCGTTGACCTTCACGGTGTAATTTCCTGCGACCGTTCCCGGCGCGGCGGTAGCGCTGACGGCGTTCTCGTTCGATGAAGACGCCTTCCTGGTTAAGTAGCTCGACGACAAGCGCATGTCGAACGCGGCGTTCCGGAAGTCCATGATCTGGCTGTTCAGCGTACGGAAGTCCTCGCGCTGCCATTCCAGCGTTTGCTTTTTCTGCACGAGCTTGTCCATCGGCAGCCGCTGCGCCGTCATCAGCTGTCTAACGAGCTGGTCTATATCCAAACCGGAGGAAAAGCCGTTAATTCTCGTTACCATATCGGAAAATCACACCTTACGTGAATTTATCGCTTCTCGTCGACGAAGAGTCCGGCTATCTTCCAAATATTTGCGATGAAGTCCAAGTTTTTTTCCGGCGGCACTTCACGAATAAGCTCGCCCGTCTCTTTGTTGAGCACTTTGACCATAATTTGTTTGGTTTCTTTATGAACTGCGAACTCCAGGGACGTATTGTTGCCTTGGATCGCTTTGATCGCTTTTTCGATGGCTTTTATCAATTGTTCGTCGCTTACGGAAACCTCTTCACCTTGCATCTCGGCGCGCTTGAGTTCCTTCGTGGAGTAGATATGCTTGATTTTTTCCGTATGGGTGTGTTCGCTCCCTTTGACGGAAGTCGCCGGCAATATAGGATCAATTTTCGATACGGGAGCCGCGCCCCCAACTTGAAAATCAAAGCTCATTACGATATCCCTCCGCGCGCATAAGAATCTATATTCTAGTATTTCGGCAATATCGGGCGCAGGTTTAATAGCATTTAAAAAGATATTCCGGAAATATACAAATATTGTTATGAGCACTTAGAAATAATGCGTATATTCCATATTCGCGCGCTCGAAGTCGCTCATTCTTCCAATATCCATCCAGTATTCCCGAATCGGAAATACGCTGGTCGTTTTGTTTTGTCCGATTAACGCTTTAAAAAGATCCGGCATGTCATAGAACTGGTTCCTCGGTATCATTTCCAGCGCACTGGGCGCCAAGACATAGATCCCTGCATTAATGAAATACTGATGCACCGGCTTTTCCTCGATCGCTTCAAGCGCATGCCCATTGGATCTAACGATCCCATACGGTACTTGATAGTTATATTCCCGCACGCACATCGTCGCAAAGGAATGGTGCTCGTTATGAAAATCCAGTAGATTCTCGAAGTTTACTTTCGTCAATAAATCGCCGTTCATCACGATCAACGGCTCCATCGGCGGTTCGGGCAGCAACGATAACGCCCCGGCCGTACCCATCCGCTGCGTCTCGTCGATATAGCGGATGCTTACCCCCCACTCCGAACCGTCCCCAAAGTAATCTTTAATCATCTCGGCTTTGTAATTCACGGAAATATAGAAATTTGAGAATCTATGGTCAATGAAGCTCTCTAAAATCGTCTGAAGAATCGGTTTTTCCCCGACCTTCAGCAGCGGCTTCGGCGAATGCTCGGTCAACGGACGAAGCCTCGTTCCTAGCCCGCCGGCCATTAACACGACCGGATTATCTCTTTTCTCCAATTTCAGTATATCTTCAAGCTTCTTCACGTCGATGACGCGCATTTCTTCATCGACGATCGGCAAGTGCTTCAGCCTCGCATTCTTCAATAGCGAAGTTATCGTCCCCGGCGATTCGTGAATGCTCGCGTATTTCGGCGAAGCATTCATGACGCGTTCGACCGGGTCGTGCAAAGGAACGTTGCGCAGAATGCCTCTCCGAATATCGCCGTCGGTTACGGTTCCTAATAGTTTCTTATTTTCGTCGATGACGATCGCGATTTGCATCGTGCTTTTGTCGATCGCTTCGATCGTTTCAAGAATCGTGGTAGTCGGATATACCGCGGCTTTCTCCCATGAATTCATTCAGTTGACCTCCCTCGCGGGTACTCCCAGCACCTTCGTTCTTTCCGACACATCTTTGACGACCACTGCCCCGGCTCCGACCAAACTGCCGGCTCCGATCCGAATGTTTTGAATTATGACAGCCCCCGTGCCTACATGTACTGCATCGCCGATATGGATGCCGCCCGAGAGAATAGCCCCCGGCGCAATGTGTACATGGTTCCCGACCGTACAGTCATGGTCAACCGAGGCTCGAGTATTTACGATCACGTTGGCCCCCAACCGACAACCCGGCTGAATGACAGCCCCCGCCATAATTTGAACTCCGTCGCCAAGGACGACATCTTCGGCGATGACTGCGGACGGGTGCACTGCCGCGGCGAACCGGTAACCGGCATCGTGCAGCTTGCGATATAACGACGCTCTACGCTCCGTCGATACAGTACTGCCCAGCCCGTTAACCAGCAGGACCGCATTGGAATCAAATTGGAGCACCGCCTTGTCGTCACCTAAATAAGGAGCTCCCGTAAGCTCGGTTCGTTCGGGATCCGTAAATCCGATCACCGTTCGGCCGGAACGCTTCAACACATCGAGCAGCACCTTCGCATGCCCGCCTCCGCCAAGCAAAATAATCGGCTTGTCGGTCATTGCACAGGCTCGTCCCGTTCGTAGTCTCTATCGGCAGGCTGACCAAGCATCTCCCAATACTCCATGGGGGATCTGCCGGTTCCGGGCCGCTTGATCGCGAGATTCTCTTCGGAGAACGGCTCGCCCTTGCGAATCGCGCGTATGGCGACCAAGCTTTTCCGCACGACCAATTTATTGTTGATTTCCGAAGCCGTCGGATGTTTGATCGGGTTTCCGAGCGCCTTCTCCACATCTCGAATGGCCGAAACCATTTGCTTCAGTTCCATCGGTTCGAGCGAAGCTTGATGATCAGGCCCCGGCATGCCGCGATCCAACGTGAAGTGCTTTTCGATGACCGCCGCCCCTTTGGCCGCCGCGGCGACCGGAATGGCGATACCCTGCGTATGATCGGAGTATCCGACCTTGAGGTTGAACGCCCGCTTTAACGTATCCATGACATTCAGATTCACTTCATCCAGCGGCGCGGGGTATTCCGTCGTGCAATGGAGCAAAGTTACGTTGTCGCGCAGCGCGCGCTGCCCCGCCTCGCTGGCATATGCCCGGAGAATTTTATCGCGCGAAGGCTTCTCGTCCGCGGCAACATAACCGAACGCGATTACCGAAAGCGCCGTTTCGATTTCGCCGAGCGTGCTCATGCCCGTGGACAAAATGATCGGTTTGCCGGTTCTCGCGGTACGATATAAAAGAAGAGGATTGGTAATCTCTCCTGAAGGCAGCTTAATCGTCGGTATATCGTACGTTTCGGTTAATAGAGACAAGCTATCCAAATCGAACGGCGTGGATAGGAAGTGAATCCCCCTCGCCCGACAACGTTCCAGCAGCTTCGGGTAACTTTCTTCCGGCAACTGCAGCTTGCGGAGCATGTCCAACTGCGACTCCTCAGAATCCGTAAGCTTCTTCTGATAATCCGCTTTCCCGGCAAATGCGCTGACAAGGAGTTCCGGCTTGAACGTTTGAAATTTAACCGCGTCCGCTCCCGCTTCAACGGCTGCGTCGATCAGTTCGACGGCAAGCTCTACGGACCCGTTATGATTGACTCCCGCTTCCGCGATAATATACGTCCGATTCAACGGCCCCACGTCTCCTTTAGCACCATAAACGCCTCGGCGGCTTCGAAGCCGGAGGCCGCTCCGCGCACTTTCGCCAACGAACGGATCGCTTCTTCGCTCCTCGGGAACGGGAAAGCTCCCATTTCGCTGCGAAAAATGTTCATGATCTCGATTTTGCGATCGATCCAAGGCGCGATGTCTACGAACCAATTCGGACGAAAGCCGTTATTATCCGGGTTTAGGCCGAAGTCCGTCTCGGATAATGTTTCGTAAACCGCTATTTTCGAAACGAACGGGTACCGAAACCATTTCGTACAAGATATCGTCGCATCGAACACAGCCGCATGATCTGTGTGGACGTCTCCCCTGTGCGGCACGTACACCGTGTTCGGTCGGATTTCTTGGAACGATGCACTCATGCGGGCGACCAGATCGGCCATCGGAATATCGTCCAGCCGCATCGTCGGAAATTGTAGCTGCGTTACGCCGTCAAACCCGTACGCGTCTTTCGTCCGTTGAATTTCCGCCTCTCGTTCTTCCATTCTTTCCTTCGTGAATCCGTATTGTTCCGACATGGAGGTAACGATCAGCCAATGCACCTCGTCCCCTTGCTCCTTATGTCGGAGCAGGGTGCCGCCGCAACCTAACGTTTCGTCGTCCGGGTGGGGCGCCACGACTAAAACAACGCTCATATATAGGTCCCCTCCAAAGGAAGTTGGGTCATTTCATGCTCCACAATCCGAATAACCCCATGCCCGCACTTGATGTCAACAGCAGTTCCGTTGACGCGAAGTACTTTGCCGGGCTCGAGATTGTTCGTTTCAGGGTAAAGCTCGTCAACCCGAACCGTTTTCCAAACTTTCGCCTCTTCCCCGTTGGAAGCTGTCAGATGCGCTCCGATGTACGGCCTCGTCAATGCTCTCACCAAGTTGTGAACGGACGCAGAGGACATCCGCCAATCAATGGCGCCATCCTGTTTGCCCCGCTTCCGCCAGGAGTTCGCTTTTGTATGGTCCTGAGGAACTCTCATATAGGTTCCTTCCGCAAGTGCCCTTGTAAATGACGCGATTTGCTCCTTAGCGACGTTCTCCAACTTGGAATACAGCGTTGCCGCGTCGTCATCATCCTCGATCGCGATTGGACGCTGATCCAATATATCGCCGGTGTCCGCCCCTTCGTCCATGAAAAAGAACGTGGACGCAGTATGCTTCAACCCTAACGCTAGTGCCCATATGATCGGATGTCTCCCGCGATTTTGAGGCAACGCGGCAGGATGGTACCCGATCACTCCAAGCCTGGGAACCGAAAGCAACTCGGCAGGCAGCAAGTGCGACCAACCGAAGCAGTAGACGACATCCGGCGCGAGCTCTTGAATCCATCGAATCATCGGTTCAACGTCCGCCGAACGTTGATATAAGAAGCAAGGGATCTTCTCTCTTGCTGCGATCGGCTCAAGCGATCGAAAGTCGGCGTTAATAGCGGAAGCAGCCTTCGTAACGATACCTGCGATTTCTGCGCGTTCCTGCTGTAAAAGTACTTCCAAAGTCGTTTCGCTAAATTGGACGCAGCCGATAAACACAACCCTCATGAATTCAATTCACTTCCAGATCGTAGAATCGCTTGAATACGATGCCTTCCAGCTCCGCTGATTTTAAGATTTCCTTCATCTTTCGGGATGCCGTGCCATCTCCGAATATCGATTCCGCCCGCTCGATGCGGCTGCGGAAATCGTCGTCCAGCGCCGTCCGTAAGCAACGAACGATCTCGTTCGCATCGTCAGCTGCATCCAGCACAGAAGGAGCTCGCAAGCGCCCGCTTTGGCGTTCGCCGATGTTGACGGTAGGCGTCTTGAGGAACGGGGCCTCGATAATGCCGCTGGATGAATTGCCGATCACCGCGTCGGCGGCTTTCAGGACGCTTAGGTATCTGCGTTGTCCCAAATTCGTGAATACCTTCGCCCGTTCGGAACGATCGGCTGCATACCGCTCGAGCCGTTCGTTGATGACCCGCCCATGGGTATCGGAATTGGACTTCGTAAATACGATTCGCGCCTCCGGGAAATGATCCAACGCCTGAAGCAGCTGCTCTAACGCATGCGTCTGATCCGCGCCCGCCAGCGTTACCGGGTGGTACGTGACCAGAAACAGCCGTCCATCCAGTGCCATGCCTAGTTCCCGTTCCAGCTCCGTCCGCGTCATCAATTCCGCGTCTCGGATGTAGTCCAATCCCGGCGCGCCGACGTTATACACCCTCGACGGATGTTCGCCTAACTGGATCACACGCCTTCTATACGGCTCTGCGGACGTAAAGTGAAGGTGCGCCATTTTCGTCACGGAATGACGGATGGCTTCATCGATCAACCCTTCGGTCAATTCTCCTCCGTGGATATGAGCGATCGGAATGCGTGCCGTCATCGCAGCTTGAGCCGCTGCCAAAATTTCGTACCGGTCTCCCAACATTACGATGACATCCGGAGCTAACCGTTGGAATGCGTCAGCGAATCCAATCGTCCCAAGGCCGATCGACTTGGCGATGCCGACCGGCGAATCGCTGGACATGAGCATTTCCACCTTCTCATCGATTCGGAAACCATCCTGCTCGATGAGCCGATACGTGAGTCCGAATTCGGGAGACAGGTGCATGCCCGTGGCGATGATCTGTAGTTCAAGATCCGAGTCGGATTGCACTTCAGACATCAGCTTGAAGAGAAGACCGTACTCGGCTCGCGTACCCGTAATGATACAAATTTTCCTTCTCTTCATAATCCCTCGCCTAATTTCGCGCTGCTGGGCAAGTTGATGATGGACCGTTCCAACCGCTCCGCGCAGCTAAGATCCATTGCCGGACAATCTCGAAACATCGGGAGGCGGTTCAGCAGCGTCCAAACGGGGCGAGACAAGTATCCGGATTGATGGAGCGCTGCCAGCAGGTCGTCTTTCTGATCGGTGAACTGATCGTCCAGCAGCAGCGCATTCAGCCAGTAATTGCTTCGGGCGAACGAAGGCTCGGTAAAAAAGGCAACCCCCGGCACGTCCCGGAACGCCTCTTCGTACTTCGCCGCCAGACGGCGCTTGTTCTCAAGAAAAGCTGGCATTTGCTCTAACTGAGCACAGCCTAACGCGGCGTTCAGGTTAGGAAGACGGTAATTGTATCCGATCTCGTCATGGAAGAAATCCCAGCGATGCGGCAGCTTCGCGGTCGTCGTTATATGTTTGGCTCGATCCGCTAATTGTTCGTCATTCGTTACAATCGCGCCGCCGCCCCCGGTCGTAATGATCTTGTTGCCGTTAAAGCTGAGCGCCGCCGCCTTTCCGAACCCGCCGGTGTGTCTGCCCTTATAGAACGATCCCAGCGATTCGGCTGCATCCTCGATCAACTCGATGCCGTACGTACGGCAAACGTCCATAAGCGAGTCCAGGTCGACCGGGTGACCGAATGTGTGCATCGGGACGACAGCCTTGATTCTCCGACCGGTATGCTTGTTATGGCAAACGCCTTCTTTCAATACCGCAATGTCGGCCAAATACCTATCTAGTTTTCGGGGATCGATGCCGAGCGTCGAAGCCTCGCTGTCCACGAAATGGGGGACAGCTCCGCAATAAGAGACAGCATTAGCGGTAGCCACGAACGTCAAGGCCGGAATCAGCACTTCGTCCCCGGGCTCTACGCCGCAAAGCTGTAAACAAATATGAAGCGCCGCGGTCCCATTCACGACAGCGACGGCTCGACGCACGCCCGCCGCCTCGGCCAGCTTCTGTTCGAACAAATCGACGTATTTGCCTACGGAGGACACCCACCCTGTGTCCAAACATTCCTTCACGTAAGCCCATTCATTCCCCGAAAACTGGGGTTCGTGCAGCGCAAGCGGCGCCGATCGGTTCTGAAAAATAGAATCTAGGGCTTGAATGACATCGGCCGTAATCATATATTGTATCGATCCGCCTTGTACGCGCTGAGATTTTGTTTGTCCGTAAACCAAGCCGCCGTCTCTTGGAGACCCCGTTTAAAACCTTCTAAACCCCCGTATCTCGGTTCCCACCCGAGTATCCGCTTCGCCTTCGCATTGTCCGCCCACAGCCGCTCGACTTCGCTTTTCTCGGGCCTCAGACGCTGTTCGTCCGTTTGAATTTCGATTTCCGCATTCATCGTATCGGCGATCGCCTTGACCGTATCTCCGATCGAAATTTCGTAATTGCTGCCCAAATTAATGACTTCCCCTTCGATCGCATCCGTTTCGAGCGCCGCGATAAAGCCGGCAACCGTATCTTTCACGAAATTGAAGTCTCGCGTCGGGTGCAAGGCACCTAATTTAATTTGGCGGGCCCCCTGCGCGATCTGGGTGATGATCGTCGGAATGACCGCCCGAGCGGACTGCCGCGGCCCGTAAGTATTGAAAGGGCGAATGATCGTCACCGGCGTTTGGAAGGAGTAATAATAAGACATCGCCAGTTGGTCGGCGGCAATTTTCGTCGCGGAATAGGGCGATTGTCCCTGCAGCGGATGCTCCTCCGTAATCGGAACGAACCTCGCCGTGCCGTACACTTCGCTGGTTGATGTATGGATCACCTTGCTGATTCCCAAGCTTTTCGCGGCTTCCAAAACGTTCAACGTCCCGTTGACGTTGGTGTCCACGTAAGTGGCGGGTGAATGATACGAGTACGGAATCGCGATGAGGGCAGCAAGATGCAGTACCGCATCGCAGCCTTTCATCGCCTCCTTCACCCCGAACGGATCTCGTATGTCGCCGCTGAAGATTTCAATCGATTGCTTGATATCTTCCGGAGCATGGTCGAGCCAGCCCCAAGAGTTGAACGAGTTATAAAGCACGAAGGCTCGGACTTGGTAGCCCTGCCTTACGAGCGTTTCTGTCAGGTGGGACCCGATAAAGCCGTCGGCTCCCGTAACCAGCACTTTTTGCGAATTGCGATCCATCGACTTCCAGCCTCCTAAATCTATGCCCAAGCTGCGAACAGCCGGTTACGTACGCTGCGTGATCATCCACTCGCACAACCGAAAATCGATCTCATTGTCGATGTCGAAAGATCGCTCCTTCGGCATCGGGTATGCGACCGTTTCGGAGGTAATGAACGCCTTTCGCTCCCGCAGCCACTCGCTTTCGGCGATGTAGACGGCGCCGTTCAGGGCGTATACCTTCGGCAACTGCTGCCGGTTGGGGATGACATCCACATTCAGAAGGGACTGCATCTTATTTTCGCCATCTACCGTATACATCCAATACGGACTTTTCTCCGGCTCCGTCACCGTCACGCAAGCCTTCGCCCGCTGAGAGTGGCACAACTCGATGCATCCGTCGATATCCCCCGCCGTCCGAAGCGGGGACGTCGGTTGGAGAAGCATGACGTAATCGTATCCCGGCACCATTTCCATGGCATGAAGGATCGGGTCGATCCCCGGTGTGTCGTCCTGAGCCAAGGATTCAGGCCTAACGTAGGGGACATCCCCGCCGAACTGTCTTGCCGTCTCGATAATTTCATCGTCCTCCGAAGAGACGATCACTCGGTCGATGTACTTCGACGCCTTCGCCTCCCCGATCGTCCAAGCAATAAGCGGCTTGCCCGCCAGAGGCCGAATGTTTTTTCTCGGGACGCCCTTCGAACCTCCCCGAGCCGGAACGACCGCCAATATTGTTTTGCCGTCGATCATCGCTGCGCCTCCGATACATTTCGATCAGCTCGACTGAGCCAGCTCCGTTTTCGATGCCGCGTATTCGCGGATAGCTTGAAGCATATAACCGAACACGGGGATCGATTGTTCCAAATCGCGTCGGCAATGCGATAAATATTTCCCGAAGACATCGAGCAGCATATTCGCCTTGGTAACCTGATCGCGCTGGAACCGAATCTCTTGGGTATGTTTCAGTAGTATCTCGAACTGAACCCGATTCATAGGTTGAATGTAATGATAATGATATTGATTCGTCTTCATCCGTTTGAATACCCTATCGAACTTAGGGAACATCCCTTCCAATGCCCTTGCATTCCCTTGATCCGCAAAACGCTTGAGGTCTCTCATAATGTCGACTAGCTGATCGAATATCCTGCATAACTCTTTAAAAGCTTCTTCCATTTCCATGGATTGCTTTCGTAAATATTCGACGTCATACGCTCCATCTTTACCTTTCATCCAATCCGGTTCAACGCAGGCTTCCTTGCAATATTGGCTCATGACATCTCGCAGCGCTTCGAACCTCGTGCCCTCGATGTTCGCACCGCCCTGCGTCGTATTGATGACAACGGTTTGCGGATCGAAAGCCTTTATATACTGTTCGATTTGCAGCCGCATCTGATTCAGACTGTTGTTGGTCAGCACTTGACTTCCGTCCACCGCTTCTACGGGGAATGCCCTCTGCAATTCGGCTTCCGACAGTTTGGAAGGCCTGTGGGAGTACTCGATACCCGCCGAATAAAACCGTTCGTCCTTGTAGGATAAGTTCTGCCCGACAAGAATAATCGGATTGCATCCTAATCTATATAACAATTGCAGCGTTATAACGGCAATGGAAGGAGCGTCGTTGACGACTTCTAAAGGCGTTCCTTCTTCCTTCTTTAGAAAAACAGCCGCAGTAGAGTCTTGGCTCGTAATCATGTGCAGCTTAGGACCCGGATACTGCTGCAGCGTTTCAAAACCGACAGTCGTACCATAAATCAACGGAATGTTGTCGATGTTTTGTTGAACCAGTTTCTCGAAGACTTTTTGATTTAATGCCGAGGGGTCATAAGTGCAAGCTGCGTCCGGTTGAATCCCAGCCGAAAGCAAGGCGTTAATCGCCGATCCCACTGCGAAAATGTATGCGGTACCGCTCTCTTTGATTTGGCGCAAATTTTCGAGTTCTTCTTCGAGGGACGGTCCGGCGGAAACGATAATCGCAGGTTTCTGTTCAAAATGCTGCCGTTTCTTATCCAGGATGCTCGGCGACTCCAATGTATGCTTGATATTAAGCATGCCATTGACAATCCACCGTTTTTCAAATGCAAAGTTCGTATTCAGAGCAGACCGTTTACCGGAGATCGCCTTAATGAAGGTTTGCTGAAATGCGCGAAACTCCTCTTGGAATGCTCTCTCGTAACTTGGCAAGACGACCAACAACACGTGATCTTTAATTTTGTTGATGAAATCCGATACATGAGAGGTGATATCCGCGGAACTCCACTGGATATACAGTTGATCCGGTCTCCTCCGGAACACATCTTTGAACAAACGGGTTTCCAGAAACTTCACGAATACGGACGCGTTCGGTTCATAGACGCTATAGGCAACTTGGGGGTGGAGCGCTTGCATCGCCTCGATGTGGTACCCTAAGCCAATGCCGTAAAAAAATATATGTTTATAGTTACCTAAATTCCGGTACTGCTCTACGAACTTTTCCGCTTCCTCCCGCGGATTATATCGACTATGGAGGTACACCGGCGTTCCGTTGTCGTTGTCGTAGATCAATGTCGGGTCCCCGCTCCGGCTGTTTACAAGTTGTAAAGTTTCATTTTGCAACGATGCCTGCTCTTTTTCCATCCGAGACCAGAGGGGCTGAAAATTTGATTTTAGCAGCTGTACGTTATCGATAAGAATCATACTTAGTTACCCCGGCTAGTTTTTAATGTCTTGGCCTGAATTAGGAGCCGCTCTAATAGCGGCACTACTTCATACGTTAATAAGTCCCCGACCAACGCCTTGTCCCCTTGTTCAACCGCCTCCACCATCTCTTTCCACTGCGGTTGGAAGTCGCTTAATAGCTGGTGCATGTCCCCGCTCGTTGGGCCGCCTCCGGATGAGACTTCTCGTAAAGCTTCGCTCAATTGAGTCAACCATTGCATTCCCTCGAAGAGCTGCTCCAACTTCGCCCATCCGGCCATATCATTGCGATAAAATGCATCAGCCAAATCTTTCACTTCGGGGAGCGCACGTTGGATATATTCCTCGGATGAATGGATCATATCCTCGATCAATTGACCGCGCGTACGCACCTCGACGATTACTTCTTTAATTGAATTTAGTTTCGACGCAAGAACATCGTAATGGTCGTCGTATATTTCTACACCATCTACTGTCATATGACTTATTAGTAAGTCCGCTTCTTTCATTTTTCGGTCCAGTATTTCAAACAGTTCGCTCAACGCATCCTCTGTCCGGACTTCATACCGATCATCCAACATCAATACCTGCAAGCGGATCTCCTCCACGTTGGAAATTACAAGTTATACATTCTTTATCGGTTAAGGGGGTAAAATTCTGAATAGATTCTCCCTATGGGAATTAGAAGCAAAAGAAAGAAGGCCCCCTCGCGGGAGCCCTCTATCGGAGAGTTTCTTATTAACGGAGCAACTGGAGCACGCCTTGCGGCTGTTGGTTCGCTTGAGCCAGCATCGCTTGCGCAGCTTGCGTGAGGATGTTGTTCTTCGTGAACTCCATCATCTCTTTCGCCATGTCTACGTCGCGGATGCGGGACTCGGCAGCCGTAAGGTTCTCTGCGGAAGTTGCCAAGTTATTGATCGTGTGCTCGAGGCGGTTTTGGTTCGCGCCAAGCTTTGCGCGCTCTGCGGATACGCGTTCGATCGCGTCGTTGATGACCGTGATCGCCGCAGACGCCTTCGTGGAATCGCTCATGTCAAGTCCATACTCGACATTCGTTGCATCCGTTCCGTTCGTTACGGTCGTGTCGGCCGTGAACCAAGCTTGGACGTACCACTTGCCTGCTTCGCCGCCAACTTCGCCGCCGGATTTCATGACGCCGTTCAGAACGAGGTCGTCATGCTTCCGGGAGATGTTGACCCAGATGCCGTTGTCGCCGCCGGAGTTCGTCGTCGTAACGCCGATCGCTTTGGCACGCATGTCGTTGATGTCGAGGGACATCGACTGATTCTGGTTCGCGCCGATCTGGAACGTGACGGAATTATTCGTTCCGCTGGAACCTTCCGTGACTACCGTGAAGGAGCCTACGGAAGTCTCTACACCTGTAGTCAATTGCGTTCCCGATGTAGTAACTCGGATTCCATTAGCCGTATACGTGCCGGCTGCAAGACCGGTAGAACCGGATGCGATCGTCGTGGACGACCCGTTCACGTTCATCGCGTAAGTGAAACTAGGGGTGGTGGTGAAAGTGACCGTATCGCCGTCTCTACCGCTCGTGCCGCTACCGATCGTAAAGCTCAGGCCATAACCGGTGTACGCGTGAGTTGCCGAGGAAAGGTCAGTCGTCACTGTATCAGTAATCGAATAACCGGATCCAACACCGGAGATCGTAAAGCCGCTTGCGCCGTTGGCTCCCTTCAGCGTGATCGTCCATGTCATATTGACAGGAGGAAGATCATTCGCGCCCGAAAGGCCACTGCTCAACGCCGGGGTGCCAATCGCGATATTGGTCATCCAATCGTTAGTGCCCGAGTTTGTACTTGCATAGCCAAGCTGATTCGTAGTGTATGTGTTGGCACCGGACATCACGCCACTCGCGAATTCAACCGCACCATTGCCTGTCAAACCGGACGTGTTGAACGAGAACGAAACTCCGAACTGGTCATAATTGACTACGCCGCCGGTGATTGAAATCGTATCGTTGATTTGGCCGCTTGCGCCGGAACCAAAGATCGTGAGCGTCTTTGCAGTGTGGTCGTACGTGATGGAGAAGCCGCTGTTGGCGAAGTTTACCGCACCGGAAGTAATCGTGACACCGCCGCCGAAGTTCGCACCGATATTGCCGCTCGATCCCGCCGTCGTCATTGCATCGGAGACCGTTTGGTCAGCATGGTCGACAGCCGTACGAGTGAATTTCACCGTATTTGTGCCGGAAACCAAATTACCCGAGCCCACGATCGTAATGCCCGTAACCGCAGCCAAACCGGATGCGCCTGCGAAAGTCTTGCTGCCCGCTGCGTTGGAGAACAGACCTGTAAATTCCGTGTACGTGTTCGCCTTCGCGCCGTTGAGGAGCTTCTGCGTGTTGAATTCCGTCGTGTTGCCGATCCGGTTGATTTCCGAGGAAAGCTGGTTGATTTCCTTCTGGATCTCAGCGCGGTCGACGGCGACGTTCGTGTCGTTGGAAGCTTGCGTCGCGAGTTCGCGCATCCGCTGGAGGATGTTTTGCGTCTCGTTCAGCGCGCCTTCCGTCGTTTGGATCAAGGAAATCGCGTCCTGCGAGTTCCGGGAAGCTTGATCCAAGCCGCGGATTTGGGCTCTCATTTTCTCGGAGATCGCAAGACCTGCAGCGTCGTCGCCTGCGCGGTTGATGCGGAGACCGGAAGAGAGCTTCTCGATGTTCTTGCCCGAGTTGACGTTGTTGGAGGACAGCTGACGATATGTATTCAGCGCCGCCAAGTTGTGATTAATACGCATTGATTCTTCCTCCTTGAAGATCTAATGGGCCACGTCCGTGTGGCTGAGACTTTCCCCTAGGTCGGCCGCCCTAGTTTTGTCCCTACCCATTTTTATCGGCAAACCTCATCCGAAACTTTAGACTTCCGATAGAAAAACTAGAAAAAAGAAAACGGCAGCCATAGCGGGAACCTCGCCCGCATCGACTGCCCTCTTCCCCCGGCTCTATTTTTTTCCGCCGAACAGCTCGTCCAAATCCTCTGGTCTTACGGTCAGCGAAGCTTCGCGGTTTGACTGCTGGATCATGTCGAACACTTCTTTGCGGAATATGTCGATCGATTTCGGCGCGTTGATGCCGATCTTCACGGTATCTCCCTCCACCCCGAGCACGGTGATTTCGATATTGCCGTCGATCACGATCGATTCGCCCTTTTTGCGGGACAGGACCAGCATCAGAGATCACCCCGCCTTCCACCGGTCGCGGCGATTTCTTGCAGGTTGACGGCATGCTTTGTCTGATACCCGCTGTTATGAAGCACCACCTGTTTCGCCGTACGGGTCCGTTGGTTCAAAATGACCGGCGCCAGCAAATTCAACGTCATTTCCTTCCGTTCCGAAATCGTAATGATCGCCACCGTCATAACGTCTTCCTCGGTGCGGATATCCAGCTCTTCTTGGACGGAATCCGGCAAATCGATCGTATAGTCCGGAAACACGAGGAACGGATTCATGACCATAAACGCCAGCGCGCCGTCCTCGATCGACTGCATGAACCATACCGGGATTTGCGCGTTAGGCGGCTGTAGGAAAATAAAGTCTCGGCAATGTTCGAACCCGGGAATGCCTTGCGGGAACCGAACGATTTTGTCCTCCTCAACTTCGATTTCCCCGAACCGAGTCGTATCTAGTTTCATATCGTATCGCACCTTTGCCCAAAAATAAAACTATAGATCATTCATCTATAGTCGAAGTTCTCTATCATTCATTTATGTCCTAATCTAGACGGTTTGATCAATGACCGGAGGAGTAATCTCGAGCGAGGCCTTCTGCTGCAAGTAAACTCTGACCTTACCGACGTGGTATTGGATTTGCGGCGGATTCGGGCTCGACTGTACCGACACGCTGCCCGGCTCGAATTGCATGTCCGGTTCCACTGCCGTATACGTGACATCGACAGGATCGGGCGTGAACGGCCCTTCGTAATTGATTTTAAAATCCCGAAATACGCTGTCGTATGCAATATCCGCAATAGCATTCTGACCGGTATGAATCGCCTTCATACGGTTGCCCTCGTCGACGCGTCGGCCGATGCCTTCCAGCGCGAGACGCTGTCCTTCTTGGGCCATCAAGCGCGTAAACTGAAACACGTTCCCTTTCCCGAACGCCTCCCGGGCTCGGGTCGAATCGATGGTCAGTTCCCCGCGGTGATAGGTTGCTACCAACTTCGGATGTTTTGTATTCATTTCGAAGTTGGGCCGGGGCTGCTTAATTTCGTAGCGCCCCGGCTCGCTCTCGATCCCGATTTTGGCGAACTGCTGCCGCATTTGAATGCTTGCGCCGACCTTCACTCGCGTTCACCTTCCGACGATCCGGTTTCAAATTATCTCAAGAAATCTACAAGACTTTGGCTAATAATTCTCGAACCGATGGATAAGGAAGCTTGATACACGTTCTCAAACGTTTTCAGCGTCGTGATCAGCTCCGCCATGTCGGCATTTTCGATATTGGCCTGCAGCGTCGTCAAGTTGTAGTTGATATCCTTCATTCGTTCGCTCGCAAGCTCCGTCCGGTTCATCTTCGCGCCGACGTCCGCCCGCACGGCAAGGAATTTGTTCATTCGCTGGTCCAGATTGCCGAGCAAATCGGATACCTTCGCCGTATCCCCCGCATCGAGCGCGTTGTAGATGTCGTTCATCACCCTGAACAGGTTGTCGTTCTCTTCCGGAGCGCCGAAGACGGCGTCCCCGGTAATGTTGACGGCGATGTTCACCCCGGTGCCGATCTCGAATTCGATGCCGCCCTTGTCCGTGCGCGCCGATTGCGCTTGGATGAACACGCCTGCGTCGCTGGCTGCGAAACCGGCCGTCTCCTCCAAATCAGACAGATCCCCCGCGGCGCTGAGCCATGCGATCGCGAAGCTTCCGCCGGTCACTTGCACGGAAGATGTCGTCCCCGCCGAATTCGAGGCGATTCTCAGCTGATTGTTTTTGCCGACCGTTACTGTGACGTCCGTGGTCGCCGTCGCTGCATTAATGCGCGACTGCAAGTCGGCCGCCAGTTGTTCAGCCCCCGCGTCCCCTAACGTCGTGTAATCGAACGGAGGAATCGTCACAGATACCGTCTGCCCGTCGACGATAAGATCCAAAGCGTTATTCGACGAAGTCAGCACGGCGCTGCTTACGTCGACGTTGCCTTGGGAAAATCCGCTCGTCGCCGGCCTGCCCTCGGAAACGGCTGCGCTGTAAGGCGGCACATCCGTGAGCTGACCGTTAAACACGTACTTCCCGTTGAATTGGCTGTTCCCGATCGTCGTGAGCTGTTTCGTCAATTCAAGGATTTCCGCCTTGATGGCGTCGAGCGCGGATTGCGGGTTGCTTCCCGTCGAACCGTTCACGGTTAACTCTCGCACCCGCTGCAAGATCTGGTTCGTCTGGTCCAGCATCGTGTCGGTGTACTCCAGCCACGAAGTCGCCGTGTCGATGTTTTCCTGGTATTTTTCGTGGATTGAAATTTCGGCCCGGTACCGAAGCGCGAAAGAAATGCCGACGGGGTTGTCCGAAGGCTTGTTTATGACTCGGCCCGTATTGATCTGCTCTTGGTACTTTGTCATCTGCGCCAAGTTATAGTTATAGCTGCGCATAAACTGGCTGTTGATCATGCCTTGCGTTACGCGACCCACCATGCCTTAAGCTCCTTTCCCGCCGTTCGGGTCTACCGTTAACGGCCTACTGTACCCATGCCGTTAATGACTTTGTCGAGCATTTCGTCGAACGTCGTCAGCGCCCGCGCCGCAGCGTTGTAAGCATGTTGGAATTTAATCATGTTCGACATTTCTTCGTCCAACGATACGCCGCTTACCGATTGTCTGCGCGCGTCGATTTGATCGACCAGCGTCTGTTGGTTATCGGATTGGCGCGTCGCTTCCTGCGCTTGAATGCCGATTTCCCCGACGACCGCCCGCAAAAATTCGTCGAACGTGCCGCCGTTCAGAATGATTTTCTCCAAACCGCTGCCATCGAAATTGAACTTCTGGTTGCGCAGTTGCGCGATCTGCAGCGCGACCTCGTTGTTCCCGCGTACGACGCGCACGACGCCGTTAGCGTCCGTGTAGGTGCGAGCTGACGTCGCGATTTTCTCTACGTCGTTCGCGATATCCGGGTGTAAACGGAATCGTTCAGCCGCCGTTTTCGGGTTGTCCGGATCGAGCGGCGCGAACTGGAAAAACTCGCCGCCGAGCGTGACCGGATGCTCAAGCGTGTAGCCGGTTTGATGCACGGCGTTGAGCTCTGCTGCAATCGTCGTCACCAACGCGTCGAGCTGGTTTTGATATCCTGTAACGATTCGATCCTTCGAGTAGATCAATCCGAACAGCTCCCCGCTGTTCAAGTCGCCCGATCCGTCCTCCGCGTAAGCGGACGTAACGAGGTCCGAATCGAATTCGGTCGGCACGTTGCCTTCGACCAGCACTTCCGACCCCATCGAGATCGTATAACCCTGTTCTCCGTCCTGCACGGTAAGATTTATAATCTTGGACAAGTCGTCGACCAAGACGTCTCGGCGATCCCTCAGGTCGTTGGCATTGTCGCCCAATCCCTCGTTGCGGTAAATTTGTTCGTTCAGCCGGGCGATCTGCGTAAGCAGCGAATTGACCTCGCCGGCTTTCACGTTGATACTGTCGGACAAGTCCGACTTTAAATCGCTCAATTGGCGCGCCGCGTGGTTGAACGAATCCGCCAGCGCCAGCGACGACTCTTTCACCAGCGCTCTGGCTTCGAGATTGTCCGGAGCTTTGGACAGTTCCTGCCAGGAACTCCAGAACGTATTCAGCACGCTGTTCAATCCGGTATCCGAAGGCTCATTGATGATCGCTTCGAGCTTTTCCAGCGTCTCTTTGCGAACGGTCCATTGGCCTAAGCTTTTGTTTTCGTTATAAAATTGCTTATCTAAAAACTGCTCCCTAACGCGGGTAATCGAAGAAAATTCGACGCCTTGTCCCATCTGTCCCGGGACGCCGGAACGCATGAGGCCTACGGCTTCGATCGGACTCGACGCCGTCATATTGACGACCTGCCTCGTATAGCCGCGCGTATTGGCGTTGGCCACATTATGCCCCGTTGTCGAGAGCGCCGCTTGATGGGTGAATAAGCTTCTTTTGGCGATTTCTAAACCGCTGAACGACGAACGCATGAGGTCGCTCCTTTCGTAATGCGCGGGATGGGATCGTTACGCTTTGGAATCGAAGTAGCTCATGCGCTTGGCCCCGCCCGTCGCTTGTGACGCAGGATTGTGGTAGATCGGCTCCTCATCCGGTCCGAGCACCAAATCCAATGTGTAATTTATATAGGAAATCGATTGCTCGATCAGCTTCTGATTCAGTTCATTTTTCGTTTTCAACTGTGCGATCGCCGCCGTTAGCCGATCTCTCGCGTCCAGCAGCCGCTTCTTCTCCTGCGGATCGGTGACCATGCGAGAAAGCTCCGTCACTGTGACTGCCCGCGTCGTTTGGAAGCCTCTCGCCCGGAAGAAGGCGTTAGTCGCGTCGGCCTGCTCTTTTAAGAGCGTGTCGACGACCTTCACCGCCCTCGTTTCTCTATTCACGATCGCGGACACCTCGTCCACGTTGTTGCGAATTAGAGCTTCTTTCTTCTGTTCCGCCAATGCGATCAATTCCTCGTGTGTTTCCGTCATCCGTTCCAAGACGGACAACAGCTGTGCGACCGTCACCGGCGTCACCCCTTCGTTGTTATTTTAAAAACGGCAAAAGCTTCTCGGCGAGCTTCTCCGCATCGACTCTGTACGTGCCATTCTGGACGGAGGCTCGCAGCTGTTCCAGCCGCTCAGCCCGATCCCCTTGGTTCGCTCGCTCGGCTTCTAGCATTTCTAGCGCCTCGGGAGAAATTTGCACGTTATCCTTCATGCTCGCTTGCTTGCCCTTGCCAGCGATTTTAGAGTCTTGGTTTTGGTATCCGTTCCGGTACGCGTTCACCGAAGTAATCCGCCCGGATTCGTTGATTTTCATTTGCAACCACCGCCTATACCGACAAAATAAAAAAGGAAACCGATATTCATATTATACATATCGGTTTCCGAATCTATTTTGTTAATATACGTTTTTTCCTATTTTCTATCCTTCAAGAAACCTAATCCGCGCTCGGGCTGATTCGTCCGGTCTTCGGACGCTTTCATCGCGTTGACGTCGCGCACGAGCCGCTGCCGGCAGCTTTCGCACATTTTCCCTTCTCGGATCGATGTCCCGCACACTTCGCATTCATAGCTCAAGTTCGGCAGCTCCGCGATCGAGATGCGCCCCTCGCGGATGAATTTCGTGATTTGCGCCGTGCTGACGCCGGTCGCCTCGCTCAGCTCCCCGAGCGTGCATTTCCGATTGTCGCGCAAATACTTCCAGCATTTATCGAATTGCGCCTCGATCTCTTGATGGCAGTTCGGACAAAGCGGCCGCGGTCCCTTCGCCATCAATCGGCCGCATTTCGGGCAATTCGTCACATTCAAAGACATCATTACACCTCCGATAGTACCAGCGAATAATTATTTCACTGCGTAAATTGTACTGCAAATATATGGTTTTGTATATTGAGAGATTGCCGACTTTCGGTCTACCTCGCCCATGTTAATCCGTAGATAGACAAGCCATTCGACCCGAATCGTTCGGCGACCGTAGCCCCGCACCGCTGCATCGTGCTGCCGGTCGTGTAGACGTCGTCGACGATGACGAGCCGGACCGGTCCGGAGCGAAGAAGCCGCTCCAGCTCGGCCGCGCCGTCGTCCCGCAGCGCGAATGCTCGGTCCAAGCTTTCGAGCCGTTCGCGGCGGGTTTTGTAGCTTTGCTTCTCGGTATGCCGCGTGCGCGAGAGCAGCGGGAGGACCGGCGCGCGGAACCGGCGGCCGACGTATGCGGCCATCGCTTCGGCTTGATTGAAGCCGCGCTCCTCGAGGCGCCGTTCGCTGAGCGGCACGAACGTCAGCGCGGCGCGCGCCCGAGGCGGCGTCTCGCTCCGCCACGCGTCGGACGATAGCCGCTCGTACGCCGCGCAGGCCATGTCGCCGAACAGCGGCGCCAGCCGCTCCGAGCCCCGGTATTTGTAGCGGGCCAGCATCTCTTTCATCATAGGCGTATACCGCACGGCGGCTCGGTTCGCGACGATGTGCGACACCGCGCGCCGCGCGCAGTCGCCGCACGCCTCCGCCCGTCCGCACGCCGGGCAGAGGGGGCGCGCGATCCACGGAATGCCGGACGCGCATGCGCCGCACAGCCGCTCCATCGCTCGGAGGGCGGAAGGAGAAGCGTCGGGAGGGAACGCCGGACGCCCCCGACGCGCGGCGCCGCACCACAGGCAGGCGTCCCCGCCCGGGCCGAGCCCGCGTTCCAGCAAGTCGAGCAGCCGCGACCACCACGCATTACCGCCCCTCATGCGTCAAATACCCTTTCTTTCGCGCGAGCGCGTTCATCGCGCGAATGTCGCGGATCGCCTGCCGCTGCGACGACGTCCACTCCGAGGAACAGAAGTACACGTTCCCGTCCGGCTCCTCCCGCTTCCTCCCGGCGCGGCCGGCCATCTGGACGAGCGACGCATCGTCGAACAACGAGCTGTCCGCGTCCAGAATGAAGACGTCCGTCTTGGGTACGGTGACGCCGCGCTCCAAAATCGTCGTCGACACGATAATGCGCAGCCCGCCGTCGCGGAACGCCTGCACCTTCGCGGCGCGCTCCTCGTCCTTCGACGACGTGCCGGCGACGGGCGCCTCCGGGAACGCGGCGCGGAGCAGCCGCGCCACGGCGTCCGCGACCGCGATGTGCGGCACGAAGACGAACAGCTGCGCGCCGCGGCGCAGGCTCGCCGCGATCGCTTCGCGCAGCGCGGGCGGCGGCGCGGCGTCCTTCCAGCGCCGAAGGGGCGGCAGCGCGAGGCGGCGGGGCACGGGCAGCGGGCGCCCGTGGAATCGCACGCACACTTTGGCGTGCGGGAGGCGCCCACGCCGGGCGGCCTCGCGCAGCTCCGCCGGCGGCGTCGCCGACAGCAGCACGAACTTGCCGCCCCGCCGCGCCGCTCCTTCCGCCGCGAACGCGAGCTGCGCATCGCCACGGTACGGGAACGCGTCGACCTCATCCAGCACGACGAGGTCGAACGCCTCCCGGAACCGGAACAATTGATGCGTCGTCGCGATCGTCAAGGAGCCGGACGCCCAGCGATCCTCGCTGCCGCCGTACAGCGCGACGACCCGCTCCGCGGGGAACGCCGCTCGAAACCGCGGCACGAGCTCCAGCACGACGTCCTTCCGCGGCGTCGCCACGAGCGCGCGCCCGCCCGCGCGCAGCGTCCGCTCGACGAGCGGAAACATCGTCTCCGTCTTCCCCGCTCCCGTCACCGCCCAGAGCAGGAACGATCCGCCTCCGGGGCGCCCCAAGAAATCCAGCGCCGCCGAGGCCGCCTCTGCCTGCGCGGGGCTGAGCCCCCAGCCGCCCGCGCCCAACGGGCGAACGGCCGAAGCGCTCCCGCTCCCGGCGCCGGAAGAGCCGCCCCCGACCCCCTGCACCAACAGCGCGCAAAACCGAACCCGCCCCATCGTCAGGCAGGCTTCGCAATACGGGCACGGCTCGCCGCAGACGGCGCAATCGGCCAGCGGCAGCGGCGCCTCCAGGCCGAAGCCGCAGCGCACGCACCGATACCGCGCCCACCGCCCGGCCTTCCCGCGCCCCCTCCCCCGCCAACCTCGCAGCCAGCGCCTCAGCCACCCCCGCACAGCGCCCGCTCCCGCATCCGCCGCGCCGTCTCGCTCCGCGCCGCGTCGCAGCCGAAGCCGCCCCTCCAGCGCGCCCCACTGCGCCAGCGGCGTCCACGGCTCCGGCCGATCGAGCATCGCCTCGATCTCCTCCCGAAGCAGCAGCCTGCCTTCGAGGCGGCGCACCCACCGCTCGTACGCCGGCTCGTCCAACATCCACCCCGCCGTCGGAACCCCGAACGCCTCCCGCAGCGACACCCAAGCGCCGCTCCCGGCTTCCCCCGGTCCTCCCGGGCACTCCCGTTCCAGCCGTTCGCGCAGCTCGACCGCTTGCCCGAAGGACAACCGGCGCCCGCCGCCGAACAACCACACCCGGTCCGCGCCTTGCCGCTTCCACCAGAGCGCATCGGCCTCGGGCGCGATGCTGACGACCCACCGCCAGCCGCCCGCGTCGGCGACGCCGTACACGACTGCTCTCATTCCCAGCCCTCCTCGGAATAACGCAAAAAAGCACACTCCCTTCAAGGCTTTCGCCCCAAAAAGAGTGTGCTTCACTGTCCCGATTATACCGCCGATCCCGCGCCTCCGGCAAGCGCCCCTCGAATCACCACGATCTCGTGAACGGCGCCGATTCGCGCGAGCCGCGACTGCGCCTCCGACGGCGTCGCCGCCGAAATCAACTCCCACTCCGCATGCAGCTTGCCGAGCAGCCGCTCCGCGATGCGCAGCGTATCGTCCGAGGATCCCTCGTCGATCAACGTAATTTTCGTATATCGCGACTTCAGCCACTGCCCGAACGCCAAAGCGCGGAGATGCCATTCCACGATCGAACCGGCATCGCGAGTCACGATCACCGCATGCTTCGTTCCCTCGCGCCCCTCGCGGGAGCGCCGGCGAAGCCAATGCACGAGACCGACGCCGATCCCGTAAGCGGCGATAACGGCGATCAATTCTTCCACCATCGCAGCTCCCTCCTTTGGCAACATCATATGCCGCCGCCGGAGAACTGGTGACTCCTCCGAGGAAACCCCTTACATACCGCAAAAAGGCCGGGTTACAGCGTAACCCAGCCGTTTTTGATCGCGATGATGACCGCCTGCGTGCGATCGTCGACGTTCATTTTTTGTAAAATGCTGCTGACGTGATTTTTAACCGTCTTCTCGCTGATGAACAAATAGTCGCCGATCGACCGGTTGCTCTTCCCTTCCGACATGAGCCGCAGCACCTCGGCCTCGCGGCGCGTGAGCGGGTTGTCTTCTGTATGGATGAACCGCACGCCGACCGACTGTCCGCCGATATCCGCCGTGGACGTCGCCGCCGTTTCGAGCTCCGCATCGTTTTCCGTCATGCGGCGAATTTGGTTGATCAACTTCCCCGTCACCCGCGGATGGATGTACGCATGCCCAGCTACGACGGTGCGGATCGCTTCGATCAGCGTTTCCGTCTCCATGTCCTTCAGCAAATAACCGGAAGCGCCTTTGCGCAGCGTTTCGAACACGTAGCTTTCGTCGTCGTGAATCGACAAGATGACGACCTTCACGTCCGGCATTTCCTTGTACAATGCCTCGGTCGCCTCCACGCCGCTTGCGATCGGCATGTTGATGTCGAGCAGCACCACGTCCGGGCGCAGCTCGCGGCACAGCTCGAGCACCGTCTCGCCGTCGCCGCATTCCGCGACGACTCGAAGCCCGGGCTCCATATTCAAAATCCGTTTCAATCCTTCCCGAAACAGCGAATGGTCGTCCGCCAATACGATCCTTACCTCGGAAACCGGATTCGTCCGTTCAGCCATGGTTCGCATCCTCCTTCGTTCCGTCGTCCAACGGAATTTCGATCGCGATTTTGGTGCCTGCATTAACATTCGATTCAATCTCGAATTTTCCTTCCAGCAGCTCCACGCGCTCCCGCATCCCGACGAGCCCGAAGCTCTTCGTGTCGCCGGCGTGCGCCCGCGCGCTCCATTTCGAGAGGTCGAAGCCGACGCCGTTGTCCGCGACGACGACCCTCACCCCGCCTTCCGCGGTGAACGACAGCTCGACCGTCACGAACGTCGCTTCCGCATGTTTCGCTACGTTGTTCAAAGATTCCTGCACGAGGCGGAAAAGCGCGACTTCCATGCCGGTTTCGAGGCGCCGTTCCTTCCCGCGCAGCTCGAATTTCGTGCGAATTTTCGTCTTCTCCTCGAAATCCTGCGTCAGCTTGCGGATCGTCGGCACGAGCCCGAGATCGTCGAGCGCCATCGGCCGCAAATTGAAAATGATTTTCCGCACTTCCTCAAGCTCCGTCCGCACGTTTCGTTTCAAATCGCCGAGCTCCTGCTTCACGACGCCTAACTCGCCCTTCGCCAGCATGCGCTCCGCGATGTCCGTCCGCAAAATCAAGTTCGCCATCGACTGCGCCGGCCCGTCGTGAATTTCCCGCGCGATGCGCCGACGCTCTTCCTCTTGCGCAAGGATGATCTTCAGGCCGAGCAGTTGCCGATTTTTCGCCGACTCTAAGATGCGGGTCACGTGGCCGAGGTCGCCGGACAAATATTCGAGCACGACGTTCATTTGCGAGAACAGCGATTCGGCCCGCTCGATCGTTCGTTCGACGTTCCGAATCCGCTTGTGCAGCTCGTCGCGCTTGCTTTTCAGGTTCGTTTCCTTCTCCCGATTGACGGTGAGCGACAGCTGCAGCTGCGTGGCGTTCTCGTACGCCTCCCGGATATCCTTCTCTCCGTAACGCTTGAAATCGCGGCTGACCTCGACGAGCCGGACGCGGGAGCGCCGGTACTGCTCCTCGAGGCGATCGACCGCTTGAATGGTCTCCGTCAGCTCATCCATGACCCGTTGAAGCTCCGCCGCGAGCGATTCCCGCTCCTGCCGCGCCGCCTCGCCGATTTCGAAAATATCGTATTTGCTGCTCTCCAGCGCCTCGGTCGCATTTTTGAGTACGCGCTCGATGGCATCGACTTCAACGTTCAACGGAATCGCCTCCACGGTCTAAGCGCCGCCTCTGCATGGTTATCTTTACTGAATCGTAATGCCTCTCGTCGCCGGATCCCAAACGACGTTCAATCCGAGCTGCTCGGACACGAATCGCAGCGGCAGCATCGTCCGCCCGCCCCGAAGCATCGGGGACACGTCGGAGCCGATGCGCGCGCCGTCGGCGATCATTTCGGTCTGACCGATCCACAGCTCGACGAAATGTCCGCCTTTGCGGATTGTTACCTTCTTATCGGCCGCGTCCCAATCCACGTGACCGCCGAGCGCGTCGACGACGAAACGCACCGGCACGAACGTCCGCTCTCGATCGATCAGCGGCGCGACGTCGAGCTGCTGCGGCTGCCCGCCGACGACGACGTCTTTCTTGCCCACCGTCAGCGCGACCGACGTGCCTCCGCCGGTCTTAGACGGATACAGCAGGTTCAGATCGTCGAACACCAACTCGCCTTGGATCGCCGCCTTGCTGACCACGTACAGCCGTTTCAGCGACACGGCGCGGTACGGCGTTACATCGACCGATACCGTACGCCATCCGGTCCAATCGACCTTCTCCGCGATCGTCGCCCGCTGCACGTTCCCGTCCGCATCCGTGAATTCCGCGCGCAGCCAGCCGCCCTGGCCGTCGCCGAACACGTCGAGCTCGAGCGCGATCGGGCCGTCCGGCAGCGGAATGCCCGCCGTGCCGTTGAATGCCGCGTACGCGGCCAAATCGGTGGCGCCGTCCCCCGCCCTGAAATCATAGGCGAGGTGCAGCTGAGTGTCATCCTCCGTGCCCGCCAAGGCGACGGAGGCGATCGCTTGCGCCGGATATTTCTCCGCCGAGATACTCCACGGCACGGTGGAGAAATCGGTAAGCGGCTTCTCTGCCGGGACGGGTATGCTAAGCGGCGTGCTGAAACCGTCGAAGCGCCCGACCAGCATCGCCTCGTCGACGCCCTCCGCGAAGCCCGCGAACGTCAGCGTGTCTTGTTGAATCGCGCCGAGCGCGCCGAACGCCTGCCATCTCACGATGCCCGCCGGAATCGTTCCGGTGCGTCCATCCGTCAGCGTCGCCTTCACTTCGAGCCGAATCGCATCGCCGGCGACCCATGCGCCCGGCGCTTTGCTCGGGACGACCTCGAGCTTCTGGACGAGCGTGCGATCGATAATTTCCACCGCGTAATCTTCGGCGATCGTGCCGGAATACGCGACTACGGTATCCGTCCCGCCCGCCGCTGCGGTGAACGAACCAGCCGCCGAATCGAGCAACAAATTCGTCCCTCTCGCCTTGAACTGCACCGGGACGGCCAGCTTCGCCGGGTCGAGCGGATTGTAATTGACGTCGTACGCTTTCGCCGAGTATGACGCGGTTTGCCCTTTCCACAACGTCTTCGGCCCGTCGACGATAAAATCCTTAAGCGCGGCCGGCAGCGCCGTCGTAAAAATGCCGAGACCGTTCACGACGCGGCGCTGCGAGCCGTCCTTCGGCGTATTGACGAGCTGCGCTTCGAATTCGCCGAGCGGCCGGGACACGATCGTCGTCGAGCCGCCGCCGTCCAAATTGACCGCGCGCCATAGCCCAAGGTCGACTAACAATTGCTGAAAATCGGGCAGCGTCGGCCCGACGCTGTCGTCGGCATGCTCCGCCGTCACCATATACACGTACCGTCCGTCTTTGGAAAACCCGACGGCGGTCCGAGCCGTGTTTCCGCTGCCGCTGATCCCCTTCACGTCTCTCGTGAATGCAGCGGGCGCGCCGTCGATCAGCAAAATCGTATGCCCGCCGATCAACATCTTAAAATCGTTCTCTGTATATTTCAGATTCGGATTCACGGGAACGAGCGAGGTTTTCGCCAGAAGCGCATCGCCGACCTTGACGTTCGCCGCCAAAAACTCGGCGCCCTTCCCGCCGGCGCTCAGGATATACCCGTTCGCCGGAACGGTTCCCGGAATGCGGCCGCCCGCCACGATGTTTTGCACGATCCCGTTAACGACCAGCACCTCGGTATGCGGCGTCGCGTCCTTCGCTCTCGTCGCGCTGCCCCATGCCGCATCGTACATGTAGATCGCGTTGCCGATCGTTCCGACGACCCGGTTCAAGCCCGTCAGCGGATACGTTTGACCGTTGACGGCCGCGACCGTCCCCGCCGAGGTGAACGTCTCGATGATCGGTTGGTTCTGCTTCGTAATTCCGAACGCGTACATTCCTTCGAGGCCCACGGTCGGCGTCGCCATCAGCGCGTTTCCCGCCACCTGCGGCCCGAGCGTCGACGGCTCTTGCGCCTGCATATCGAAATAGTCCCCGTTGACGCCGGCGACGGCCCCCGTCGCGCGCGCCATATCCAAGACGTTCGCCTTTTTCGTAAACTGCCCGTCGACGCCCGTCATGACGTCCAACTTGACGTTCGGGTTATGCAAATCCGCGATCAGCACCTGTACGTCGGTCGACACGGGCTGGGTATTCTTCGTCCGCGTCCATCGGTACGTTCGCAGCTTTACGCCAGCTGTGACGATCGACTCCTGCTGCATGACCAGCTGATGCTCCGCCGCGTATGCGGCCGGCGCGAAGGGACCGATGCCGGGAACGACGGCCGTACCGATCAAGAGGCTCCCTGCGACCGCGCCAATGAAGATCGGTTTTCCCCACCGCGGGAACGATGCTCTCTCGCCCATCCTAGTATTCTCTCTCCTATCTGTCCTTGAAGTCTAGTATCTCTCTAACAGTAATAGACTCCTAGACTATGGGAAAGGTTGCATTCTCTTTTAGTACATTTTTCTGGGAATGGCCCTCCTCTCCTAAAATTGATTCTCTTTACATACAACCTTCGTAGGAGAAATCCGTTTTCTGTCGGCCCGCTGGTAAAAAATCCTCTATAACGCAAAAAAAACGCCGCCCGCGATGATCGCGAACGGCGATGGATTGATCGATTCTGTCCTTCGGCTTACAGCGCTTCTTTGCGAAGCACTTCCGCTTTGTCGGTTCTTTCCCATGGCAAATCCAAGTCGTTGCGGCCGAAGTGGCCGTACGCCGCCGTTTGACGATACATCGGGCGACGGAGATCGAGCATCTTGATGATGCCCGCCGGACGCAAGTCGAAATGCTTACGCACGAGCTCGACCAGCTTTTCTTCCGATACCTTGCCCGTGCCGAACGTATCGACGGCGATCGAAACCGGCTGCGCGACGCCGATCGCGTAAGCGACCTGCACTTCGCACTTGTCGGCCAGACCTGCGGCGACAATGTTCTTCGCGACGTAACGAGCCGCGTATGCGCCGGAACGGTCGACCTTCGTCGGGTCTTTGCCCGAGAAAGCGCCGCCGCCGTGGCGCGCGTAACCGCCGTATGTATCGACGATGATTTTCCGGCCTGTCAGCCCGGCGTCGCCCTGCGGTCCGCCGATGACGAAACGACCCGTCGGGTTGATGAAGTACTTCGTCTCGCCGTCGAGCAGCGATACCGGAACGACCGGCTTGATTACGTGCTCCATGATGTCTTGCTTGATGCGTTCCAGCGTAATTTCTTCCGCATGCTGCGTCGAAATAACGATCGTATCTACGCGCACCGGCTTGTCGCCTTCATACTCGATCGTAACCTGCGTCTTACCGTCCGGGCGGAGGTATTCGACGATACCTTCTTTGCGGACTTCGGTCAAACGGCGCGACAGCTTGTGTGCGAGCGAAATCGGGAGCGGCATCAGCTCCGGCGTTTCATTCACGGCAAAACCGAACATAAGTCCCTGGTCGCCAGCGCCGATCGCTTCGATTTCTTCGTCCGTCATCAAGCCTTCGCGCGCTTCGAGCGCTTTGTCGACGCCTTGCGCGATGTCCGGCGACTGTTCGTCGATCGACGTCAGGACGGCGCAAGTTTGGTAATCGAAGCCGAATTTCGCGCGCGTATAGCCGATGTCCTTGATCGTATTGCGCACGATGGACGGAATGTCGACGTACTCGGAGCGCGTGCTGATCTCGCCGGCAACGAGCACAAGCCCGGTCGTTACCGACACTTCGCACGCGACCCGCGCGTTCGGGTCGTTCTTCAAGAAGGCATCAAGCACCGAATCGGAAATTTGATCGCAAATTTTGTCCGGATGTCCTTCCGTCACGGATTCGGACGTGAACAGGCGACGCCCGCGGTTTGTAGTCATGGTTATCGACCTCCTATAAGGAATAGTTTGCTGCGCCGAAGGCCAATCTATGCTCAAGGTGCGCATTCGCAAACGCAAAAAAAGGACCTTTCCCTAAGAAGGAAAAGGTTTCAACCTTTCGATTATCCATCATACCCCAACTGTCGAGACGTGTCAATTTCTAGGGAAGCGTCGTACCTCGCGCCGCTTCTTAGAAAATTACGGTTTCATGAATTGGAATAAGTCCTGCTGCGCCTGCTGAATCAAACGACGGGTAATATGCCCTCCGACGGCGCCGGTATCCCGGGAGGCGATATAGCCCCAGTAATCCTCTTTGCCGTTGTATGCGGCCGCTCCCGTTTCTCCAAGCTCTCCGGCGAATTCCGTGTCGCCAGCGCCGAAAGCGCCACTGCGCCCCGGTCCGACCGGAAGCCCGAGCTCCGCCGCGATCTCATACTTCATAGCATCCAACGCCTTGTGCGAATCGGGCACGATTTGGCGTCGTTTCGCGGATCCTTTCGCCATGGCGGTTCACCTCCTCTGTTGGTGTACCGTTAGTATGGCTCGATGGGGTTCGCCCCACGATGCAAACATATTGTCATGCTTCGCAACATTTGTCCTTTATTCCGTAACCTCGTTGCCTTGCGCGTCGATTTCCACATATGCGCCTTTGACGGTCACGTACACATCGTTCGGATAATCGGCTTTCACCTTCACGCCGCGCCCTTCCCGAGGAACCTGAAGAAGATGATTTTTCGGAATTAGCGTATCCAGCTTCAAATCGACGCCGTCCGTCAAGTCGGGAACGCCGTTTTCCGGGTTGCTGTGTACATAGGCTTGACCCGTCCGAACGATGAACTCAGTCCCCATCTCCCCGAGCAGCATATGTCCGGGCTTTAGCCTGATGACGGTGTAAGGCACCCCTGCATCCTGCGCTTCGGCCAACTGGGCTTCCAGCGCTGCGATTCGTTCCTGCAGCCTCTGAACCGTTGCGCCGGTTCCGCCGACCGCCTCGCCGTTCAACGCGCGTTGAATTTGTTCATCCACATAGCTTTTCGTTACGACCGGATCTTCCGAAGAACCCGGTTGCCCCGCCGCCGGAATGCCGTTCGCGAGCGCCGTGATCATCGAGCCGATGCCAACGCCGCAGCAAATCGCCGCTACGGCTGCAGCCGTTTTTCCCCACTTCATTGCTTTCCTCTCCCTTGTCTTCTCTTGTTTCATAATCATAACGAACGTACCGCTGCAAGCGCCATAAGTTTTTTAGTAAAAAAACCGCCGGACGTTCCGGCGGCTTTTTTCATTAATTGAGCGTTTCCGTGTAAAACCAACGAAGCTGCTTGCTTGCGACAAGCACCTTGTTGCCCTCGTGCGATAAGTACACGTTCAATTTGTAAGTTTGGAAGCTGCTGATTTTCCGCATAATTTGGTCGTCCTCGAACGTAATCGTCAACGGAATTCTCGTTCCTTCGGAAAGTGCGTTCGTCGTTCCCTTCAATGCGTACTCCTTCGAATAGGTCGCTTTGTTCGTAAGCTGGTCGACAACTTCGAAAATGACCTTTTGGTCGGACGGAATAAATTCGTACGAATCGTCGTGTGTGAGCGTGTAATTGAATTTTAAATCGAACCCTTTATAAACGGTACTGTTTTCGAGGTTCAGATTGGTGATAATCGTATCCAACGACAACGTGCTGCCGCCGATATAGATGTCTTTCAGCGTCGTGTTGATCGACGATTCAACCGCAACTCGATAACCCGTAGGTTTATACAGCACTTGCTTCGCCGTATCGCCGGTACCGACCGCGACGCTTTGGCCGACGACCATCTGGAAGTTGTTCAAGTCGAACTCGTTCGGCAAATTGCCGAACGCCGCATACAGCGCTTTGCCGTTCGGGGAAATTTTCGAATCGACCTTCGTGAACGATAAGCTCGCCGTCGTTTCGTTGCCGTCGATCAAGTATCCGCCCAACTGCGCGACAGAAGCCGTACGTTTTTCCTGGTTCGTCAGTTCGAACACGCCATAGAAGCTTTTCCCGTCTTCGCTTTCGTTGACGACAGTGTCGACCACTTTGACGTTAGCCTTATTGCCCGTCGTTAAGATTGGATACGATACGTTCGTCGACTGCCTGCCTAGAGGAACGATCGTACCGCTCAGCTGAGAAAGCACCTTGCTCTGCTCCGCGCTGACGGCCTCGGTCAGAACGAACGCGATGCTGGCGATTTCGGACGAGTACGGCAAATTCGCAAACACCGCTAATTCGTACGTCCCCTGAGCCGGAACCGTGATTTTCGAATCGACCGTCGCCTTCGTGCCGTCCAGCTTGACGCTGTCCGCCATAAAGTAGCCGGACAAATTCGGAATGCTGATCGGCGCATTCGTCTTATTCGTAACGGTCAGCTCCGCCACCAGCATGTCGTCTTCGCCGTCCGGCACTCGGTGAATCGCCGTCAGCCTAACGTCGTATGCGCTGTGGCTGTAGACGGCGCCGCCGCCTTCGTTACCGTTAGCCGTCTGCCCGCTAATGCCGTACATGCCGATCGCGATGCCTTTCCCGTTTTGAGAAGCGGCATTCTTTACGATCAGTCTCAGGTCCTCCGCCGAATATGTGCTCGGAATCTCCCCGGTCAGCGTATAGTCCTGCTGTATGTTCGGGAACAATGTCGTTACCGTTTCGGAAGCTTTCAACGGGTATTGAACGCCGGCCGCGGTTTCCGCGTAGAAGCTTAAGTTCGCTGCATTGACCGGCACCGCGCCCGTATTTTTTAACGAGAACGGGATCATAATGCTCTTGGTGGCACTGCCCTGGTTAATGAAAGCCGCGCGCGTCTGCGATTCCATGATTTGCCCGTCGATATAAATCGGGACGGTTTGTCCGACCTTCGCCGGCGTGCTGGATTCGATCTTCGGCAGGGCGAACGCCCCGATCGGCACGATCGTCGTTTCGTCCGTTCCTTTCTTCGCGACGATCAACGTCAGCGGCTGTTTCGCGATATTGATTGGAATGGAGGCTTGCAGCGGAACGATTTTACGCTCCTTCGGCTCCAACGTCATTTCATTCGTAGTCGTCGTTACGGTGTACACCGACATATCGTCGGTTTGAATGTAAAATTGCAAATTATTGAGATTCATCGACCGAAGACTGACGTTCTCGAGTAAAAATTGCAGCGTCACGTTGACCGAGGCTGTGTCGCTCGTAACTAAGTGGCCCTTCAGCGCCGCTCGCAGATTCGCCCCGTCGTACGCCATGACTCTCGCCTTATATTCAGGCGTCTTCACTTGCGAATTCGGAATTTGCCCGATCGTGCCGAGCGTCCTTTCGAAGTTTGCCACTGAAAAATCCCAAGCGATTACGTCGAAGACAATGTCGGATATGTTCGTTTTCGTATCGATGACCGCGTAATACGTTAAATATGTAGTCGTTTTGGGGGCGACCTCTCGCTTCGACTCGTCCGCTTTGATCAATTTCGGTTGGAACTTCGCGCCTGCTTTGTTCCTAACCTTAACCCAATAATCCATCAAATCCAGCGATACGTTCCCGTTGTTCGTAATCGCCGCGGTGAACGACAACACCTTGCCTTGCTCTTGCATCAATACTTGAACATCATGGATGCGAAACGTCGACGTCGAGTTCAATTGCACCTGTTGGCTGCTGACCGGCACCTGCTCGGTAACGGCAGCTTCGGTCACCGACGGTCGGACGACAGATATCGATTGAAGCAATGAGAGCGCAACGAGGGTGTTGACGGTAAGCTTCGTCCATTGCATAGCTTCTAACCTCCTAGGCAGTCTACTATATATAACGTAATTTCTGCACAAGAAGTTGCTCGCCACGCAGAAAGTATCGGAAAAAGAAGAAAGAGAGCCCGGATGGGCTCTCTTCTTGAAAGAACTGAGACTTAAGGATTAGTTCGTGCGCGTTACGCGTACCGTTGCCGTTACGCCGTCAGCGTACTCGAGCGTTACGTCGAATGCTTCGTACTGCTCGATACCCGTTACAGCTGCGGAAGCCGTACCGTTGCCAGTGATCGTTACGGAGCCCGTTACCGGTGCTACGCGGATTGCAACAGTCGTGATTGCCGTGCCGTCGTCGAACGTTACATGGCCGTTAGCAGCCGTTTGCTTGCTTGCGCCGTATTGGTCTTTCGCCCATACGTCGTAAGTTGCGCCGTTGAGGATGTCGGCAACGTTGAAGGAGTTGGAGCTGATCGACAACGTCGTCTTAGCCGTGCCGTCCTTACCTTTGCCGGACTCAACGAACTTCACGGAAGCAACCTTCGGAGCTACTTTCGAGATCGTTACGTCTTGAGCAAGCTTCTCGCCCGTCTTGCTGATAACAACCGTTACCGGTACTACGACTTCCGTCTTATCGCCATAGGATACCGGCGAGGACGCGATGTTCAACGTGCTGTCGTATACGTCGCCGTTGACCGTAGCGTTCGTCAGAGCCGATACCGTGTACTCCGTACCAACATCCAACTGAACTTTGTTGCCGTCGCCGAGTACGCCGTAAACTTTAACAGCTTTGTCGTATGCAGCTGCGTTCGTCTTGCTTGCGCCAGCTTCATCGTAAACCGTACCGATGGAGTCTACCGAGTACGAAACGTACTCCGTGCCGTCCGTTACGCGAAGCGTTACGTCTGCAGCGCTGGAAGAGATTGCCGCACCGTTGTCGCCATGGAGCGTCAACGTCAGTTTCTCGGAACCTTTGCCAGTCGTGTCAAACGTGACAGTGGATACCGTCGTACCGTTCGAAACGATGGAAGTTGCTCCACCCAGAACGATAACATCGTTAGAGTTGCCCGCTGCGTATTGTTGCGCAACTTCGATTTTGCGGTCCGTGTCAGCGTCCAACCAAGCCTTCACGTCTGCGTCAGCCATAACGCGGCCGTACTGGTCTTCGATCGCCAGGTTCGTGTACGTCAACGTTACGCCCGTCTTGCCTGCTTTGTATGCTTTTGCGAAGTCTGCGTCTACGCCGCGGATAAGCGTCGGTACAGCTGCGTCCTTCACTTCGAGCGTCAACGTCTTGATGTTGTAGCTCGACGTTTGAGCCATAACCGTTACATAGCCTTTAGCCGTGAACTTCGAAGCCGGGATCTCGATTTGAACGATGCCGTCTTTCTCAACGAAAGCGTTCGTGAGGTCGCCGTTAACGTTCACTTTAACGCCCTTCGTAGCGTGGTTCAACGTGCTCAGGTTCGTGATCGCGTTGCCTTGCTTGTCGAATACTTCGACTGCTACATACGCCTTCTCGCCAACATATACGGATCCCGGGCTGATCAGGTTGATCGTGTCAGCGCGAGCTGCTTCGGATACCGTGATGTTGAAGGATGCGTTCTTACCCGTCGTGTTGGAGATCAACGTAACGTTGTTCTGGCCAACCTTGATGCCTGCTGCCGGAGCATCGATGCGAACGACCGTCTTGTCGACGCCGTCGATCGAGAGCGTTTCGAAGTCTGCGTACGTCGTGCCGCCGGACGTGATGTCGCGAACGTCGACAACCGTGTTGTTCGACTGGCTCAGAACGAGGTCGCTTTCCAAACGCGTCAGGTTGGAAACCGGGTTGCCGTATTGGTCCTTCGCTTCTACTACGAGGTAGAATGCGTCCGTACCAAGGTTCGTGTCTTCATCCAAAGACTTGTTGTCTTTGTTGTACAGACCCGTGATCGCAACGTCGCCTACGCGAGCTTGTGCGACAACCGTGAACTGTTGAACTGCGGACGTAGCCGTCGACGGGTGGATCAACGTAACTGCTACTACGTCGTTCAGCTTGTAGTTGCCCGTGATTTCAACTTGCTTCGCCGAAGCGTTGACCGTACCGATGTTCGTCGTCAAGGACGTCGTCTTCGTGATGTCCTCGCCGTACTGGTTCGATACTACGTACGGGATTGCAAGGTCGTCGATGCCGTCGGAGTCAAGCTCCGTCAGCGGTGCGTTCGTTGCTTTGAACTCGATCTTCGCTACTTTCTCGTTTTCAGCCGTGAAAGAGGAAGTCAGGTCCGTTGCGCTTACGCCGCCAACCGTAACCGTGTACTCGCCTTCGGACAGCTTGCTGCTCAGTTCGAGCGTTACTGTCTTCTTGTCTTCGGAAACGGACTTGCTAGCTACGTTCAGCGAGATCGTGCCTTTCTTAACCGTGAACGTTGCTTTCGACTCGTCGATTGCCGCGCCGAATTTCACTTCGATCTTCTTCGCGCCTACCGGCGTTGCCGTTGCTGCTGCAACTACTTCGTCTTCTTCGCCGATAACCGCGTATGCCGAGTAGCTCGACTCTACGAGGATTTCGCGGGAAGCCGGTGCAGTGTAGTCGTCTTGCTCTGCGATCAGACCAGCTTCGATCGCTGCTGCAACATAAGGAGCTGCCCAAGGATCCGTGCCAGCAACCGTTGCGGATGCGTCTACGTCAAGATCAAGAGCTTCTACAATGATCTTAGCGAGTTCTTGGATCGTTACGTTAGCAGACGGATCGAATACGCCGTTGCCGCGACCTTCGAGGATGCCAGCTTTCGTAGCTGCGCCGATGTAACCAGCCGCCCACTCAGCGTCCTTCAGATCTTTGTAAACGGAAGCTGCCGATGCGTCTTGGTCAAGGCCGAGAAGCAACGCAACGATTTTCGCTGCTTGCGCGCGAGTCATGTTTTGGTCGAGGTGTGCTTGACCGTCCGGGAAGCCCTCGAAGATGCCTGCTTCAACAAGCGCTTGATATTTTTCTTCAGCCGTTTGCGGAGTAGCCGCGAATGCTGTAGCGGAGAATGCCGAGAATGCTACGGATGCTGCGAGAAGCAGCGATAAACCTTTTTTCATAACCTTTTTTTCTCCTCCTCGAATTACGTTCGGTGTGTGAGAATTTCTTTTAATGGAATAGCTCGATTCCCTCATCGCCGATTCACCCCCTTTCCAAGGTTGAGCGTTACTTTCCTATTAGGAAGTCTGCAACATTACAAACAAAAATTGCTGCTGCAGAAACTAGTAAACAAGGTTGCTAGACACTAAAACCACTTTACAATTATACATTGGTGAGCATGTACCGTAAAGAGGGGATTGTGAAATTGTTCCAACCTAACCCTCTGCCGGTCGACTCACCGCCCGAAACGGCGGTTCCCGTCTCGGTTTCAACATATTAAACGCATGGTTTCGCGAAAAGTTGCGATGATCTGTAAAACTTTTTTCGCTTCTTTTCTGCGTTGCAGCCCGGTATTGCTTGCCGGCTACGAAACATAGTATATCTCGATCTATCACTTTCGTCTATCACTTAAGATTTTCCATGAAAGCGGACCTTGCTTTCATAATTGAAAAACGGCGCCCTCTCGCGGGCGCCGCTTCATCCACCGTTGTTATTTCGGAATTTTGCCGAGCGATTTCATAATACGGATTATGACCGCAGCCGCTTGATCCCGCGTGAACGTCGTTTTCGGTTCGAACCGGTATGTCGGTTTTCTTTGGCCTTGCAGCGTAACGTTCTCCAAGCCTACGATATAGCCTTCGTCGACGACCGCCGCCACGGAAGCGCGCGAATATTGGTTGATCTCGTTCGCGTCCGTGAATTCCTTCTGCAAGTCCTTCAGCAATTTCGTTTGATCCGTGTCGAGCTTCAAATTGGCCGCCCGCGCGATCATGACGGCGGCGTCTTCCCGCGTAATGCTGCCGTTCGGTTCGAATCTTCCGTTCTCTTTGCCGCGGATGATGCCGGCGCGCGCTGCCGTCTCGATATACTTATAGTTATATATTCTGAAGTTCAGCAAATCGACCATCGGCACGTCGGTGAACGTCAATCCGCCGCCGTAGTTGAGCGGAATGTCGAACGCCTTCACGAGCAATGTGGCGAATTCGCCTCGAGTCATGACGTCGAACGGGCGGAACCAGCTGTTCTCTTTGTTCATCATCATGCCCTTGGAGTACAGAATGTCGAGTTCGTCTCGCGCCCATTCGTGCGTAATGACATCATTAAAGCTTTGGTCCATGTACATGACCTGATAATATCCGAATCGTTGGAACGGTACAGTAATTGTATTTCGGTTCGAGTCGACCTTCCCGCCGACGTTATGCCAGCCCCAAACGAGGTTCCCATAAGCGTCTTCCTGGGCGTCGTAATGGAATACGGTGACGTATTTCCAGCCATCGTTCCGAATGTTCCTATTATATTGAAGCGTCAATGTGCCCGCCGCCGTAGGCACGACTTGGTCCTCTGGGTTTCGGTTGTAGAACCGCGTGCCGTCGTATGGCTGCTGGCCGCTTCCGCGCATCGCGTCTTCGTAATCGTTCGTGTTCTCCTGAATGAAGCCGGCGTCGATCCAGAACATCGGGCTGGCTGCGCTGAACCGTTCCCGCTCCGTGCTGCCGAGACGGGAGATCGCGGCCGGGTCCGGCACCGGATGTCTGATTTTATCGAGTCTTCCGTCCGTATCATTCGCAATGCCTATCAGAATTTGCCTCTCCGACGTTATGAATTGATTCGCCGCGTCGGGGTCGTTCCGGCGCAGTTGCGCATTATTCGGGAACGTCAACGATAACTGTTTATTGAAGGCTTCCACCTTCTTGCCGATCGGAGCTTTGTACATCGCCCCTTCGGCCGTCGTATTGACGTTATTGACGATCACCTGAGCTTGGATCTGCTCGGTGCCCCGATAGATCGTAAATTTGACGGTGTTTTTCCCGCTCTTTAAATTTCGAACTTCGTACGTGTATGTGTCCTCGGCCGTCTCGACCGCATCTTCTTTATTAAAGACGATTCGATCCGAACCTTCCGCCTCGATGATCAACTCCACGAAGTTCGAGTTGATGTTCGCTTGGTCGATACCGTCGGCGTTTTTCGCGAATATCGGCAAAACCAACACATACGGCACCACTTCCCGGCGAATCGTTACCGTGTAGAACACTTGAATGCCGGATCCGTTCGTGATCGAGAATATGAACGTCGTGTTCCCCATCGGCGCCAAATCGAACACCGCGGTCGTGAAATCCGCATTGTCGGGGACCGCCATGCTGCTCGTACCCGCATCAGGTCCTCCGACGACCTCGATATTCATGGCCGTCGCATTTCTTACTCTCCCCGAAAACTGAACGGTCGATTCGTTCGTGGCGTATGTATTCGCGACGTTGGTCGTCTTATAGTCGTCGCGCCCCGCCGTCTCGACAGGCGTCATGCTCACGAAGCTCGGGATCGGCACCGTCGCCACGAAGAGGTTCAACGTTTGCTCTGTAACTCTCGTCGTTTTCGTCGTATCGCTGTACACGATCACCTTGAGCGTGTTGGAGCCTTCCTTCATTCTCCTCTCCGTGGCGGCGGATACGACCGGCGCCGTCAATTGGAAGGAGAAGATGTTGCCCGAAGTCGTGACGCCGCTCGCAACCACAATATCATTGAGGACGATATCCAGCTGGTTCGTGCCCTGCGGAATATTCGCCATCCGCACATTGACCGTTTTCGGGAAATCGGCGCCGGTCAACGTTTGGGCATCGTATAGATTTTGGAAAATAACGTACGGCGCTGCCGAAACGCTCAAGCTATAGCTTTTCCCGTTCGCCGCGTATTCCGTAGGTCCTGGACCAGTAAAAGGAGAGAAGCTAATGTCGTAATCGCCCAAAGGCAGAACGGAAGCACCCGTGCCGGTGAACGTAAATTCGGCCACGCCGCCGACGATCGACGTATCCGATTGAAGCACGGTGTTCCCGCGCTTCATATCGACCCGGTTCGTGTTGGCGCTCACGCGTACCCGGAACGTGATCGGATGCTCGTTCACTTGCGTCAGGGACGGGGACTCGCCCATGCGGACGTAAACTGAACCGTTCCCCAAACTGCGTTCCGCATAATCCACGTAAGGCGCCGCAGGATCTTGATACGTTACGCCGAACGTAGAACCGGTGACCGCGGGACCGCCGGCGCTGAATGCGAAGTCGATCGTCCGATTCCGTCCCGTGCCGCCTTGGTTGAGATCGAATGCGACGTCGTCCGAGAAATCGAACACGACATAATTGCCGCCGACCGGCGTCCAATCGGCATTGATCGGCAAGTTGTTCGTCGCCTGGCCGTCATTGGTGTTGTCCATATCGAGCGTGAACGTACGCCCTAACACCGTCAGCGTGTTGTATTGCAAGTTATTCGACGCGTCCAAATTGACTTTGATCTTGCCTGTCAACGCCACGGACGTGCTGGTGACCGTCGGTCCGAGAAGCAGCGTCTTATCGCCGGCCGGCGTACCGGTATCGTTGACGATCATCGAGAAGGCGAACGGTCCGCCGTTATCATAGACGAGCGTCCGATCCAGCCGATACGTACGCGTCGAGTTCGCCGCAACGAACGTGATCAGGTTGTCCCCCGGCTTCAGCTGCATATCCACGGAGGTGGAGCGGCCCTCCAAGTCGCCCGTCAGCGTAAATCCGCCGGTTTGGTCGACGCCTGCGACGATCTCTGTCGAGGAGCCGTTCAGGTAAGCGCTGAGCGTCGTGGCGTTGGGCGCCGCGCCCGTAATAACCGCTAGCGAATTCAACTGGGGATTGGCAGGAAATATCCGATTGCCGGAGAACGCCACATTATTGACCTTCAGGTCGGAAATCGTCGCCACCGACGAGGAATACACCCAGCCCGGACCAAAACGATTCCCTTCCAGCAGAACGGTGATCATGTTCAGCCCTTCGGTCAACGGCACTGCCCTGATCGTATGCAGCACCGAAGAAGTGCCGACCGGCTGCGGGTTCGCCCTTACGGTGGTCGCTTGCTTGGTGACGGTATTATAGATTTCTACCTGCATGCTCGCCTTCTGAGCGGGCGTGACGTCCTGCAGCGTGACGTCCACATCGATCGTTCTCGTCGTAACCGTGAAAATATTGCCGTCGCTCGCGGGGGGATTGTTCCCCGGCGTATCTTCTACATATAAGTTCGTAATCGTAACCACCAGCGCCGCCGATGCCGTGCCCATCGGAAGCAGCCCCGTCAACAGCGTCATCACCAATGCGATTTGTAACCACGGTAGCTTCAAGCGTTGCAAACCAATTCCTCCTTCGAATGCTTAAATCGCTTTATGTCGTTCGTTCTTCGCCTGCCTCGGTCGTTCGGTAGCTCCCCTTTCGTTCGGCACCTGGCGGCTTTCCTACAAAGATAGTGTCGCGATCAGTGCATAAAGTTTCATATATTCCAATATATCGGCAAACGGGTGTCCAAACTTAATAAACACGGACAGCCAAAAAAAGGGACCCTCCCTCGATAACGCTGTAAAAACGACAAAAACGCCCGCCTGAAATGGCGAGCGTTTCGAATATAAAACTTATTTTAAGGATAACAGACGCTGCACGAGATGGATGATCGGACGGCGCGTTTTGTGAACGATGCCGATCAGTTCCGCACCGATCTGCAGCACGAGCAGCGTGACCGCGATGACGATTAATGCGACCCACTGCGCGACCGTCGACAGCAAAATGGCGCTGAGCGCGAACATGGCCGCGATGCCGTAAATGGCCAGCACCGAATTGCGGTGGCCGAGGCCGAGCTGCAACAGGCAATGATGCAGGTGATTTTTGTCCGCGGCCGAAATCGGCTGCTTGTTGACCGCGCGGCGCACGATCGCGAAGAACGTATCCGACAGCGGTACGCCGAGAATAAAGATCGGCACGACGAAGGAAACGAGCGTGGCCTGCTTAAAGCCGAGCACCGACAAGGACGCTAGCGTAAAGCCGAGGAACAGCGCGCCGGAGTCGCCCATGAAAATTTTCGCCGGATGGAAGTTAAAGAATAGGAAGCCGAGAATGCTCCCGAGCAGCACTGCGCTAAGCGCCGCGACCGTCACGTTGTTCATCAGCAGCGCCAGCACGAAGATCGTGCCCGTCGCGATGGCGGATACGCCCGCCGCGAGGCCGTCCAAGCCGTCGATCAAATTGATCGCGTTCGTCACGCCGACGATCCAGAAAATCGTAATCGGGATCGCAAGCCAACCCATATTCGCCCCGTCGCCGAACGGCAGGTTGACGAAATCGACCTTCACGCCGAACGATACGACGACGCCCGCTGCGGCGATTTGGCCGAGCAGCTTCACCTTCGGCGACAAATCGAACCGGTCGTCCAGCGCGCCTACGATCGTTACGATCGTCCCTCCGAGCAGAAGGCCCCAAATGACATGCGATTTCTCGCCGCTGACGAGCGGCAGCACGACAAGCAGAGCGACCATAAACGCCAAATAAATCGCGAGACCGCCGAGACGCGGCATGATCCGCGTATGTACCTTCCGCTGGTTCGGCGCGTCGACGGCGCCTACCTTGAAGGCGAATCGTTTGACGAGCGGCGTGAACGCCAGCGCCGCTAATAGCGCCGCGGCAAACCCGAGCAAATATGCGTAGTCCATTTCTGTTCCCTTCCACCCCTTTGAAAGCTGACATTGCCCATTATACTCCTGCCGATTTCCGTTTACTAGCGCGAGAAAAGGCGGTTTTCACCGGTTTGCGCCGTTTTCAGTTCGTTTTCATAACGTACCCGATCAGAAAACGACGCATACGTTACTTTTCGCCGCGAAGCATCACTTTTACTGCGAATTTCGGCAAAACCAGCATGCGCCTCCATCGAGTCGGTTCCTGCAGAAGCCTGTACAACCATTCCAGCTTCGCCCGCTGCATCCAACCCGGCGCCCGTTTCAGCCTGCCCGACATGACGTCGAAGCTGCCGCCTACGCCGATCATGACGGGGACGCCCAACCGATCGCGGTATTTGCCGATCCAAGGATCCTGCGTGTGCACGGACCGCCCGACCAACAGCAGATCGGGAGCCGCGTCGGCGATGTCCTTGACGACTTCGTCATCCTCCGCCGGACCGAAAAATCCGTTGCGGCACCCGACGACGCGCAGTCCGGGATACTCGCTCAAGATTTTATCGCGAGCCGCCTCGATCGTCTCCTGCGTCGTGCCCAGCAAATAGACGCTCCAGCGTTCCTCGCTGCCGACTCGGAACAGCTCCTGCACGAGATCGTACCCGGCGACGCGCTCCTTCACCGGCTTCCCGAGACGGGCGGCCGCCCATACGAGACCCGCTCCGTCCGGCACGACGAGGTCCGCCTGCCGCAGCATGCGCATGAAGCTCTCGTCCTCGAAGCCCGTCATGAACATGATCGGGTTCGCCGTCACCACTTGGGTGACGCGCCGCTCGCGCACCGCGTCCGCCAGGTAAGCGACCGTTTCCCGCATTCCCATTTTCGAGACGTCGACCCCGAAGAGCGTGACCGTCTCCAATTTCGCTTTCGCTGCTCTGTTTTCCATATTAGACCAACCTTATATACGCATTTCGCTGAAAATTTGTTGCGCCGGTTTTCGGGAATCTTGCTGCATCGTTTCGATCGCGTCCCGCTTTTCCTCGTTCCAAGCAGTTTTCCCTTGTTCCAGCGTTCGTAAAACCGCATCCGCGAGCGCCGCCGGATCGAGCGTCTCGGTGTCGCCGACCGGCCGTTCGCCGAGCCGCTTCATGAATTGATCGATCTTCGGATCGTACGATACGGCGATCGGCGGCACGCCGGCGGTGGCGGCGTAGATCAGCGAATGAAGCCGCATGCCGATCAGCGCGTCGCAAGCGGCGACCTCTCGAAGCATGTCGCTCGGATGTTCGGTGCCGGGGTGGAGTTCCAGCCGATCCCGGGGGACGCCGAGGGCGGCCAGCTTCGCCGCCGTCTCCTCGGAGGCCTGCTTGTCCGACGGCAGATGGAACGGCAGCAGCGCGACGCGCACGTCGGGCCGCGCCCGCAGCACGGCCGCGAGCCCTTCGGCGACGGCCGCGAGCTCCCGGCGGTCGTCCCGCCAATATCGAAGCGATAAGCCGATGCGCGGTTCCTCGCCGGGGGACGCAGGGCGCCGTTCAAGCGCCAAGCCCATCCCCATCACCGGATCCGGCACGACGTCGATGCGCGCCGGCGCGACGCCGAACGAAGCGACGAGTTCCTTCGACTCTTCGTCCCGAACGGAAATATACCGGCAGGCGTCGAAGGCGGCGCGGACCATCGGGCCGAACCGGCCGCGGTCGCGGATCGGGCCGACGCCTTGGGCGTAAATATAGGTAGGTACGCGGAGCCAGCGGGCCAGGCGCAGAACGCCTAAGTAATACAGCATGGACTTCGCGCTCGTCACGTCCTGCAGCAGGCTGCCGCCTCCGCTGATCAGCGCATCGGCGCGCCGAAGGGCGCCGAGCAGCGCGAACGGGCGCATCCGGTGCACCGCTTCGACTCCGTGCAGGCGGCTCGTCTCTTCCGGCGCGCCCGACAGCACGACGATGCGCGCCTCGACGCCGGCCTCGCGAGCTTCGTGCCGCAGCGCCGTCACGATCGCGTGGAGCACCGCTTCGTCCCCGCTGTTGCGGAACCCGTAATATCCGGAAACCGCTATGGTTTTAACGCGCTGCCCCATCGTGCCCATCCTTTCTCAAACAGCTTCCATACCGCGATCAAGACGAGCCCGATCAGCAGGCCGAACAACAATCCGTACCCGACGCGAATGAGCGAGATGGTCAGCGGCGTGTGCAGATGCGCGAACGTATCGACCATCGACAGCTGCCCGATGGAGCCGAGCGCGATTAGCGCCATGCCCAGTCGTTTGCGCGCGGAAGCCGCCAAATACACGCCTAATACGAAGATCGGATGCGCGAACAAGAATTCTTTCGTGCGCGGCCGGACGCCGAGCGCATCCTGAAGCGCGTCTCGGAACGCCCGCTCCAATCCGGTCGTCGTCCCGGCATTGCCCGTGCGGGACAAATAGTACATCACCGCGGCTCCGGCGACGGCCGCCGCAGCGACCCAAAGCACCGTGACGTTCAGCATGAGGAACGACCGCACCCGGCGCAGCACGCCGCGAAGGCTTGTCTCCCCATGGAAGAAGCAGACGTAAGCGAACGCGAACGCGATCGGAGCCAGATGAAGCAGGCTGACGCCGCGGTATTGGCGCAGCACATACAAATAAGTAATATGATCGAGCAATCCGACGATGTAGGCGATGCCGATGAACGAGATCGCCGACGCGCCCGCCAGCAGCTTAACGGCCAGCGCGACGGGCTTGTCCCCGCGCTCGCCGCTTTCCGCGGCCCGCCGGACGGCGTACAGCGTCGCAAGCGTCGCCGACGCGATGCCGACGCCGAGGGCGAGGCCCTGCGACAATAGCGTCGTCGACAGAACGAGCAGTCCGGCGGAGCCGACGAGGCCGACGGCGAATGCCGGCAGCAGCAGCAGCGGAAAGAAGGCGCCGATCAGCAGCGCGATCAGCGCGACCGCGCCGAGCACGATCATCGCCTTCAGCGCCATAGAAACGGCGCCGGGGAGTCCCGCGTCCGCACGGAACGGCTCGGCAGCGCCCAGCGTGAAGCCGTTATCGCGAATGCGTGCCAGCGCGCCGTTCTCGCCTTCCAGACTTTTGACCAAATTGCCAACCGTGTCCTTCCGAATTCCGAGCGAAGTGTCCAAGGAGGCGGCCGTATTCAAAAAGATCATGCGGATGTTGCGGTCCTGCGCCGCAAGCGCGAACCGATCCGCCAAATCTTCCGGCGCCATGGACGACATGTTCGCCGGCAGCGAATGCAGCCGGACGACGTTGTAATTCGTCAAATGCGCCAGCTTGCCGAGCCCGACTTGCGGCTTCGCCATTTCGATCGTGGCCAGTCCGATGCCGTACTTGTTCATCAGCTCCGCCATAGCGGTCAGCGACTTCAGCTCCGGGTCGTCCGTCGCGCCCGTGACCGAACCGCCCTCGAAGACGATGCGCGTCACGCCGTGCGCCGCGAGGCGGGCCAGCAGCTCGTCCATGCGAGCCGCGTCGAACGGCTGCCATTGATCGCTCAGTCGAACGACGAGATGAAAACCGAGCGCCTGCAGCTCGGACATTGTAATCGGGTCGGGATCGAGCGCCTGCAGCATCGCCTCGTCCTTCGGCATCGAAATTTCGATGCCGGGAATATCGCCGTAGCTCCACGGCGCGATATCGACCCCTAGCCGTTCGAACGCGCCTTCGACGATCGGCCGAATGATCTCCTGCGACGCCTCGCCGAGGAAGAGCACGTACGTGCTCTTCTCGTTGGCGGCCAGGCGGAATTCGGTGAGCATCGCCGCTTCCGCGGACGAGAGCGTCTGCACGCGCCCGCTCAGCTCGAGCTCGCGGAGCGTGCTCTCGTACACCGCCATCGAATGTACGCCGGCCGCCTTCAGTTCCAAGAGCCGCTCGAGCGTATATTCCGAAGGCTTGCTTCGATACGACGCGACCTCGAGCAGGTCCCGGTAATCGAACACGAATTCGACGCGGTCGGCCGTCTGCTCTACGCCATGGCGGACGAAGGCGAACGGAATCGACGCGAGGACGCCGGCGATCGCCAGCGTCCACAGCGCCAGCTTCGCGCCGCGCCCCCATTTTTCAAACAAAGACAGCAAATCGAACACTCCTCAATACGCGTAATGGTCGGCGAATCGTTACACCGCCGCGTCCACTCGGGACATGACGGCGCCGGTCACCGCGTCAAGCTTCGCGCGGGCGTCTTCCGCGCTTTCGCCTCGCACCGCAAAGTACATCTTGATCTTCGGCTCGGTGCCGGACGGACGCAGGCAGAACCACGAGCCGTCCTCCAAAATATATTTCAGCACGTTCTCCAGCGGCAGCCCGTGCACGTCCTCCAAATAGTCGAGCCGCTGCGTCACGGCGAGGCCGGCGGCGTCGGCCGGCGGATTCGCCCGCCAATCGTCCATCAAGGCGCGCATTTTTTCGAGGCCGTCTTTCCCTTTCAACGTGCGCGACTGCAAGCTCTCCAAATAGTGCCCATGGCGCTCGTACAGCTTCTCCAGCACGTCGTACAGCGTCAACCCCTGACGCTTATAATAGACGGCCGCTTCCGCCACGAGCAGGGAAGCGACGACGGCGTCTTTGTCGCGCGCGTAGTTGCCCGCCAGATAGCCGTAGCTCTCTTCGTAGCCGAAGACGAACGACGCTTCGCCGGTCCGCTCGAACTGCGTCATCTTCTCCCCGATGTATTTGAAGCCGGTGAGCGTGTTCAGCACCTTCGCGCCGTAATGCTGCGCGACCACGGCGCCGAGCTCGCTCGTGACGATCGTCTTGATGACGACCGGATTCGGCGGCATCGCGTTCCGGGCGGTCAGGCTCGAGAGCAAGTACTCCGTCAACACGGCGCCGGTCTGGTTGCCGTTCAGCACGACGTACGCGCCGCTGCGGTCTTTCACGACGGCGCCGACCCGGTCGCAGTCCGGATCCGTGCCGAGCAGCAGCTCCGCGCCCGTCTTCTCCGCCATGGCGATCGCCAGCGCGAACGCCTCCCGCTCCTCGGGGTTCGGCGACTTGACCGTCGAGAAGCGCGGATCCGGCAGCTCCTGCTCCGGCACGACGACGACGTCCTCGAAGCCGGCCGCGGCGAGCGCCGCGCGCACCGGCACATTGCCGGCGCCATGCAGCGGGGTGTAAATGACGCTCACCTTCACGCCTTCGGCCGCAGCCTCCTTGACCAGCCCCGGGTTCGGGCTCGCGCCGACGACCGCGTTGATATAGGCGTCGTCGATGTCCTTGCCGATCCACGCGAGCAGACCGGCCGCTTCCGCCTCGCCGCGCTCCATGCGCGCGATGTCGTCGAACGATGCGACGCGGGCGATTTCCGCCATCACTCGCTCCGCCGTCTCGGGAACGAGCTGGCCGCCGTCAGAGCCGTACACTTTGTAACCGTTATATTCGGGCGGGTTGTGGGACGCCGTAATGACGATGCCCGCCGTCGCGCCGAGCTTGCGCACGGCGAAGCTCAGCTCCGGCGTCGGGCGGAGCCCCTCGAACACGTACGCCTTCACGCCGTTGCCCGCCAGCACGAGCGCCGCCTCGAGCGCGAATTCCGGAGACATGAACCGGGAATCGTGAGCGATCGCGACCGAGCCGTTGTCTCCGGCGACGGAACGCACATACTGCGCCAAGCCTTGCGTCGCTTTCGCCACCGTGTATCGGTTCATCCGGTTCGTGCCCGCGCCGATAACGCCGCGAAGTCCGCCCGTGCCGAATTCGAGATCCCGATAAAACCGATCCTCGATCTCCTTCGTCTGCCCTTCCAGGCCCCGAAGCTCTTCTTTGGTCGCCTCGTCGATGTTCGGGTCGTTCAACCACCGTTGATAAGCCTCTTCGAAGCTGCGAATGGTCATAAGAATCCCCTCTCCCTTTCTAACGGTATTTTCTATGTAATCAAATTGCGGATTTACGCGATTGCCGTCATACCTTTTGCAGCGAGAACATCAGCTCGGCCTCGGCGACCGTCTTTCCGTCGACGGTAGCGACGCCCGTTCCTTTGCCGATGGAGCCCTTCCACCGCGTGATTTGCACTTCGAGGCGCAGCGTATCGCCCGGAACGACCATGCCGCGAAATCTCGCGTTATCGATACCCGCGAAGAAGCCGATTTTGTCCTTGTTCTCTTCGACGCTGAGCAGCGCCACCGTGCCGACCTGCGCCAACGCCTCGATGATCAGTACGCCGGGCATGACCGGAAACTGCGGGAAGTGGCCGACGAAATACGGCTCGTTCATCGAAACGTTCTTGAGGCCGACGGCGCGGGTCCCCGCTTCGACCTCCAAAATGCGGTCCACCAATAAAAACGGCGGGCGATGCGGGATGATCTCTTGAATTTGTCTGGCGTCGAGCATAATCCATCCTCCTTCGGATACAATAACCAATGTCCCTTCGCTCGTCTGCAGCGGCGAAGGTTCACATAAGAGGGCGCCAGACCGTCCTGAAGCGGCGTGCTGGCGCCCTTTTCTTTCCTTGCCCCCACCATTATACCGTTCCGAAATGGAAAAAAAAACTCCCTCCAGAACCCCGGAGGGAGTGAGAAACGCGCTTAGCGCTCTGCGAATACGAGATCGATCATATGCTTCCAGGTTTCCCATTTCAGCACGTCCGCCGGATTGCCGCCTCCGAACTCTACATACCCGATCCGCAGCCCGATGTATGCCCCGATAATCAGCAATACGGGAAATATTGAGAGTCTGACGAGCCGGAGCGCGATCCGCGCGCCTTTCGGCAGCGGCTTTCGCTTCGGCTTCGACTGCTTTCCGTTCGTCATGCGTTTCACACCTTGGACTTGCCGCTATGCGCGCAAGTTATTCGTTAAGCTCATCATCGTATCGCTGGACGTAATCGCCCTAGCATTCAGTTGGTACGCCCGCTGCACGGTCATGAGCTCTGTCATTTCGTCCGTCAAATCGACGTTGGACTGCTCGAGAAAGCCTTGGCGAACGGCCACCTTCGTCGATTCGTTCGCGTTGTTCGTCGCAAGGTCCAGCACTTCTAAAATTCCGTCCACCGCCGCGTCCGGAGGCAGCACGAACTGATTCTGGCCGTGATTGATCAGCACTTGCGGCCGAAGCGTGCGGAGCACCTTCAGCTGACCGAACGCTTCCGGCTCCGCTTCCGGGTTCGCTTGATTCGTCCCGTACACGAAGCCCTGCTCGTCGATCCGGATCGAGTAATTCGGCGGCACCATAATCGGGCCGTCGTCGATGCCCCGCACCCGCTCCCCTTGTTTCGTCGTAAGCAACATCATGTCCGGAACCGCCGGGTCGTAGCTCAATTGGAACGAACCGTCCCGGGTCCACGCGATCTCCGGATTGCCGTCCGCGTCGACGCTCGTCCGCTCGATTTCGAACAAGCCGTTGCCCTCGATGCCGAGATCGAGCGGCTCGCCCGTCGAGATGAGCGCCGCCTGGGCGAGGTTCATTTCGACTTGGCCGATTTTCGCGCCCCAGCCTTGCGGGAAGCCGAGCGGCGTCAAGCGGCCCGCCTGAGCGAAGCCGGGCGGCTGCTGATACACGTTCGTCAAAATGTCCTGGAACGACGCCTCGCGGCGCTTGTACCCGGTCGTGTTGACATTCGCGATGTTGTGGGAGATTACATCCAGTTTTTGCTGAATCGACTGCATCGATACGAACGCACTAATCATGGAACGGTTCATACGCGTCCTACCTCGTTCACGGCCTTCTCCAGGCTCTTATCGTAAAACTGCACGACGCGTTGGTTCGTCTCGTACGCCCGCTGCGCCGCCATCAAATCGATCGTCGTTTGGACCGGGTCGACGTTGGACCGCTCCACGAAGCCTTGGAACACCTGCACGTCGTCCTCCGGCGCGACCGCCCCGGGGAGCTCGTCCCCTTCCGGAAGCCGGAAGTTGCCGTTCCCTTCGCGAATCAGGCGGTTCGGGTTGTCGATCCGGGCGATCAGGAACGAAATCGGCAGCCCGTTCTCGTCCGTCAGCGGGCCGCCCGACACCCCGTCGATCAGCTCGCCGGACGAGGTGATCTTCACCTCGGCGACGTTCTGGTCGAACCGAATCGGCCGGCGCTCGGCGTCGAGCACGAGATGCCCTTCGGACGTCACCAGCTGGCCGGCGGCGTCGATCGTAAATTTGCCGTTCCGCGTGTACTTCTCATCCCCGGAGCTTGTCCGCACCGCGAACATCGCTTGGGGCTGGAACTGCACCTCGCCGTCCGGCGACACGAACTTGCCGGCGGCGTCGAAGGCGACGCCCGGGACACCGATGTTCGACACGATCGCGAAGTCGGACCAATCTTTCGTCTCCATCAGATCGCCCTGCAAATACAATGCCGGCGCTTCCTCGGCGAACACGCCCGTATTCAGCCGCCCGACGCTCGACACGACCGCGTTCGTGCCGTCGCCGCCGCCCATCAGGGAAATGAGCATCTCCGGGAACGAACGCTGCACCGCGTTGTTCGCTTTGTAGCCCGGCGTATTCAAGTTGGCGATGTTGTTCGTCACCGTATCGTGCCGGCGCTGATTCGCGATCATACCGGCAGCGGCCGTATTCAATCCACGCAGCATTCGCGTACCTCTCCCCTTCGGGTTATTGGCGTTTGCGCGACACCTTGTCCAAATTGTCGAGCATGACGCCCGTTCCTTTGACGACGCAATGCATCGGGTCTTCCGCGATCAGCACCGGTACCTTGAGCTCGTCCATCATCAATTGATCGAGCCCGTGCAGCAACGCGCCGCCTCCGGTCAAAATGACGCCCCGATCGATAATGTCCGCGGACAATTCCGGCGGCGTCCGCTCCAGCACCGTCTTGGCCGATGCGACGATCGACGCGACCGGCTCCCACAGCGCTTCCCGCACCTCTTGGGAACGGATCGTAATCGTGAGCGGCAGCCCGCTGACCATATCGCGGCCGCGGATATCGATCTCCTCTTGGCGTCCCAGCGGATGGACCGAACCGATTTTCACCTTGATGTCCTCGCTGGTCCGCTCGCCGATCAACAGCTTGTATTTATCTTTAATATATTTCATTATGGCCGCATCGAACTTGTCCCCTGCAACCTTAATAGAAGAGGCGGTTACGATATCGCCCATCGACAAGACGGCTACGTCCGTCGTGCCTCCGCCGATATCGACCACCATGTTGCCGCTGGGTTGGAAAATATCCATGCCCGCGCCGACCGCCGCCGCTTTCGGTTCCTCTTCCAGGAACACCTCTTTTGCCCCGCTGCGTTCAGCAGCTTCTTGAATGGCCTTTTTTTCGACGGAGGTGATGTTGGTAGGGGCGCAAATCAAGATCCGGGGGTGGCTGTACCAGCGTTTGCCGCCCACCCGGCTAATGAAATGCTTCAACATCATCTCCGTGATTTCGAAATCCGCGATCACTCCGTCTTTCAACGGACGCACCGCGACGATATTGCCCGGGGTACGGCCGACCATGCGTCTCGCTTCCTCGCCTACGGCAAGCACGCGTTTCGTCTCGCTTTCGATCGCGACGACGGAAGGTTCGTCAAGGACGACCCCGCGCCCTTTGACGTGAATGAGAACGTTGGCCGTCCCCAAATCAATACCGATATCTTTGCCAAACATCCAAGAATCCTCCTCACGGCGTTCCCGCGGCTAACGGGACGAAGCACCGATGCACCATATTAAGCACGTTAACTATAAGAATATTCGCTGCAAAATGGCAAAATCCTTTTTTGGGAGTTGGGAAACTTAGATACTTGGTGAAAAAAGGAGCGAACGTTCCTACGGGCGTTAAGAACGTCCGGTCAGAGCGGGAGCCGGCTTCTGCTTCGTCTTCTTATATTTGATCTTCGTGGCTTCTCCTCCGCGCAGGTGGCGGATGGATTTGTGATACTCCAAGATCGTCTTCACCTGGTTGGCCAGCTCCGGATTGATTTCCGGCAGACGTTCGGTGAGATCCTTGTGCACCGTGCTTTTCGACACGCCGAATTCTTTCGCGATCGTACGAACCGTGTTTTTCGTTTCGACAATGCTGCGCCCGATTTTGATCGTTCGCTCCTTAATGTAATCGTGCACACCCCTCGCCTCCCTGTGATCGAGATGTTTGGTACAGTATATTGAGGGGCTTACACACTTATTCTTTAAAGCCAAGCCTGACAAGCTCAACTTGACGCATTATTTTCATTTTTCTCGTAATCGGGTCCGTTTCGCACAAAAAACGCGGCGCCTATGCGGCGCCGCGCCAATCGCTTTATTGCTCGATGTAATCTTCCGGGTTGACGGGCTTGCCGTTCTCCCACACTTCGAAGTGGACGTGGTTGCCGAGATCCTTCTCGAGCTCGTTGCGTCCGGACTTCGCGATCAACTCGCCCTTGGCCACTTGGTCCCCTTGCGCGACCTGCACTTGATCGACGCTGGAGTACACCGTGCTGAGGCCGTTCTCGTGCTTGATCTCGATTAGATGACCGACGATCGGCACTTGCTCGACACGAGTGACCGTGCCGCTCATCGCCGCGAGCACGTCGAACGCTTCGTTGTTCGGGCTCGCAAGGTCGATGCCGTAGTGCGGCGTGAACGTATCGCCGTATTCGACCATCGCCGCTTGGTTATCTTCGTTCGTGTTGTTCACGTCGAAGAACCCAAGGATGACTTCCAAACTGCCGTGATCTTGCACCGGCCAGCCGAGCGTCTCCGCTTCCGCCGTAACCGCTACCGCGTCCGGGCCTTGCGTTTCGCCGGACACGTCGCCGGTGACGTCGAGATTCATCTGATCCTCGTTCACCGCGGTCGAGTTTTGATCCTGATACACCCACATCAGCGTTAGGATGATTGCCGCAGCCGCCAGATAGGTAGCCGGGAACACCCACTTTTTACCGAGCAGTCGCTTCCAGAACGAAGCCTGCGCTCTTGGCCCTTCGACAGGACGGGAAGATGGGTTTTGCTCCCCCTGCAAAGGTTGAATCTTGTTTTCATCCTTCATTTCTATCACCTCACTAGCCATTGTTGCCAGCGCAACCCCTTTTATACACGGCCTCGCGGGGTGATAGAAAAAATATTTTAGAGACGGCTCGCCCGTTTTGCTAGATCGTCGTCCAGCGGTTCGATCTTCACGCCCGTATAATAATGAAGCAAAATCTCCTCCGCGGTTTTCCCTTGTTTGGCCATTCCGTTCGCTCCCCATTGGCTCATGCCGACGCCGTGCCCGTAGCCCTCGGTCCGGAATTCTACGAGCCCGTCCCGCACCGTCCACTTGAAATCGGTCGAGGCGAGTCCGAGCTTCTCGCGCACCTCCCTGCCGGTGAACGTTCGGCCGGCGATTCGAACCGACAATACGCGCCCGCTCTCCGACGACTCGAGGAGCGTCATCTTCGGCGCCGCGGCGGATCCTTTGAGCCCTAGCTTCTTGTACAGCTCCTGGTAAGGAACCGTCACTTTCCGTTCGTAATTCGGGGCATACATAGCGTCCCACGGCGATTCGACGCTGCGCAAATACGGCAACATCGCCTGCCAGTACGATTCCGAGTTTTCGGTATACCCGTTGCTCGTCGAAAAGAAAGCCGCTTGGATCGGTTCGCCATCGTACGTTAAGATAAGCCCTGCGGTTTCGTTCACCGCCTGCGTCAGCTTGTCTAAGTTCCGCGCATAGGCGAACCAACCCCACTTTGCCCGGAGCGCCTCTTCCGTAATATACGCTTGATGCGCTACCGTATCGGTGACGATCGCCCCTTGCGCCTCCGGCGGCATATCGTCCGCCCCTCCGGCCGCCAGCCGGCGCGCCAAATACGTCCGCGCGGCGATCGCCTGCGCTTTGAGCGCTTCGAGCTCGAAATCCGCCGGCATTTCGGCCGCAAGCACGCCCCGAACATATTGCTCCAGCGGTACCTTCACCACTTCCTTCCGCCCCGTGACGAACACCGGGACGACGATGGACGCGCTCGCCTCGTCCTCTACGATCTGTTCCTTCGGCTGCAGCGGCGCGATGACGGCCGGCTCCCACGCTTCGAAGCGATTTACTAGAATGCCTGGAATCACAAGCATGGCCGAAACCAAGGCCGCGACGCCCGCGGCGCCCCACAGCGCGGTTCGCCGCTTCCGCCGCATACGGCTTCCGGATATACGCATGATGGTCAGCCTCCCGTTCTGTCGCTACTATTCTATGAACGTCGGCTCCCTGCTAGAACCCCTGCATAAAGACAAAAAAGCGAGCCCGATGGCTCGCTTCCGTTGATGTATTGGTTGGTTGTCGAACGGGTTTACGCCAGAGACGGCGATATTTGCGGCGAGAAGAACGGTACGCCCTTCTCCTCTTCCACGATCGCCGCGGCCGCTTCGACTCGCTCGATGTCTGCGCCGAGACGACGCAGCTTGCCGGTAATGTCGACGTAGCCGCGGTCCAGGTGATGAAGCCCGGTCAGCTCCGTCTCGCCATCCGCCGCCAGCGCCGCCAAGATCAGCGCCGCGCCCGCGCGAAGATCCGTCGCGCACACCTTCGCCCCTTTCAGGGCGGCGTTGCCTTTGATAACCGCGGTGCGGCCGTCGACCTTGATCTGCGCGTTCATGCTCTTGAACTCGGCGACGTGCATGAACCGGTTTTCGAATACGGTTTCCGTAATGATGCTGGTGCCGTCCGACACGAGCAGCAGCGCCATCATTTGCGCCTGCATATCGGTCGGAAACCCGGGATACGGCAACGTTTTAATATCGACCGATTTCAACGCGCCGCCGGAACGAACGCGGATGCCGTTCTCGTCTTCCTCGACGACGACGCCCATCTCCTGCAGCTTCGAAATCACCGGCGTCAAATGGTCGGCGATCGCGCCTTCGACATAGACGTCGCCGCGCGTAATCGCCGCCGCGATCATGTACGTTCCAGCCTCGACGCGGTCGGGAATGACGGTGTGCGTCACGCCGTGAAGCGCGTCGACGCCTTCGATTCGAATCATCCCGGTGCCCGCTCCGCGCACTTTCGCGCCCATCGCGTTCAAGAAATTCGCCAAGTCGACGATTTCGGGCTCCTTCGCGGCGTTCTCGATCGTCGTGACGCCCTCGGCGAGCGCCGCGGCCATCATGATGTTTTCCGTAGCGCCGACGCTGGCGACGTCCAGGTAAATTTTCGCGCCCTGAAGCCGTTTTCCATTCGTCCGCGCTTCGATATACCCTTGGCCGAGGTCGATCTCGGCGCCCATCGCTTCGAATCCTTTCAGATGCTGGTCGATGGGTCTCGTACCGATCGCGCAGCCGCCGGGAAGCGCAATGCGCGCATACCCCGTGCGGGCGAGCAACGGACCCATGACCAAGAAGGAAGCTCTCATTTTGCGCACAAGCTCGTAAGGGGCTTCGCTCTTTGTCAGCTGCGATGCGGTTATGTAAATCGTCTCGTCTTTGTAACGAATGTTTACCCCAAGAGCGTGCAGCACTTGACTAATTGTAATGACATCGTCCAAAGGCGGCGCATCATGAATGCGGCACTCGCCCTCGGCGGCCAAAATCGAGGCAGCGATGATCGGCAATACGGCGTTCTTCGCACCGCTCACTTTCACTTTGCCGTGAAGACGGTTGCCCCCGCGGATCAAAATTTTGCTCATACGTTCGTTCCCTCCGCGTTTTCCGCTCTGTAGAAACGGCATAGCCGAACTTCGCCGAAAGCATGACAAAATTCGACGTGTTTCTGCACGCTGCTTTCCAGTTTAGCATCAGCCAACGCCTGAAACAACTGTTAGTTTTCTACAGTATTCGTTAGGGTCTTTCGATTTATGACGGTTGTACTACTTATTGTTAACAAACATTTTCGTTCCTATTCCGAAGCGTAGAAATCCGCCTCTCATCGCAGCGTCCAACCGATATAATCGAAGAGAAACGCGGAAAACTGACGGCCGACGATCACGGCGAGCAGCACGTGCAGCAGCTTCGCCTGCCGACTGCCCGGCACCGCGACGAACCGGTCGAACCGGAGCGCCTGCAGCGCCCACCAACTGATATAAATGCTTCCCAGCGAAATCGCCGCTTTGGCCAATGTTTCCGCCACGCGAATCCCTCCCGCATCTTCGATGTCTACTTGTTCAGTTCATGAGTCTGGCGAGCAGCGTGGCGAACTCCGCGCGGCTCGCGATTTCGCTCGGACGGAATGTGCCGTCTTTAAAGCCTTGCAGTCGTCCCTCCGCCGCGAATGCGGCAATATACGGCGCCGCCCAATGGCTGCGAGCCACGTCGGCGAAGACGTCTTTCGCCGGCGCCGCCGTCTTGCCCGCGGCAAGCGCCGCCATGACGGTCATCTCGGCGCGGGTTACCGGATCGTTCGGACGGAACGTTCCATCCGGATACCCGTGCACGACGCCTTGCCCCGCGGCCGCCTGCACCGCGTCGCTCGCCCAGTGCGTGCTCGGCACGTCCGGGAACGCCTGGGCGCCTTCGGACGCCTTCCAACCGTACGCCCGCGCCAGCATGGCAGCCGCTTCGGCTCGCGTCAACGTCCCGCTCGGCCGGAACCGATAATCCCCAAAGCCGGTGACGATGCCCTTCGCGACCAATTTTTCCACGGCTTCGGCGGCCCAGTGCCGATCCATATCGACGAAGCCGGCCACCAGCGGCGCGCGCTGGAACATGATGCCGTACTGCTTATCTTGGAACGCCGCATCCGTCATCAACCGAATGTAATAGACGCCGGGCTCCAATTCATGCCGCATGCGCATCGTCGTCGTGCCGAACGGGCTCGTTTTCCCATATTTCTGCTGCGTATTAGAATTATAGAGCGTGTAATACATGTACCGATCCAACGGAATGCCCGTCAGGTCGACCGTCACCAAGCTTCTTCGACTGATGCGGATTTGAAACCAATCCTCGTCTTTGGCCGAGTCGAATACGCCGTTATACACCTTATCGGCCGCCATCGTCGTCGCTTGATACGAACGGTTGTTGGGCTCGAATACGTCCGGCAGCTTCCGTTCGAAATCGATCGTCAGCTTATACTTGCCCGCCACCGGCAGCGGGTACACCGCTTTAATGTTTCTCACGCGGATGTAGTACAAACCCGGTTTCACGTCTATATTGCCGGAATATAGCGGCTTCCCTTCCCCGACCTCGTCGAACATATGGCCCGCCGAATCGCCGTCGCGGATGAAGTACAGCTCCGGTTCGATCCGCAGCGTGTCGGATTCCAACCGCAGCGACACGGTGCCCGGCGCGTCGACGGGCAGCGCGAACCAGTCTTGGTCGTCGATTTTGCTGAACGTGCCTTCGATGATATTGGATGCTTTCGCCGGCAGCCGGAACGCCTGGTATGCCTTGTCGTTCGGCTCGTACGGGTCCGTGTAAATATGGAAGGACGTTTCCATCTCATAGCGAACCGGCCCCGCCGCGCCCGGTTTCAACCGCAGCGCCGCGAGCAGCCGCTCCCCGTCCGGAGCCGGCAGCCTTACGGCCGCCCCGTTCGACAGATCGTACCGAATCCGGCTGCCGGTGCCTTGATCCAGCAGCAGTTCCGCGTTCACGGAAGCGCCGCGAAGCTTCACGCCGATTTCGCCCGGATACGGCGGATCGAACGCGAACCAATCTTCGTCCGATCCGTTCGTCAATTCCCCCCTAACGAGCCCGACGGTAGACACCGGTTTCGCCTGCTCCTTGCGGTCGTTCGGCTCGAAGGCGTCCGCCTTCGGCGTCAGCGCGACCGCCGCGTCCGCCCGCAGCAGCCCATAGCCGGTACGCGCGTTCCAACCGGGGCCGAGCGGCTGCGCCGACTGCCGCAGGTACTCCCGAATATCGCCCGGCGTCAAGCTCGGATCGAGGCCAAGAAGCAGCGCGGCGACGGCGGCCGTTTGCGGCGCGGCCATCGAGGTGCCCTCTTTTTTGACGTATTTGCCGTTCAATCCGGTCGTGTACACGTACCACGGCGCGATCAGATCGACCTCCGGACCGAAATTGGACAGCGCCTTGTGTTCGTTCGTAAGCGATGCGCCGCCCACGGCGACGACGGACGGGTACGCCGCCGGATATCGGACGGTCTTCCCTTCGTTCCCGGTCGCCGCCACGAGAAGCACGCCTTTGCTTTCCGCGTAATCGACGATTTCGGATAAGTACGGCGAATACAAATGAAGTCCGAGCGACAAGACGATGATATCCGCTCCATGATTGACGGCGTATTCGATGCCCTGCCCCAAATGCTCTTCCTCGCCGACGCCTTTGGCGTCGATCGCTTTGATCGGCATGATGCGCGCGTTGGACGCGATGCCGGCGATGCCTTCGCCGTTCCCCGCGACGGCCGCGATGACGCCGGCGACGGCGGTGCCGTGGCCGTTGTCGTCCTGCGGCGGCCGCTTCGGCTGCAAAATATTGACCCCTTCGATAAGCCTCCCTTTCAAATCGGGATGGTTCAAATCGATGCCGGTGTCGATCACCGCCACGGTCACCGGCTTCAGCGTCTTGCCCGTGGAAGCGATTCTCTCCCACGCCGCCGGCACGCCGATCTGGTTCAAGTAGCTCTGTTTATCATAATGCGGATCGTTAGGCGGAGCGGCGGCCGCCTGAAGGGAAGCAGCCCCGATGAAGGCGGCGGCCCATACGGCGACCAACGCCGGGATCCACGTTTTTATCCGTTTCAGTCGTTTCATGTTCGTTCCCCGCTTCCGCTAACCCTGCAAGGGAAAAGTCTGCTCCATTATTTGTATTCGCTATTGGGCTCCGAAAACCTCCCCCAAATCAACGTTCGGAAAAATGTAACAAACCGCCTGTATTTGTAAAGGAAAGTAAACGTCCGCGACAGACTATGCGACAAAAAAAAGGAGAGGCGCGCAGCCTCTCCTTCCTCCGGAAATCGCTAGATAAAGAAATCGGTCGTAAACCGGAACAACCCTTCCAACCATCCGAGCAGCGGACCCGGGAAAAAACCCATCAGCACGCCGGCCGCCGCCGACAGCCACAGGGCGGTACCCAATACCGGCGGAACCTTGATCGGCGTCTCCTCCGCGCCCGGGCGCATGAACATTTGGCGGATAAACCCGAAATAATAATAGAACGAAATGACGCTGGTCGCGATCATGAGCAGCGCGAGCCAGAACAGCTTCATCTCGATTGCGCCGAGCAGGATGAACAGCTTCCCGAAGAAACCGCCCGTCACCGGGATGCCGGCGAGCGACAGCACAATCAGCACGATCGCGAACGCCGTCCACGGCGCCCGATGATACAAGCCTGCGAACCCGCGCAGCTCGTCGTGGCCTTCCGTCCGCGAAACGATCGCGATCGCGGCGAACGCCCCCATGTTCATGAACAAGTAGGCGATCATATAGTAGACGAGCTCCGAGAAGCCGCTGACGCGGAACAATGCGACGTCGGCCGCGATCGGCACGAGCAAATAGCCGGCGTTCGCGACGCCCGACAGGGCGAGCAGCCGCTTGGCATTCTGCTGGCGAAGCGCCATCGCGTTGCCGATGACCATCGCCGCCGCCGCCAGCACGGCGAGGGCTAGGAACATGTCTTGATGCAGCGGCGCTTCCGTCGAACCAGTCTGGAAGAATGCCGTATAGAACAAGCGGAACAGCATCGCGAAGCCCGCCGCTTTCGAGACGACGGCCAGATACGCAGCCACCGGCGTCGCCGCGCCTTGGTATACGTCCGGCGCCCAAGCGTGGAACGGCGCCGCGGCGATTTTGAATCCGAGTCCCGTCAGCATAAGGAAGAAGCTGACGTACAGCAGCGCCGAGAAGCTCTCGATGCCGCCTGTCCGCAAGGCCATATTAATTTCAAGCAGATTCGTCGAGCCCGACAGCCCGTACAGGAACGACATGCCGTACAGCAGGAACGCCGACGAAATGCCCCCCATCACGATATACTTGAAGGCCGCTTCCGTGGAAACGGACAGCTTCTTGCGCATGCCTACCATAATATAAGTCGTGATGCTGAGGAGCTCGATCCCGACGAACAGCATAATGAGATCCGCCGACGATGCGACGATCATCGCCCCGAGCGTCGCGGGCAAATAGAAGTAATAGTATTCGCCCACATCGTCGCCCGCGAGATCGTCTTTCCGCATGCCCAAGCTGATCAGAATCGACAACGCCGCCCCGGCGAGGAACAGCAGCTTCATCACGAGCGCGAAATCGTCGACGCGATACGATTGGTTCAGCAAGGCGATAGGCTGTTCGACGCCGAGCTGCAGCGCCGCGAAGACGGCGGACGCCGCCAGGGCGGCGAGCGTCAGCCAGCCGATCGCCGTCCGGCTCGCGGAACGCGGCAGCGCGAGATCGAGCAGCGAGAAGACGACCGCCGCGATCACGAGCGTCAATTCCGGCGCCAAGTGAGCGAGGTCGGCGACTTTCAGCCGCAGCAAAGATTCGGTCGGTTCCATCGTTTACCCTCCCCCGTTCGCATCGGCACCCGCGAGCCACTGCTCGATCCCGCCGATCGTCGTTTGCAACGGTTCGCTCAAGACGGCGGGATAGATGCCGATCAGTAAAATAAACGCCGTCAACGCGATCATCGGGACCGCCTCGATCCATCGCGCGTCTTTGTAGCCCAGGGAAGCTTCCTTCGGCGGGCCGAACGTGATCGCGAGCACCCCGCGAAGCACGTAGACCGCCGCTAAAATGATGCCGAGGCAGCCGACGGCCGTCAAGATCGGCATCGCGTCGAACAACGACAGGAACGCGAGCAGCTCGCTGACGAAGCCGGAGAGACCCGGCAGTCCGAGCGAGGCCATGCCCGCGATCAGCAGCATCCCGCTCATGAACGGCATCGACTTCGCGAAGCCGCCCATCGCGGACAGCTGCGTCGACGACGTCCGTTCGTACAAGCTGCCGACCAGCAAGAACATGAGCGCGGAAATGAGGCCGTGCGACACCATTTGGAACACGGCGCCTTGCACCCCGATCCCGTTCATCGCCGCCGTGGCGAGCAGCACGATGCCCATGTGGCTCACGGACGAATACGCAAGGATAAGCTTGAACTCTTTCTGCACGAATGCGAGCGCGGCGCCGTACAAAATATTCACCACGCCCAAGACGGCGATCAGGACGGCCCACTGCTTCGCTTCGCTCGGGAACAGAAACACGCCGAATTTCAGCAAACCGTAAGCGCCCATCTTGAGGAGCACGCCGGAGTGAATCATGACGATCGGCGGCGGCGCTTCCGTATGCACCCGGAGCATCCACGTATGGAACGGGAAGATCGGCAGCTTGATGCCGAACGCGATCAACAGCAGGAAGAAGACCAGCGTCCGGTTCCCCTCCGTCAGGAAGAACGGATTCGGGAAGCTTTGTCCGAGCTCCGGTCCGAGATTCGCGAAGGAAGCCGCATCCTGCATGTTTTTCAGAATCGTGTCGTAGGCGCCGGAGTAAACGAACGAAGATCCTTCGACCGTCATCCCCGCCGTCGAAATCAAAATAAGGAACGCGATCAGCATGAACGCAGAACCCAAGCCGTTGTAGACAAGAAACTTGTTCGCCGCCTTTTCCCTTTCATACAGCCCGTAGATCCCTATTAAGAAGAACATAGGGACGAGCGTAATTTCGAAGAACAAGAAGAACAGGAACAAATCTCTCGCTAAAAACACGCCGAGCATGCCCGTTTCCAACAACAGAAACAGAATAAAATACGTCTTGAACCGCTTCTTGATCGTCACCGACGCGAGCGCTGCCATCGAGGCGACGAGCGCGGTCAGGAACACGAGCGGCAGCGATAAACCGTCCGCGGCCAGCGCGTAATCGAACTGCACATGATAGGTTTCTACCGACCCCAACCGTTCAAGCAGCTCCGTATTCAGAGAAACGTGAATCCAACGAAGCGTTTCCGCGAACTGGTCTCCCGCCTTCGCGATGTCGAAGGAGGCGTACAGCCAAGCGCTGAGCAGCAGCGGCAAGAACGTCGTTCCGATGCCGATCCATTGGATCAACCTGCCGTTGTGCCGAGGCACGAACAGCAGCGCAAGCACGCCGAGCAGCGGCGTGAACACGATCAAAGATAAGATTGGAATTTGATCGAGCATCTAGAGGAACCTCCTTCCCGCCAGCGCCGCGATCAGCAGAACGCAGCCGATCAGCATCATGGCTCCGTACGTTTGCAATTGACCGTTCTGCAGCCTCGTGCCGACGCGTCCGATGCCGGACGTCGCCGCGGCGACTAGCTTGACCAGGCCGTCGACGACATACACGTCGAACAAGTGAAGCGCCTGCCCGATCGCCCGGTACGGGGCTACGATAACGGCTTGATACAGTTCGTCGATATAAAACTTGTTGCGGAGCACGGCGTACCAGCCCGTTGCGTTCGCCTCGCCCTCCGGCTTCCGGAACACCGCATATCCAATGCCGATGCCCGCGAGCGCCGCGACGTTCGACAAAATGATCACGATCCAGTCCGCGTGCTCGGTGAGCGTCTTCCCTTCAAGCCACCCCGCAAGCCACGGTTCCCCCGGCAAGTTGACGAAACCGGCTGCGACCGCGAGCACCGCCAGCACGATAAGCGGCAGCGTCATGACCAGCGGCGATTCGTGCGCGTGCGATGGTTGGTCCGCGCGCCATTTCCCGAGAAATACTTTCACATACAACCGTGTCATGTAAAAAGCTGTAAAAAATGCAGCCAGCAATCCGACCGCGAATAGGATCGTGTGTCCGTGGTGGAGCGTCTCCGTCAAAATCGCGTCCTTCGACCAGAAGCCGGCGAACGGGAACAAGCCGGAGAGCGCCAGCGTGCCGATCGCGAACGTGACGGCGGTAATCTTCATCGGCCCGAACAATCCGCCCATCTCGCGGATGTCTTGTTTATGTACGGCGTGGATCACGCTGCCCGCCCCGAGGAACAGCAGCGCTTTGAAGAACGCGTGCGTAAACAGGTGGAACAGCGCGGCCGTCTTCCCGAGCTCTGAGCCCATGCCGAGCGACAGCATCATATACCCCAACTGGCTGACGGTGGAATACGCGAGCACCCGCTTGATATCGTTCTGCGCGACGGCGATCAACGCCGCGAACAGCGCGGTGAACGCGCCGACGTACGCCACGACGTCCAGCGCCAGCGGCGACGCCAAGAAAATATCGTACGTACGCGCCACTAAGTAGACGCCCGCCGCCACCATCGTCGCGGCATGGATGAGCGCCGAAATCGGCGTAGGTCCTTCCATCGCGTCCGGAAGCCAGGTGTGCAGCGGGAATTGACCCGACTTGCCGACCGCGCCGACGAAAATCAATATCGCGATCCATGCGGCGAGCCCCTGGTCGATCTCCCCTCCGATAAACGCATTGTGAATGGAGTTGAAATCGAGCTGGTGGCCTGGCATCGCCCACCACAGCAGCAGGATGGCGATAAACAACCCGACGTCGCCGATTCTCGTGACGATGAACGCCTTCTTCGCGGCGGCTTTCGCCTCGGGCTTGTGATACCAGAAGCCGATCAACAGGAACGAGCAGACGCCTACCAGCTCCCAGAAGATGTAAAGCATCAAGATGTTGGACGACAACACGAGCCCGAGCATCGAGAACGTAAAGAGCGACACGTACGCGAAGAACGTCGAGATGCGCTCGTCGTCGGACATGTAGCCGATGGAATACAAGTTTACCAAGGCGCTGACCAGCGTTACGATGACCAGCATCAGCGCGTTCAAATTCGTCACTTCGAAGCCCATATACAGCGAGAAGCTGCCGATGTCGATCCATCGCCAATCGTCCCACGTATAAGCCGCCGCCCCGTTCATCCGTTCGAAGAAGACGAGCAGCGAGAGGCCCAGCGACGCGAATGCGGCGACGGTGCCGATCGCCGGACCGACGACGCGCGCTCCTTTGCCCATGGCCGTCAGCATCAAGAAGCTCAGGAGCGGAAAGAGCGGGATCAGCCAAGCGTATTGCACGAACGTAGAATCCATCTGCCTTCCCCTCCTTTAATGCTTCATCTCGTTCATATCTTGCACGTCGCTAATTCCCCGGTTACGGAACAGCGCGATAAGGATGGCGACCCCGACCGCCGCCTCCGCCGCCGCGACCGTGATCGTAAACAGCGAGAACACTTGCCCCGTCAAGGACGGCACGACGCCGTACTTCGATAAGGCGACCAAGTTCAGGTTGACCGCGTTCAGCATCAATTCGATCGAAAGCAGCACGATGACCGCGTTGCGCTTCGTCAAGGCGCCGAACAGCCCGATGCAGAACAAAATCGCCGCCAAAGTGAGGTAAGAAGAGGCCAAATCCACCGTCACGGTCCTTCCTCCCTTCTGGCGAGCACGATGGCGCCGATGAAGGCGACGGTAAGCAGCACCGACACCAGTTCGAACGGCAGCACCCGCTCCGTGAAAATGATTTCGCCGATCGCGCGCGTATTATCGGCGCCCGGATCGAACGTTGCCCCTCTCGGCAGCTCGGCCCGTTGGATGGCGAAAAACAAAATGCCGAACAGCGCGACGCAGCCGAGCGCCGCCCATGTTTCTTGGCGCGTCCACGGCGGCGCCTCGTCGCTCGACTCGTGCTTCGTCAGCATGATCCCGAAAATCATCAGAATCGACACGGCGCCCGCGTAAATAAGAATTTGCACGAAGGCGACGAATTCAGCTTCCAAAAGCACGTACAGTCCGCCGAGGCTAAGAAATGCGAATGCCAGCGAGACGACCATATGCACCACTTTGGTGAAGCTCAGCATGAATATCGATCCGCCGATCACGAGGAGCGCAAACACGAAGAAGGCGACCAATTCGCCTGTCAGGAACGACATTTAATTGGCCCCTCCTTTGCCGCCAGGCTGCGGGTTGCGGGTATTCTCGCTGCGGATGTTCGTGTTGTTGTCGTTCAGCCATTCCATGTTTTTGAATAGATCGTCTCGGCTGTACGTCGCCAATTCGAAGTTGTTCGTCATGACGATCGCTTCGGTCGGGCATACCTCCGTGCACAGATCGCAAAGAATACAAATTTCGAAGTTGATGTCGTACGTGTCGATGACTTTGCCCTTTTTCTCCGGGTCCGGATTCGGCTTGCCCGTCAGCGTAATGCACTCGGTCGGGCAAATGCGCGCGCATTGGTTGCACACGATGCATTTGTCCGGGTCGAAATGCTGCACGCCGCGGAATCGATCCGGCATCGTCATCGGCACGTCGGGATAAGCGTAGGTCACTTTTTGTTTGGTCATGCTTTTGAGCGTGACGCCCAAGCCTTTCGCGATCCCTTTCATGGGTACCCCTCCATCCAGCTCTATTTACAGGAGTTCTTTCACGAGCGCCGTAAGGAAAATGTTCAAGAGCGCGATCGGCAGCAAATACTTCCAGGCGAGGCCCATCAGCTGATCCACCCGCACCCGCGGCATCGTCGCGCGCAGCCAGAACAGGAAGAACACGACCGCCGAAAACTTGAGCAGGAACCAAATCAATTCCGGCACGAACGCGAGGAACGGCAGCGGCGCATGCCATCCGCCGAGGAACAGCACCGTCGTCAACGCCGCGATCGCGTAGACGTATACGTACTCAGCCAGCATGAAGAAGGCGAACCGGAAGCCGCTGTACTCGACGTGATAGCCGGCGACAAGCTCCGATTCGGCCTCCGGCAGGTCGAACGGCGTCCGATTCAATTCGGACACCGCCGCGATCAGAAATACGCCGAAGGCGATGATTTGGGGGAACAGGTTCCAGTTCCAAAACCAGCCCGCTTGCCCTTCGACGATCGTTCGCAGGTTGAGGCTGCCCGACAGCATGATGACGCCGACCATCGACAGGATGAGCGGCACTTCGTACGAGATCATTTGCGCGGCGGAGCGCATCCCGCCGAGCAGCGAATATTTGTTGTTGGACGCCCAGCCGCCCAGCACGATGCCGAGCGTCGAGATGCTGGTGAGCGCGCCGTAATACAGCAAGCCGACGTTCAGGTCGGCCGCGTACAGGTTGCTCGTATACGGCAGCACGGCGATGACGCCGAACGAAGGGACGAACGCGATGGCCGGCGCGAGGATAAACAGGGCGCGGTCCGCTTTGGACGGAATCGTGTCTTCCTTCAGCAGCAGCTTCGCCACGTCCGCGACGGACTGGAGCAGGCCGAACGGGCCGACCCGGTTCGGGCCGATCCGAAACTGCATCCAGCCGATGACCTTGCGCTCGAAGTATATCGCGTAGGTGACGAACCCGAGCACGACGAGCAGCATCAGCACGCCGACCAGCAGCATCGTGATAAAACCGGTCCACGTCAGCGGATTTTCGAAATACGTCATCAGCCGTCGACCTCCCCGACTACGATATCGGTCGCCCCTAAAATCGTAATTAAGTTCGTCATCGATTCGCCGACGAGCAGCTTCGGCAAAATTTGCAGATTGACGAACGACGGGCGGCGGAATTTCAAGCGGAACGGCTTATCTTTGCCTCTCGATACGATATAGCAGCCGATTTCCCCCCGCGGCGATTCGATCGCGGCGTAAATTTCCCCTTCCGGCGGGCGGATGACCCGCGGTACTTTGCCCATGATCGGACCTTCGCCGGGGAAGTTGTCGACCGCCTGCTCCAGAATGCGAAGGCTTTGTTCGATCTCCGCAAGACGGACTTGGTAGCGGTCGTAGCAGTCGCCGTTCTTCCCGACGGGAACGTCGAAGTCGAATTTCGAATACAGGCTGTACGGTTGATCTTTGCGCAAATCCCATTTGACGCCGGTGCAGCGCAGGTTCGCCCCGCTAAGACCGTAATCGATGGCGGTTTGCGCGTCGTATTGGCCGACGCCTTTGATTCGGGACAAGAAAATTTCGTTGCCGCTGACGAGGTTATGGTATTCCTCCAGCTTCTCGCGCATATACGGCACGAAATCGCGGACCTTCTGAATCCAGCCCTCGGGCGCGTCCCATTTTACGCCGCCGACGCGCATGTAAAAGTATGTAAGACGCGCGCCGCACAGCTCGTTGAACAAATTGATAATGACTTCCCGATCCCGGAACGCGTACAGGAACGGACTCATCGCGCCGATATCGAGCAAGTACGTTCCCCACCAGACGAGATGGGACGCGACGCGTTGCAGCTCCATAACGATGAGGCGCAGGTACTCCGCGCGCTCCGGAATTTCGAGCTCCATCAATTTCTCTACCGTGTGGCACAGCACATAGTTATTCGTCATCGCCGATACGTAGTCCATCCGGTCCGTATACGGGATGATCTGCGTGTACGTTAAGTTCTCGGCGAGCTTCTCCGTGCCGCGGTGCAAGTACCCCATCACCGGCGTCGCTTCTTTGATGATCTCGCCGTCCAGCTTGACGACGATCCGGAATACGCCGTGGGTGCTCGGGTGCTGCGGGCCGACGTTGAGCAGCAGTTCTTCGGTTCTTAATGCCATGAGCCGGTTACACCTCCGGGTCCAGCGGTTCGTAGTCTTTGCGCAGCGGATGGCCGACCCAATCGTCGGCCATCATGATGCGGCGCAGGTCGGGATGACCCGGGAAATCGATGCCGAACAAATCGTACACTTCCCGCTCGTTCCAATCGGCCGTCGACCATAGCGGCGTGACCGAAGGGATCGACGGTTGTTCGCGGTCCGTTTTCACCTTGACGCACGCCTCCCGCTTCGATTCCAAGTGAATCAAGTGGTACACCACTTCGAGATGCGTTTCCTGATCGACGCCGGACAAGTTGCGGAGATAGTGGAATGACAGCTCCGGATGCGTCTTGAGCGTCCGGGCCGCGGCGAACCAGCGGTCGCTCTTCACGGTCAAGGTCGGGATCTCGCCGCTCTTGTCGTTGATTTCCGCCTTCTCGACCGCGTCTTCTCCGACTTCTTCCTTCAAAATGGCCGCGATGCGATCGAGCAGCGGCTGATTTTTCGACGGCTCCTTCGGCTTGGGCGGCTCCGCGGAGCCTTCCTCCGCCTTAGGCGCGCGCGGAGCGCGCGCAGGCCGTTCCGCGGCGCCTTCGCCTCCGGCGGCGGCGCGGGCCGCTCTCGCCTCGGCCGCGCGCTTTACGCGCGCTTCCTTCTCCTCGTCCGTAACCGCTTTCGCGGGAACAGGCTGCGTCTCGCCTTGCGAATCCGCTCCGCTTGTCTGCGCCTTTTCCTTCACTCCGGCATCGACGGCTTGGGCGTCCCGCGCCCGCTCCTTGGCGACCTCTTCCCCTTGCGCCTGCAGCGCTTCCGCCTTCTGCACCGTTGCCTCCGTCGGCGTCGCGTGTCCGTCCTCGACCTTCACCTTCTCGCCGACGGCGTTCGTATGGATTTCTCCGTCCTTATCCGGCTCCGGCGTATACTTCGCGACCTCCGCCTCGTTCTGCGGCACGGACACGTCGTATCCCTCCGGCGCCTTCTCTGGCGGATTCGGACCGGCTTCCTTCGCCAGTTCCTCCGCCGCCTTCTTTACTTTATCGTCTTCCGTCACTGACTCGTCACCCGCTTTCCGGTCTTCGCTTCGTACCGGATTTTCTCTTGCAGCTTGTTAATGCCGTAGATCAGAGCGGCCGGATTCGGCGGACAACCCGGAATGTACACGTCGACGGGCACGATTTGATCGACGCCCTTGACGACCGAGTACGATTTGACGTAAGGGCCGCCCGCGGTCGCGCACGAGCCCATCGCGATGACCCATTTCGGCTCCGGCATTTGGTCGTACAGCTTCCGCAGCAACGGTCCCATCTTCTTCGTCACGGTGCCCGCGACGATCATAACGTCCGATTGGCGGGGAGATGTCCGAAAAATGACGCCGAACCGGTCCAAGTCGTAGTGCGAACCGCCGGTGCCCATCATCTCGATCGCGCAGCAAGCGAGCCCGAACGTCATCGGCCAGAGCGAGTTGCTCCGCGCCCACGCCTTGAGCTGCTCGAGCGTCGTCATGAAAACGTTGCGCTGCATCTCCTCGTGTTCTTCGGGCGAAATTTTGTTTAAATCGAGGTCCATTTCAACACCTTCTTCTTCCAGGCATAGATCAAGCCGATCACGAGCAACAAGACGAAGATGAGCATCTCCACGACGGCGAACAGGCCCAATTGATCGTATGCGACGGCCCATGGATATAAGAACACGGCCTCGACATCGAAAATAACGAACATCAGCGCGAACAGATAGTATCGAACGTTGAACCGAACTTGCCCCGTGCCGACCGGCTCGTTGCCGCTTTCATACGTCGTCAGCTTCTCCGGCGTCGGCTTGTGCGGCCTGAGCAGCTTGCCGATCGTCAGCGCGGCGACGGGCAGGAAAATCCCGAGCGCGACGAAAATCGCCACGAGCACGTAATTGTTCATGTAATGTTCCAAGCCTTCGTCTCCTCCTTGTTCGCACATAAGGTTCCCTTATGAGACTTGAAATGTTTTCCTGATAAAACCGTTCTCATTATATCAAAAACTTCCACCCGCGTACATGAAAAGAAGCGTTTTCGTACAAGCTCTCCCGCCTGCCGCAAGCCTTTTCCCGCAGTCTCATTTTTCCATCGTTCCCAAAACCGCCGGATGTTTATCCGTCATTTTTCCCGTTTTCGCGGCGGCGCTGATAGTAACGGCGCGTTTTGGCCCGATTGCCGCAGTCGCTCATACTGCACCAGCGCCGGCTCCGATTTTTCGTCCGGTCCAAGAACAACCATCCGCAGCCGGGCGGTCCCTCGCATCGGCGCAGGTCGGCCGCCCGCGGAGAGACGAGCAGTTCGACGGCCGCCCGAACGATTGGGTACAGGGGCCGCAGCAGATCCGTTTTGCTCCCGAAGGTCCAGCGCCATTCGAAACCGCCGTCGCCGTGGGCGAGCGCAAGGCGCGCAGACGTCTCTTTCCACGCTTCATTGAGCCGGGCGACGTCCCGCTCGTCCGGCTTTTCCCGTCGAGCCGCCGCGCTGAATACGCGGAACATCGTTTCCCTAAGTTCGATCGCCTCCCGGAACGCCTCGTCCGCCTCTCGGTCTCGCCCGCGAGCGGCCGCAAGACATGTTTCCGCTTCATCTTCCGAAACGACCCCCGCGGCTATCGCCCACGCGACGAAATCCCCGTAGCCGCGAAGCCGGTCTTGCGGCGTCTCGCTAGTATGCCAGTCTACCGTATTGCAAAAATCGAGCGGCGCAGCCCCTCCAAGAAAGCTGAATGTCATACCCGTATCTTTATGTTCCATTCGTGCCGTCCCCCGTTCCGTTCTTGCGCATTTTATCTTTCTTTATATTACTTTGAGGATTGACATTGGCAATGTTGCCCAGTTACATTTGTATTATAACCATTAAAATCTGTTTTGGAGGTTATTCAAATGATTTTTACGCCCGGAGCCTTATTAGCGAAACAATTCGATATGATTTTCCTCGGCAACCATTGGTATGCTCCGCTGCAGGATTTGCTCGCCGCCGTGTCTGCGGAGGAAGCGATTCGCCGGCCGTCTCAAGGCGGGCACACGATTTACGAGCTGCTGCATCATTTAATGTACAGCGCCGAAGAAGCGACCCGTCGGCTTCGCGGGCTTCCCGAACAATGGGACGAGTCCCGCAGCTGGGTCGAAACCCCGGCGTCGCTGACCGCCGAAGCATGGAGCGAATCGATCGAACGCTATGCCGAAGTACGCCGGACGTTCCGCGAGACGGCCGTCTCGCTCGGCGACGAGGCTTTCCTCCTCGGGGCGAACCCGGAGCGTCCCGCGCCTTACGATCTCGTGCAGAATCTCCTTCATCATGAAGCGTTCCATGCCGGGCAAATCGCTTATGTACGCAGGCTTCACGGTCGCGAGCCCATCTTGTAACGGTTTGTAAAAAAAGGATGGCTTCCGACCATTGGTCCGGCGCCATCCCTTTTTTTATCGCGAGCTCTTAATCCAAGAATCGAATCAGAAGCTCCGCTTCGTCGCTGATCCGCGTATATTCGTGCGAACGGGAGGCCTCTTCGATGTGCCCGTAAGCCCAATGACGCTTTCCGGCGTCAGGCCACGACGGCGAGAAGTCGCCCGTCAGTTCGCCCCGTCCGATCGCGCGATTAATCGCGGTTACCGCCTCCGCGCGGGACAGGTCGCGGTTCGGATGGAACATGCCGTTCTCTCCGACCATGATGCCGAGCGCGTTCAACGATTCGATCAAATCGCGAGCCCAATGGTCCGAAATATCCGGGAACGAATAGCTCGCATTCGTCGGCGTGTTTTCGCGCCCGATGAAGCGCAGCAGCACCGCCGCGAACTCTCCGCGGGTAATCGGTTGATCCGGCTTGAACTCGCCGTCGTCGTACCCGCCCATCACGCCGCTCAGCTTCATGACTTCGATGTAGGAAGCCGCCCAATGCGCGTCCGTTACGTCGGGATACGTCACCGCGGCGCGCTTCTCGTTGCCTCGGTTCAGCAATCTTGCCAGGATGGCCGCCACTTCGGCCCGGGTAATCGAATTTTCCGGCCGGAACCGGCCGTCCGGATACCCGTTGATATATTTTTCATGCGTGCCCCCGTTGTCGAGCTTCAGCTCGAAAGACGTAAGGGCGTTCCATTGATTTTTCAGTTTCGCCGCCGCGGCGTCGTAGTTCACGATGATTTGGAGCCCTGCCGCGATCGGCTGATCAACCGTAATCGCGAGGCGGTTCCCCTTGAGCTCCACTTTGACGACCTTCGCCGGCTTTCCGCCGACGATGACCGTCAGGGCGTTCTCGTCGAAGTACGACGGCGCGTTGTTCAGCGTGACCTCGATGACGCCCTTTGCCGGCTGTGCGATTTCGGTCGTGACGACCTGGATCGGCGCCGGCGGTACGATTACGGGAGCCGTCGGCGCGGCCGTTGCGACGCGGAACATCGTGAACGTACTGAACTTCGGAATCGTGAACGCGATGCCGATCGGCCGGCCGTTCTCGTACACGATCGTCCCCGGAATATCGTCCGGGCCGCTGCCGCCTACGACTCTCTTCGTGCCGTCCGAGTGCTGAATGTAAACGCGAATCGAATTGACGTACCTCCGCAGTTCGTCCGGATCAGTCGGCAGCGTCAAGTTCGCGAACGGCAGCACGATGTCCGTATTCAGCCCGGTGTAGTTCGTCTCGATCTTCCGCGGGATATCGAGCACTTCGATCTCGTTCGTTCCCGCGGCCGCCTTGACGAGCGCGTCCTGCTCCGTTTGATTCGCGATCTCGTTCTTCTGCGCCGGATCCCGAATCGGCACGACCCGGAAGAACAAGTCGGTCCCCAACTCCTTGACGGCAGACAACGTGCTCGCCGGGAGCTTGATCGAGCCTTCCGGCGTTTCGATGTGCAGCGTATTCCCGGCTCCGAGTCTTTCGACTGCGGCAATCGGAATTTCCACGGCGAGCTCGTCGGCCCGCGCGAGCGGATTCACGTCCGACATATCGCTGAACTGCAGGCGAATGTCTTGGTTGCTCGCGTTCGCGCCGGCCAACGCGTTCATCGCGTCTTGCGACAAAACCAGCTTATCGATTTTCAGACCGTTGGACAGCGTCGTCCGGTTGATCGTCACCGGGATGTCCTCGCCGTTCGATACGACTTTGCTGTTTTCGCGCCCTACCGTTTGCTTCTGCTCCTCGACGACCGTGCTCTTCACGATCAGCAGGAACGTTCTGCTGAGCGGCGTTCCGTTCGCTTTGCGTACGGTCGCCGTCAGAATGACGCTCGTATCCGTCGTTTGGCGATTGACTTGCGCGACAAATTCCATCTTGCCGTTACCATCGTCGTCGTGCGCGGCGTCGGCGGAAATCTTAATGACGTTCTCGTTGCTCGACTTCCACCCGACCACCGTGTTGTTGGAGCCGTCTTTCACCAAGAAGAGCGGCAGCGTGATGCTTTCCCAGATGTCGCCCGGCGCGTATTGTACCTTCAGCTTTTTGAGCGCATCTTTAATATCTTCATTAATTTGCTCCAGCGATTGCAATTCGACCGACACCGTATTCGATTTCGGCGAAGATCCCGCGATATTGACGGCGACGACTTCGTATTTGTACGTTTTTCCGGCCGAGAGGCCTGTATCCTCGTACGTGAGCGCCGTCAGTCCCTGCGCGATCAGCACGCCGTCGCGATAGATGCTGTACGTGATTTGTCCCGGTCCGTTGACCGCCGTCCATTGCAATACCGCTCCGCTTTCCTTGATTTCCTTCGCTTGCAGCGTCGGAGCGGCCGGGACGGATGGCAGCGGCGTCATCTCAAGATCGTATTCGACGATCGTTTCGCCGACGTGAATGATGCCGTCCTTGATCCAACTGTCGCCGAGGTCGACCTCGCGCGCGTCGGTTCTGCTGTCGAATGCGACGTATCCGTTCTTCGTGCCGATCAGATAATAATCGCCGTCCGCGTAAACCATCCACGCGTATTCCCCCGCCGCCGTCGTCGACTGCGGGTTCCGGTTCTGGTTCGGCGCGAACAACTCCAACACCGGCAGCGGCACTTCCGTATTCACCGAACGATTTTTCGAGCGGTTCAGCGCCGTATCCGCCCAGTACAGCTTCATTAGCGCGCCTTCGATCGGCGCTTTCGTTACCGCGTCGCGGACGATGCCGTAAGGGTCGATCAAATCCGGCTCGATGACGAATTCGCCGTTCTGCCCGATCGTAACCTTCTTCCGTATGCCGGCCAAACGTTCGCCGTTCGGCGCGTTCATCTGGAAAAGAAGCGTGTACGTTCCCGGCGGAAGCTGTGCGACCTCGTATTTCCCATCCGGATGTATGGTTACCGTTTTTCCTGCGAGTTCATTGCCGTTCTCGTCGAAAATGCGGCCGCTCACCGGGTTGTCATGCTTCAATACGTCCGAGAGCGACAACGGGCCGTCGCTGAGAGAGCTGCCGGCGATAAACAAATAACCGCTGATTTGGTTCGTCGCCGGTACCGTTTCGCCCGGGGCCGTGTCTCCGCCGACGACGGCCGTTTGTTCGAATTCCATCATTACCGTGCGCGTCCCGACCGTAATCGGCGCTTTGAACTTTACGATATACGTAAAATCGACCTTCGGCACGAGCAAGCGGTATTTCCCGTCCGGTCCGGTAATGGCGGTTATCGTGTACCGGTTGCCGTCGATGATCATATCGATCGACACTTCGACGTTCGCCAGCGGCTTGCCGCCGCTGATGACGATCCCTTCGATCATGGCGGGCAGCAGCGTCGCGGTCACCTTTCGCTCGGCGAACACGCCGCGATCTAAGTCTCGAACGATAACCCACAGCTCTTCATTCTTCGGTTGGACTCCCTGCAGCCTCGGAGCGATCAACTCCGCCTCCGACAGCCCGTTCGCGTCGGTGACGGCTTCGTTCTTGCTCAACGTGCCGCCCGTCGTCGTATAGCGGACGGTCGCGCCGGAGACCGGCGTGTCGTCCAAGTACCGGAGCGAAGCGGTCAGTTTGCTCTTGGATTTGCCGTCCCCGACAATGCTCGACGGGTCGGCGGTCAGCAGCAGCTTCGCGCGCTCCGGCAAGGTCAGGTGCTGCGTCGCGACTTGGTTCGCGACGATCGTTACCGGCGCCGACACGAGCGTTCCCAACGTATTCTCCACGGCGACCGTAATCGGCCCGGAAGGAAGCGAGGATATGGCGTACACGCCGTCCGCGTCGGTGATCGACGAGCCGATCTTCGCGCCGTACACATCCCGTGCGACGACTTCTACATCTGCCACGAGTCCGCCCGTGAAGCTTCTCAGTTCGCCGGTCACGCCGCCATAGGTTTGTTGCGTTACCGTATAGGCGAAAGTGACGATGTCGCTGTCCCTCAGATTTTCCATTACGGCGAAAGCCTTAATCGTCGTATCGGCGGTCAGCGCAATCGGTGCGCTATATACCGCGCTAGTCCTGCTCGGCGTCGATTCGTCGACCGTGTAGTAGATCGTAGCTCCCGTCGTCGTCGATCCCAACTCGACTTGCGTACCGCTCGGCACGAGCCCCGGGGTCGGATTCGCCGTCGGCGCAGCCACTTGACCCTGCAGCGTGTACGTGAACGTCGAGATTACACTGTTTACCATCCCGGCTTTCACTGCGATCGCCTTCACCGTCACGGTATCCCCTGGATTCCCGGTGATCGTCACGCTCGTTCCGCTCGTATCGCCCGTGTCCGGGTCGCTCCCATCCGTCGTGTAGTGGATCGTCGCGTCGCCCGTCGTCGTGTTCAGCGTTACCTCGCTGTTATTTGCCACCGTCGATCCGCTCGCCGGATTCGCCGTCGGCGCGGCGACTTGACCTTGCAGCGTGTACGTGAACGTCGAGATTACGCTGTTCACCATGCCCGACTTTACCGCGATTGCCTTCACCGTCACCGTATCCCCTGGATTCCCGGTGATCGTCACGCTCGTTCCGCTCGCATCGCCCGTATCCGGATCGCTGCCGTCCATCGTGTAGTGGATCGTCGCGTCGCCCGTCGTCGTGTTCAGCGTTACCGCGCTCCCGTTCGCCACCGTCGATCCGCTAGCCGGATTCGCCGTCGGCGCGGCGACTTGACCCTGCAGCGTGTACGTAAACGTCGAGATTACGCTGTTCACCATGCCCGACTTCACCGCGATCGCCTTCACCGTCACGGTATCCCCGGGATTCCCGGTGATCGTCACGCTCGTTCCGCTCGTATCGCCCGTATCCGGGTCGCTCCCGTCCGTCGTGTAATGGATCGTCGCCTCGCCCGTCGTCGTGCTCAGCGTTACCGCGCTCCCGTTCGCCACCGTCGATCCGCTCGCCGGATTCGCCGTCGGCGCCGCCACTTGACCCTGGGTGATCGTAAACTCGCTCTCCGCAGGGGCAGAGTCGTTGCCATGCGCATCTGTTGCTATCGCCCTTAAAGTACGCAGCCCATATGCTAAATCGGACGTCGGCGTATAACTCCAGATACCGGAGCCGTTCGCCTTAAGACTGACAACCATTGCGCTTCCGGTACCCGGATCGATCTGCAAATCGATCGTCGCTCCAGGGTCAGACCCGCCGGAGATCGTCGGCGTGCGATTGTCGGTCATCGATTGATGTGCCGGCGCATCGATGCTCACCGTCGTTGTCGTATCGACGATCATCGTCTGCGAAGCGGATACGCCGCTTACGCTGGCCGTGACCGTATACATCCCGTCGGCCAATGGGGGCTCGGCTGTTTCGAACCGCCATACTCCGTTCGAAAGCGTCGCCGTCCCGGTTTTCACCACGGTCTCCCCTTGTTTGATCTGAACCGTTACCGTGCTCCCGTTCGCCGCGTTCGTGCGGCCGGTGATCGTCGGGAGATTGTCGTTCGTCGTGAACGGATCCCCGTTATCGATCGTAATGGAAGGCAACGTAACATTGTATGTTTTGCTGTCCGTGGCCGTATTGCCGGTGTTCGTCTTCGCTTTCGCGGTAATGATTCGGTTCCCTGCCGACAGCGGCTTCTCGGGCGTATAACTCCATGTACCCGGATTTTCGGTAATAATGTCTACAGTCACGCCGTCGATCTCCAGCTCCACGCGATCGGCGTTCGTACTCGTGCCGGAGATCGTCGGACGAGGCGATCCGTCCGTAGGCAGCGTGTTGATCGCTACTGTCGGCGTCACGACGACGGCCGAAGTGTACGTAAGCCGCTGGGTCGCCATCGCGAGCGGCGGCGAGTTCGGCGTATCCGAAAACTTCGCGGTAATGACGTACATTTTGCCATTCGAAGGAGAGGGCAGGCTAAAAGAACTCGATGACCATCTCCCGTTGTTCCCTACATTTTCGCCGCTGGTTCCAGTGACCCGATTACCATCAATATATAAATGTACTTTCCCGTTCCCGACCGCTGTTCCGCTGAACGCCCTCGACGTGCTGCTCGTCGTCACGGCCGCTCCGCCGTCGATCGTAATCGAGTTGGTCGTGTTGACTTTGATTGTGATTTCCTGCGTATAAGTTGCCGTCTTGCCCGAAGAACTGACTTCCGCGACGGCCGTGTAGGTGCCGTTCGAATCCGTAATACATGCCGGCAAAGTAAGACTCCACGTTTTATCGCCCGCCACAGTCGGCGAACCCGTATAGGTCGGCGTCGTGCAAGCCGTTCCTTCAATCCGAACCGTCACGCCCGAATGCGAGGTCACGCCGGTCATGACGTAACCGGTCGTCGTGTTGTATTCCTTGCTATATCCTCCGTCGATCGTCACGGAAGGCGCCGTCGTCCCCAACGTAACCGGCGCATACGAAGCGAACGAGGCTGTGTTCCCTTCGTCCATTCCATCCTTATTTATGACAGAGAGATTCGCCGCCTTGGAGCTGGCGAAATAGAGCTTTACCGAACTGCCTGCTTGCAGCGCGTTGCTCGTCGCCGCGGCGATCTCGGCGATCGGAACTTGAAAATCCAAGAAGTATTGCCCGTTCTCCGCAGCCACGATTCTAGTGCCCGGAACCGTATTCCCGTTGGCGGTCTCATAAATGCGACGAACGTTCGAGCCATCTGCATTCGCGATGTACACATAATCGATGCTCGGCGATTTCCCGTTCAGGCCGACGGTCGCAAGATGATTGCCGTTGCTACCCGCCAAATGGACCATCCATACCGACGACAAAAAACCGCCCTTCCGGTCGTACGGATTCCCTTTCAGCCGCAATCGAACGTAGAAATTGTCCGCGTCGGACGCGTGGTACACCGAAGGCAAATTGCCGATGCCTTTGTCCGTACCGCTCGTAATATCCACATCGATCGGACTGATCCCGGCCTCGCCCGCTTTATCGAAAATCGATTTTCCGTCGCTGGTTGTATAAGGAGTAAAGATAGCCGGCCAGGTCAGGCTATGCGTATCGGCCGAGGCGCTCGGGGCAGGAATCAGCGATGTAAAGCCGATGACTGCCGCGGTGAACATGCTAATAAATCTTCGTTTGAATTTCATCCTCTAACCTCGCTTTAGTATGTAGAGAAACATATTCGTCCGTACCGTTCCAAAGCTTCATTATAAAGCGGCCTAATAAACAATTACTGAACAAGCGTCAGTCGTCTTTCATGCAATTCCATCATTATACTTCACTTCAACCGATTCGAAATCCGAACCACGGATTGATTTTACGCGCGTCAAAATTTGAATAGACCCCTAATGCTCCGCCGAAAACAAAAAAAGAGCCGAAGGCTGTTCGCCTTCGGCTCTGCTATCCGTATTACATGTCTCGATTTTTCACGTTGATCCGCAGCATTGCGCGCGCCAACGCCCGCTCCGCGCGGTGGAAATCGACTTTCTCCTTCTGCGCTTCCCGAATTCGCGCTTCTGCGCGCTCGCGTGCGCGAGCGGCGCGATCCGCGTCGATCTCCTCAGGAAGCTCGGCGCTTTCGGCCAAGATGACGACCTTGTCCTTGCGCACTTCCATGAAACCGCCGTGAACGGCGATCACATGGTCCTTCTGCCCTTCCACCTTCGCGGTGACCGCGGCGATGCGAAGCGGCGTAACGAGCGGAATATGGTTCGGCAAAATGCCGAGCTCGCCTTCGAGGCCTTTGGCAAGCACCATAGAAACTTCCTGCCCGTAGATCTTCCGTTCCGGCGTCACGATTTCCAACAACATTGTGCTCATGGTCTACTGACCCCCGATCACAATGTTTTCGCTTTCTCTACCGCTTCTTCAATCGTGCCGACGTAGAGGAAAGCGGCTTCTGGGAGATCGTCATATCCACCGTCGAGGATCGCCTTGAAGCTGCGAACCGTCTCTTTGACCGGAACGTATTTACCCGGCATGCCGGTAAACTGCTCGGCGACGTGGAAGTTTTGCGACAAGAAACGTTGTACGCGGCGAGCGCGGGCAACCGTAACTTTATCTTCGTCGGACAGTTCGTCCATACCGAGGATCGCGATAATATCTTGAAGCTCTTTGTAGCGAGCAAGCAAACGCTTGACGCCTTGAGCGACTTCGTAATGCTCTTGACCGACGACTTCCGGCGTCAAAATCCGGGAGCTGGACGCCAGCGGATCGACCGCCGGGTAGATCCCGAGCTCGGAAATTTTCCGCTCGAGGTTCGTCGTCGCGTCGAGGTGGGCGAACGTCGTCGCCGGAGCCGGGTCGGTGTAGTCGTCCGCAGGAACGTAGATCGCCTGGATGGACGTAACGGAACCCTTCTTCGTGGACGTGATCCGCTCCTGGAGCTGACCCATTTCCGTCGCGAGCGTCGGCTGGTAACCTACCGCGGACGGCATGCGGCCGAGCAACGCGGATACTTCGGAACCGGCCTGCGTGAACCGGAAGATGTTGTCGACGAACAGCAGAACGTCGCGGCCTTCTTCGTCGCGGAAGAATTCGGCCATCGTGAGGCCCGTCAAAGCAACGCGGAGACGCGCGCCCGGCGGCTCGTTCATTTGTCCGAACACCATCGCCGTTTTGCCGATAACGCCGGAATCGCTCATCTCGTGGTACAAGTCGTTCCCTTCGCGGGTACGCTCGCCAACGCCGGCGAATACGGAGATACCGCCGTGCTCTTGCGCGATGTTATTGATAAGCTCCTGGATCAAGACCGTCTTGCCTACGCCGGCGCCGCCGAAGAGGCCGATTTTACCGCCCTTCGCGTACGGTGCGAGCAAGTCGATAACCTTGATGCCCGTTTCGAGAATTTCCGCTTGCGTGGACAATTCCGAGAAATGCGGGGCTTCGCGGTGAATCGGGAGCACCTTGTCGCGGGAAACTTCGCCCGCGTTGTCGATCGGCTCGCCGAGTACGTTGAATACGCGGCCGAGCGTCGCCGCGCCGACCGGTACGGAGATCGGAGCGCCCGTATCGACCGCTTCGCCGCCGCGGACGAGTCCGTCCGTCGAGGACATCGCGATCGTCCGTGCGACGTTATCGCCGAGGTGAACAGCGACTTCCGCCGTTACCGACGCTTCCGTTTCGCCCGAGCGAAACAATTTTACCGCATTGGAGATCTCGGGAAGTTGGCCGCGTTCGAATTCGACGTCGACAACCGGACCCAAGACCTGAAGAATGCGTCCTTTAACCATCGTTGTCCCTCCTTGCATCTTATGAGCCTGTTGCCGGCTCCGAACCATAACGCAATCGTTAGCCTTGCGCGTTCGCGCCCGCTACGATTTCCGTAATTTCTTGCGTGATCGACGCCTGACGCGCACGGTTGTATTGGAGCGTGAGCGTGTTGATGAACTTCGTCGCGTTTTTCGTCGCGCTGCTCATCGCCGTCATCCGAGCGCCGAATTCGCTCGCTTTGCCCTCGAGCACCGCGCTGTACACAAGCGTCTCCGCGTAACGCGGGAGAATGTGCTGCAGCACGACTTCCGGGGAAGGCTCGAATTCGTAGGCCGCCGTTGCGCCGCTCTTCTGCTCGGTCTCGCCGAGCGGAAGGAGCACTTTGTCGACAGGGCGCTGCGCGATCGCCGAGATGAACTCGTTGTACACGAGCACGAGCTCGTCGACGGTGCCTTCTTCGTACGCTTTGACGGCGCTTGCCGCCACTTCTTTAATATCCGAGAAGCGAGGGAAGTCCGTCAGGCCCGTTTTCTCGAACGCGATCGGGATTTCCCGACGGCGCAGGAAGTCGCGGCCTTTGCGGCCGATCACGAACATCATGAACTCGTCCGTGTTGGACTTATGCTTCTCGCGAATCGTAAGCAGCACCTTCCGGAGCAGGTTGGCGTTATAGCCGCCAGCGAGACCCCGGTCGGACGTGATGACGATGTAACCCGTCCGCTTAATCGGACGCTTCTCCAGCATCGGGTGCGACGCGCCGCCGGCGGCTGCGATCGCACCGATCACTTCGCGAAGCTTTTCCGCATACGGGCGAGCCGACTGCGCGGCGTCTTGGGCCCGCTTGAGGCGAGCGGCCGCGATCATTTCCATCGCCTTCGTGATCTGCTTCGTATTTTGAATGCTTTTGATTTGGCGCTTAATATCGCGCATCCCTTTAGCCATGCTTAGTCACGCCCCTTCCGCGCTCACGCCGAAACGGAGAAGCCCTTTTTGAACTTTTCCACCGCTTCGGTAATGAGTGCTTCGGTGTCCTTGCTCAGGTCCTTCGTGTCTCGGATCGCGCCGAAGATTTGCGGATAGTTCGCATCGACGTAGCCATGGAATTCCTTCTCGAAGCGCAGTACGTCCCCAACCGGAATGTCGTCCAGGAAGCCCTTCGTCGCAATGTAGATGCTGACGACTTGCTTCTCGACCGGCATCGGCTCGTGAACGCCTTGCTTCAAGATTTCCATCGTGCGCGCGCCCCGCGTGAGGCGAGCTTGCGTCGATTTGTCGAGATCCGAACCGAACTGCGCGAACGCCGCGAGCTCGCGGTATTGCGCCAGGTCGAGACGGAGCGTGCCCGCAACCTTCTTCATCGCCTTGATCTGCGCCGAACCGCCGACGCGGGATACGGAGATACCCGTATTGACCGCCGGACGCTGGCCGGAGTAGAACAGGTCGGCTTCCAAGAAGATCTGGCCGTCCGTGATCGAGATGACGTTCGTCGGGATGTACGCCGATACGTCGGAAGCTTGCGTTTCGATGAACGGCAGCGCCGTAATCGAACCTGCGCCGAGCGCATCGCTCAGCTTCGCCGCGCGCTCCAGCAAACGGGAGTGCAAGTAGAAGACGTCGCCCGGATACGCTTCGCGGCCCGGCGGGCGGCGGAGCAACAGGGACAGCTCGCGGTATGCCGCCGCTTGCTTCGTCAAGTCGTCATAGATGATCAATACGTGCTTGCCTTTGTACATGAAGTACTCGCCCATCGCAACGCCCGCGTACGGTGCAAGCCACAGCATCGGTGCCGGCTCGGAAGCGCCTGCGTTGACGACGATCGTGTAATCCATCGCGCCATGCTTGCGAAGCGTCTCGACGACTTGAGCAACCGTCGATTGCTTCTGGCCGATAGCGACGTAGATACAAAGCACGTCGGTGTTCTTTTGGTTGAGGATCGTGTCGATCGCGATCGACGTTTTCCCCGTTTGGCGGTCGCCGATGATCAATTCCCGCTGGCCGCGGCCGATCGGGATCATCGCGTCGATCGCTTTGATGCCGGTTTGCATCGGCTCGTGAACCGATTTCCGGTCGATAACGCCCGGAGCCGGGGATTCGACGTTCCGCATTTCCGTCGTGTTGATCGGGCCTTTGCCGTCGAGCGGCTGGCCGAGCGGGTTAACGACGCGGCCGAGCAGCGCTTCGCCGACCGGAACCTGCATGATGCGGCCGGTCCGCTTCACTTGCTGACCTTCTTTGATGTCGTGGTATTGACCCAAGATAACGATACCGACGTTATCTTCTTCCAGGTTCAATGCGTAGCCTACGGTGCCGTTCTCGAATTCGAGCAGCTCGCCGGCCATAACGTTCGAAAGTCCGTGCGCGCGCGCAACGCCGTCCCCGATTTGGATGACCGTGCCGACTTCCGTCACTTGAGCTTCGGACTGATATTGTTCAATCTGCTGCTTAATGAGCGTGCTGATTTCTTCGGGTCTGATACTCAACGAACCTTCACCCCTATCTTGCGTGATTAAACGATCTTTCAAGCTCCGCCAGCTTGGTCGCCAAGCTGCCGTCGTACAATGTATCGCCGATCCGCACGCGGATGCCGCCGAGAAGCGACGGGTCTACGACGGATTCGACCGTTACTTGCTTGCCTGTAATGGCGCTGAACTTGCTCGCGATGTCCTGCTGCTGCTCGGCCGTCAGTTCGAACGCCGACGCGACGGAAGCCACGGCTCGTCCGAGCGCTTCGTCAGCAATCGCGGCGTACGCGTCGCGTACCGGACCGATCGCCGCGGCGCGGCCGCGGTCGACGAGAAGCTGGACCGTTTGGAGCACGTACTCGTTCACTTTCCCGGAGATCGCCGTCCGAATCGCTTCCTTCTTCTTCGAAGCTGCGATATTCGGATGCTCGAGGAACGCCTGAATGTCAGAGCTGCTCGTCAGTGCGTCGACGACGGCGTCCAATTGCGCCTTCGTCTCTTCGACGAGACCTTTCTCCTGAGCGACGGCGAACAGGGCTTTCGCGTAGCGCTTAGCCGCTACTCCCATGCCGCTCATCGGCTTCCGACCTCTTTCAGATACTTATCGATCAACTCATCTTGCGATTTCGAGTCGACTTCCTTCTCGATAATCTTCGTAGCGATCTTGACGGACATTTCGCCCACTTGCTTGCGCAGTTCGGCGATCGCTTGGTTGCGCTCGTTGACGATGTCCTGCACCGCGGATTCTTTCAAACGCGCTGCCTCGCTCTTCGCCGCCTCGACGATGTCTTCCGCCGTTTTCGCGCTGACTTTGCGCGTTTGCTCGACGATGTCTTGAGCTTCCTTGCGGGCTTGCTCGATCGCTTTGCGCTGCTCCTCGAGAAGCGCTGCGCTCTCCTTGCGGTTCGCTTCCGCTTGCTCCAGCTCGCCGAGGACAAGACGCTTGCGCTGTTCCATAATATTAAATAACGGACCGAACGCGTACTTGTTCAACAGCAAGTACAGCAGCACGAACGCCACGATCGTAATGACGGTTGAAGTCCATACAAATTCCAAAGCTGACACTCCTTTCTGCTGAATCGTTCATGCCAGCCGTTATAAGGCTGAATCCAAACGGAAGGCGTGGAGGGCTGAAGCCTTCCGCGCCTCTACGCATTTATGAGCGTTTCTTACGCTCCGAAGAACATCAGGAAGCCGACGACGACGCCGATGATCGGAACGACCTCGACGATACCGACGCCGATGAACATGGTCGTTTGGAGCGTGCCGCGAAGTTCCGGCTGACGAGCGATGCCTTCTACCGTCTTGCTGACGATCAAACCGTTACCGATACCGGCGCCGAGCGCGCCCAAACCGACTGCCAATGCTGCTGCCAAGAATTCCATTTGAAAATCCTCCTTAAGAGTTAAATATTTTTATAGTTTGTTTGTTGCTGCCGACGCGTTAGTGAGCGCCTTCGTCATGCACGGTCGCCTGCGAAATGTACACCATCGTGAGGATCGTGAACAGGAACGCTTGGATCGCGCCGATGAAAATACTGAAGCCTTGCCAAGCCGCCATGAATGGGAGACCGAACCAACCCATCATCAAAATCGTAGCGATCAACACCTCGCCCGCGAAAATGTTCGCGTAGAGACGCAACGCCAGCGTAAGCGGTTTTGAGAGCTCTTTCAGGATGTTCAACGGAAGGAATACCGCGTAAGGCTCGAAGTAGTGCTTGAAGTAATGCTTCGTGTTATCGCGGATTCCCAAGAAGTGAACCATGCTGATAACAACGAGCGCAAGCCCCGCCGTAACGGACAAATCCGCCGTCGGCGACTTCCACCACGCGAAAGCCGCGTGTTCTCCGTTGTGGTGCATCTCTTCCAGGTCGTGCTCGGAGAGAATCTCCAAGCCGAAGACGGTAACCGGGCCGTGATGATCTTCCGGCACCTCCGTCACGATCCCGAACGGAAGACCGAGCAAGTTCGAAATGAAAATGAACATGATCAGCGTCATCCCGAGCGAGATGTAACGTTTCGCCTTCTCAAGCGGCATCGTGCTGGCAATGGTGTTATGTACGAATTCGATAACCCATTCCATGAAGTTTTGGATTTTCGTCGGATGCGTAACCGACAGGTTGCTGACAGCCGCTCTAGCCAACAGGAATACGATCAGCGACGAAACCAGGATGGCCAGAATAGTCGACAGGTCAAAATGCAAGCCTGCGATTTCTACAACCGGAAATAAGTGCATACTGTGCTCACCCCTTTCCATCGGAACGGTGTTTATTCTGTACAACTGCTGTAAAAAAAACTACAAACTGAACAAAAAAGCAACTAGCCAGCGCAGCGGGTACGGAAAATTGTTCGGGATACCGGTAGGCGATCATCGCCGCGAGCAGCACCGTCGCCATTCTGGCGCCCATGCCGAGCCCGACTTTGCGCGCTCCCCCCTCCGCCGCGAGCTTGCCGGCCGCCTCGACGCGCCTGCGCAATAAGAGCGCATTCACGACGCTGGCAGCGGTGCCCAGCATAAGACCGGCCGCGATCGTCTTCCCTTCCGGGACGAGCGCCCAAGCGGCCAATAACGCGGACATAAAAAAAAGCGCGGTTCGTACGGCCCTCGTCAGCAATTCAGCCATCGGAATCCTCCAGTAAGCGTTTCACCAGGACGACGCATGTGAAGATACCGACAACGAGACCCGCCAGCGTGCCAAAGGCAACCCAGCCTCGTGAATCGCCCAACCACCGCCCAAGGAGAAAGCCCAGGGTGACGCAGACGGCGACATCCGCTCCCATGACGCCGACCAGCGCGGCCGCGCGCCAGGGATTATCCCCGTTGCCTTTCTTTTTCATAGCCGTTACCCCTGTCAATCCTCATTTATTTTATCCATCCTTCGGAGCGTTTGTCAATTCATATAAATTCAAACATTCCGTGAACGAGCCCCCGCAAAGCCTTGATTTATCAAGGTTTTTGGGGGCTGAGAACCATACAGCGCAACTGTATGCTGTAACGTTCGGCTTATGGGACGAACGGCTCGGGCCGTTCCGCGGCGAGGCCGAAATGGTGTTTGATCGCGGCGACGATGCGCTCCGACGCCCGGCCGTCCCCGTACGGATTAGCCGCCCGGCTCATGCGATCGTACAAAGCTGCGTCCGATAGCAGCGCTTTCGCCCGGCCGTATACGGCTTCTTCGTCGGTGCCGACGAGCTCGAGCGTGCCCGCTTCGATGCCTTCCGGTCGCTCGGTCGTGTCGCGAAGCACGAGGACCGGCACGCCGAAGGACGGCGCCTCTTCCTGCAGACCGCCGGAATCCGTTAGGATCAGATGCGTATGAGGATAAAGATTGTACATTTCCACCAGATCGAGCGGTTCGACGAGACGAATGCGCGGATGATCGTCGAGCATCGCGTGAGCCGGCTCCTTCACCGCCGGGCTCGGGTGCACCGGATAGACGATCGCGATATCCTCGAATTCGTCGGCGATTCTGCGCACCGCCCGGAACACGTTGCGATGCGGTTCGCCCTGGGATTCGCGGCGATGCGCCGTCATCAGCACGAGGCGCTTGCCCTGCGCCCAATCGAGAATCGGATGCTCGTACCCTTCGCGCACGATGAATTGGCCGACGTCCGTCACCGTATTGCCGGTCACGTAAATCGCCGATTCCGGTTTGTTTTCTTTGCGCAGGTTGCCCGCGGACCAATCCGTCGGCGCGAAATGCAAATCCGCCAGCACGCCCGTCAGCTGCCGGTTCATCTCCTCCGGATACGGCGACAGCTTGTTCCACGTGCGCAGCCCCGCTTCCACGTGGCCGACTTTGATCTGTTGAAGGAACGCCGCATAGCTCGCCAGGAACGTCGTCAGCGTATCCCCGTGGACGAGGACGATGTCCGGCTTCGCTTCCTGCAGAACCGGCTCCAGCCCTTGCAGCACGCGGATCGTCACTTCGTTCAGCGTCTGCCGTTCTTTCATGACGTTCAAGTCGTAGTCAGGCTTGATGCCGAACGTGTCGAGCACGCTGTCCAGCAGCTCGCGATGCTGCGCCGTCACGCACACGATCGATTCGATGCTGTCGGGATGCTTCTCCAGCTCCTTGATGAGCGGCGCCATCTTGACCGCTTCCGGACGAACCCCGAACACGGTCATGACCTTCAAACGTTTCATGCGATTCCCTCGTTTCCTAAATTACTTCGTGCCGAACAGCCGGTCGCCCGCGTCGCCGAGCCCCGGAATAATGTAGCCGTGATCGTTCAAATAATCGTCGATCGCCGCCGTGTAAATGTCTACGTCCGGGTGCGCTTCCTGCATCGCCTTCACGCCTTCCGGCGCGGCGATGAGGCACATCAGCTTGATTTGCTTGCAGCCGCGATTTTTCAGCATCTGAATCGCCGCGATCGCGGAGCCTCCCGTCGCCAGCATCGGATCGATGACGATCAGCTCGCGCTCGGTCACGTCCGTCGGCAGCTTCGCGTAATACTCCACCGGCTGCAGCGTGTCCGGGTCGCGGTACAAACCGATATGGCCGACCTTCGCCGCCGGCAGCAGCTTCAGAATGCCGTCGACCATGCCGAGGCCGGCCCGCAAGATCGGAATCAGTCCCAGCATCCGGCCCGAAATGATTTTCGCCTCCGCCACGGCGACCGGCGTCTTCACCGTCGTCGACTCGAGCGGTACGTCCCTGGTGATTTCGTACGCCATCAACGTCGCTACTTCGTCCACCAGTTCCCGGAAATCTTTCGTGTTCGTCCGTTCGTCGCGTATGTATGTCAGCTTGTGCTGAATGAGCGGATGATCGCATATATACACTTTGCTCATGACATGCCGTCCCCCTTGACTTTTGCGCGGTTCCTGTTTCTGCCTAAAACCCTACCCATTATATCATTGTCATCGCGACGGCGCACTATGCTCCTCCCATCCGCTTGTTCTACATTCTATCAACGGCTCATAGGATATGAGAAAGAAATAGAGGAGCAGAAGGAGATGCGCATGAAGGAAGCAGCCACCACGCTTGCGGAGACGCTCGGCGCGCTCGCCCGCGCGTTCTGCACCGTCGTCGCTTGGTGCGTCGTCGGCGCATTCGTCGCGATTACGGCCGTGTCGATCCTATGGAAACTGGAGCCGATGCCCGTACGAAGCCTGGACGGCGCCGCCGCCTCGCTGCCGGGACGGTTTTACGCGGATATGCTCGGCTTCGAAATCGCTCAGCTGCAGCGGGACTCGGAGGGTTCGTCCTTCTCGACGCGGAGCGTGACGTCGTTCCTGACGCGGCTCACGACCGGCGTCGATCCGCTCGATCCGCGCACGTTCGCGGCGCAAATGCTGCCCGGCGCCCAAGGCGACCGCAGCGTCATCCTGATTCACGGCATCGGCACCGGCCCGACGGACTACCCCGTCGAGGTTCCCCCCGCGCCTCACCTGCAGGAGCCGTCGGAATCGACGCCCCAGCCGGAGGGGACGACCGGAGAAGATCCGGCCGCCTCGGAGGACGTTCCGCCGGAGAACGCCGACGAACCGCCGTCCTCCGCGGGCGACCCGGCGGAGCCGCCGGGCGAAGAGGCGGAGCCCGCTCCGCGGGAGCCCGTTCCGAACGTCGTGTTCGTCTACCATTCCCATCCGACGGAATCGTTCCTGCCGGAGCTGGAAGGCGCCGATCAAATCGATGAAGCCTACGAACAAGAGGACCGGTCGAAAATGATCACGGCGGTCGGCGAGCGTCTCGCCGCCAGCTTGACCGAGCTCGGCGTGGGCGCGCTTCATTCGGACGAATACTACCCGTGGCGCGGCGCGTACAACGAGTCGCGGAAAACGGTGAAGGCCGTCATGCAGCAGCATGAAGAGCTCCAGTTTTTCTTCGACCTGCACCGGGATTCGGCGCGCAAGGAGAAGACGGCGCTCGTGCACGAAGGCCGGACGTACGCGAAGCTGTTCTTCGTCGTCGGGCAAAAAAATCCGAATTACAAGGAAAATCAAAAGCTCGCCGAGGAGCTTCACTATCGAGTCGAAGAAAAGATCAAAGGGCTCTCCCGCGGCGTCGTCGGCAAGAAAGAGGGCTCCAACGGCGAATTCAACCAAAGCTTGTCGCCGGGCAGCATCTTGATCGAGGTCGGCGGAGTCGACAACACGCTGGAGGAAGCTTTCCGCACCGTCGACGTGCTGGCCGAGGTTATCGCGGAGCTGTACTGGGAGCGGGCCGACGCCGTCGAGACCGACGCGGAGCCGACGCCTCCGCCCGCGTAACCGTGCATGAGGACCGCCGTTCGTGGACATGGTAAGGAACGATTGGACATTCCTCGTTTCGAACGGAGGCGTACCCCATGGATACCCGCATAGAGGACATCGCCGACTGGCTGTTACAGCAGGTCGACACCCCGCTGGTCATTCGCAAGGAAGAGCGAGGCGACGTCGACCAAGTGTTGATGAAGCTTGAGAAAGTGTCCTTCCTCCCGGGCGACCCGGATCGGGACGATTACGTCGAGGACGACCGCCTCGTCCTGCTCGGCGAAGGGCGCATCGCGACCGACGAAGGGGCCCTCGAGCTGCCCAGACACTCCTACGAAATCCCGCTCCGCCCCGATTTCCGCAGCGAGCTCGCGGAGGGGGAGCTGCGGCTCACGACGGACCGCGCTTCGTACCGCGTCGTCCCGCAGCGGGTTCAGTAACCTTAGCGCGCGCCGAACAGCCCGCCTGGAATCCCAGGCGGGCTCTGCCGTTTCATCCGCGGCGGTCCATCGCGTCCCAAATGCCGAGGACGAATACCGCTAGGTTAACGGACACCATAAAGCGGTAATCCCACGCGTTCGGAAATTCGCCGATCGTCGTCCCTGTGGCGTATAAGAACGTCATAAACATAAACAGCAGCACGTTAAATAACAAAGAGTACACCATCCGCGAGGAGAGCTTGTGAACGGGAATCCGCGCAAGCAGCTTGGCAAGAAGCCTAGCGATCATGCTCTTGCCCCCTCGGCATCGGGACGTCTTCGCTCGGCGGCCAAAGGGCGGTCGAAAACGCAAGACTTATGAACGAAACGATCACTCCGCCGACCGGCGTCAGCACGGGAACCACTTCGGTCAGAAACGCCGCGGCGACCGCCAAAATCATCAACCCGACGCAGATGGCCCGCTGACCTTTTCTTTTCAAGATCCGTCCCTCCTTTCTCTAACTCTTCTATACCGTATGCGAGAGTTGAGAGAAGGGCGTGGGGAACTCGTCTAACTTGTCTCCCACTCGAGACGGGCGAATACCGGGTAATGGTCTGACGGATATTTGCCGCGATATTTCTCCCGATCCACGGTCGTTCGCAAGAGCCGGCACGGCTTCGACGCGAAAATGTAATCGATCGGCTCGCCCTTGCGCCCGCCGCCCCGGAAGCCGTGGTACGTCGCTCCGGCGGCGCGCGTCCCCCCGGGATACGATTCGAAGGCGTGCACGAACTCGAACGGCGGCTTCGCGAGCTGGGCGATGGCGCCGCTGCTCGGCTTCGCGTTGAAGTCGCCGGTGAGCACGGCAGGCGCGCCCGTCCGTCCCCGCAGCTCCAGCAGCCGCCTCCCCGCGAGCGAAGCGCCGTGCTGCCTCGCCGCGCGGCTAAGGTGGTCCAGATGCGTGTTGAAGACGGCGAGCCGCACGGTCGGGTCGGCGTTCTCGCGAAACAACGCCCACGTGCAAATGCGAGGATAGGCCGCGCCCCAGCTGCGGCTCCCCGGCCGCCCCGGCGTTTCCGACAGCCAGAACGTCCCCGATTCCTCCGGCGTCCACCGGTCCTGCCGGTAAAGAATCGCGTTCGTTTCGCCGGCGGCGCCGCCCATCCGCCCTTCGCCGAGCCAGGCGTAGCCGGGAAGCAGCGCGTTCAGCTCCGCCATCATGCTGCGGAAGCCTTCCTGCGTTCCGACGAAATCGGCTTCCGCGGCCGCGATCGCCTCCGCGGCGCGCCCCTTCCGGTACCGCCAAGCGTTATACCCGTCGAACAGCGACGCCCGGCGCAGGTTGAACGTCATGACGACGGCGGCGCGCGTCGTTCCCGCGCCGGCCGCCGGCATCGTCGTCATCATGTGGCCTCCCCCCTCCGTATGCGAAAAGAAGGTCCTCCTCCGTTTGGCGGAAAGGACCTTCTTTCGATATGCCGTTTATCGGTTCCTTAGTACTTCATGTTCGGATACAGCGGGTATTGCGCCGTCAGGTCGCGCACCATGCCGCGCGCCTTGTCCAGCACCGACGCGTCGTTCGGCGCCTTCAGCACCGTCGCGATGATCGTGGCAATCTGGCGCATCGCTTCGACGCCCATGCCGCGCGTCGTGACCGCCGGCGTGCCGATCCGGATGCCGGACGTGATCATCGGGCCCGCCGGGTCGTTCGGGATCGCGTTCTTGTTCACCGTGATGCCGACTTCGTCGAGCAGCTTCTCCGCGACTTTCCCTGTAATGTTGAGCGACTGCAGGTCGACGAGCATCAGGTGGTTGTCCGTGCCGCCGGAGACCAGCGGAATGCCTTCCGCGAGGAACTGCTCCGCCATCGCCTTCGCGTTCGTGACGACGTTCTGCGCGTACGTCTTGAACTCCGGCTTCAGCGCTTCGCCGAATGCGACGCCTTTCGCCGCGATGATGTGCATGAGCGGACCGCCCTGCGAGCCCGGGAACACCGCTTTGTCGATCGCGGCCGCCCACGGCTTGCGGCACAGGATGAGGCCGCCGCGCGGACCGCGGAGCGTCTTATGCGTCGTACTCGTGACGAAGTGCGCATGCGGCACCGGGCTCGGGTGAACGCCGCCGGCGACGAGGCCCGCGATATGCGCCATGTCGACCATGAAGAGGGCGCCGACGTCGTTCGCGATCGAAGCGAGCGCTTCGAAATCGATGATGCGCGGGTACGCGCTCGCGCCCGCGACGATCATTCGCGGCATATGTTTGAAGGCCAGCTTGCGGACCTTGTCGTAATCGATCGTATGCGTATCGTCTTCGACGCCGTACGGCACGAAGTTATACAGGATGCCGGACGCGTTGACCGGGCTGCCGTGCGTGAGGTGTCCGCCGTGCGCGAGATTCATGCCGAGGACGGTGTCGCCCGGCTTCAGCGCCGCGAGATATACCGCCATGTTCGCTTGCGCGCCGGAGTGCGGCTGCACGTTCGCGTGCTCCGCGCCGAACAGCGCCTTCACGCGGTCGCGCGCGATGTCTTCGGCGATGTCGACGTATTCGCAACCGCCATAATAACGGCGGCCCGGATAGCCTTCCGCGTACTTGTTCGTCAGTACGGAGCCCATCGCTTCGAGCACCGCTTCGCTGACGATGTTTTCCGATGCGATCAATTCGATGTTGTCCCGCTGGCGGCCGAGCTCGAGGCCCATCGCTTTCAGCATTTCCGGATCTTGCGCTCTCAAATGTTCCATTTCGGTCCCTCTCCCTTATCCCTGGTTATTCGCAAGCTTTTGTTGCGTTCGCTTCGTCTTCCTCTATGATATAAACGGCCCGGGCGCCGCCGATCAGCTTCGGGCGCGTGTACGCCGCGTTCACCCTCGCTTCGCCGATGAAGCGGAGCGCCGGGCGGTACGGCACCGCGACCTTGCGCAAATGCATGCCGATCATCGTCTCGCCGATATCGAGCCCGGCATGCGCCGCGATTTCCTCGACCATGACGGCGTCCGGCAGCTTGCGGTACGCGTAAGAAGCCATCGCGCCGCCCGCCTTCGGCACCGGCACGACGGTCACCGGCTCGAGCCGGTACCGCTCCATCGCCTCCCGCTCGACCACGAGCGCCCGGTTCAGATGCTCGCAGCATTGGTATGCGACATATATGCCGGTTTCGTCCCGAAACCGCTGCAGTCCGCCGAACAGCGCCGCGGCGACGTCCGTCGCGCCCGCCGTGCCGATGCGGCTGCCGAGCACTTCGCTCGTGCTCGCCCCGACGACGAACAGCCGACCCGCCGTCAGTCCGCCCGCCTGCGCGATCTCGAGCGCCGTCCGGTACGCTTCCTCCGCCCAACGTTCGAATTCCGCCGCCATGCGCATCCCTCCGTTCGGATTTACGGGTGCAAATTCGCTTGCGCTTCCAACGAGCACACTTTCGCGATGCGATTTTTGTGGCGTTCGCCTTGCGAAAATTCGGTCGACAGCCACGTCGTCACGATCTCCTGCGCGAGCCCCGGTCCGACGACGCGCTCGCCGAGCGCCAGCACGTTCGTGTCGTTATGCTCCCGCGTCGCCTTCGCCGAGAACGTATCGTGCACGAGCGCGCAGCGGATGCCCGGAATTTTGTTCGCCGCGATCGACATGCCGATGCCCGTGCCGCAAATCAGAATGCCCCGGTCCGCCTTGCCGGCGACCACCTGGTTGCATACCGCCGACGCAAAGTCCGGATAATCGACCGACTCCGGCCCGTGCGCGCCGAAATCCTCCACCTCGTGGCCAAGCGCCCGAATGCCGTCCAGCAGTTCCGCCTTTAACCGATAGCCCGCGTGATCCGCCCCGATTGCGATTTTCACCCAAATCCGCCTCCCTTATCATCTAGAGCCTATTGTACCCCAAAACAGCAAAAAAGAGCATACGACGGGTGTACTCCGTCCATGCTCTGCCCAGGCGACCGGCCGTATAACCCGATGCTCCATTGTGGTCGTCCACGAATGTCGCCAGTTACATCGGGCACCGTACTTCATTGGTTCCATCATATCGTATCCGCGACGCGCTGTAAAGACGATTTACCGCTCCTTCAGCCGTTCGAGCGCCGCTTCAATCGCCTTTTCGATCTCCTCCGCCGTCGACTCGTACACCTTGCGGCTGCCTCCGATCGGGTCCGGGATGTCCGGCGACGGCAGCTGCCGTTCCAATTCGTACAGGCGGTCGCGTTCTTCGTCCGCGATCGGCTGCCCGAGCGCGATTTTCAGCTGCAGCTCTGCGATGAGCGCCTCCCGCTCCTTCATGAGCTCGGCCGTTTCGCTTTCGGCGCTTGCGAATTCTTTCAGGGCGTATGTTTTCTCGACAGCTTGCGGAAACCGCTCCAACAAATGCCGCTTGTGATGCGACGTCATCGTCAGGATCATATCGGCCCACGCCACGTCCGCTTCGGTCACTTCGCTCGAACGGAATCCGCTCGGGTCGATCCCTTTCGCGCGGAGCACGTCCGCCGCGTGCCGCGACATAGGTTGTCCCGCGAGCGCCGCGACCCCGGCCGACTTCACTTCCGCGGGGACGCCCCGCTCCTCCGCCATGCGGCGGAACAATGCCTCGGCCATCGGACTTCTGCACGTATTTCCGGTACATACCAACAGGATTCGTTTCACGCGCTACCGTCCCCCCTCGGTCTTATTTTATGTAATCTGCCCGAGAAGTACAAACAGGTCCGCGTTATATGAGAAACAGGATGCCGAAGACGAGCAGCACCGCTCCTCCGAGCGCCTCCCCGTACTCGCCGATCATTTGGCCGACGCGGCGCCCGATCAGCATGCCGGCGATCGACAGCAGCCCGCCCATCGCCCCGAACAGCAGCACCGTCAAAATAAGATCGGTCGCGAACATGCCGAGCGAGACGCCGACCGACAGCGAATCGACGCTGACGCTGACGGCGAAGGCGAGCAGCCCCCATAGCGAACCCGTATTGAACGACGGCGCGTCCTCGCCGCGGAGCGAGCTGTAAATCATGTGCCCGCCCAGCAAAATCAACAGCCCTCCGCCGATCATGACGGCGACGTCTCCCAACAAGGTGCTTACATACTGTCCCATGCACAGCCCGATGAGCGGCATCACGACGTGAAATGCGGCGATCGCCGCGCTGATTTTCGCGACGTGCAGCAGACGTATGCCCTTCATGCCGATCCCGACGCACAGGGAGAACGCATCCATGCCGAGCGCGACGGCGATCAAGAAAATCGTCATCGTCGGGCCCAGATGCTCCGTTATTTCCGCCAAGTCTTCTCCCTCCTGTCCCCTTCTGTTACCCATGCTTATGCGGACAAGAGGGGATGTATGCGAGGGAGAATGGGACGGTTTCGCGGCTCGACGGTTAGACGCGCACGACGCGGCCGGCTGCCGCTTTGCGCAGCCGGTTCATGTAGGCGAGGCCGAGACCTTGCGGGTCGACGGCCTCGGCGTAGAGGCGAGCGGCGCGCGCCGCGTCGCATTCGCGCAGGGCGGCGTACAGCCGCTGCGCCGCCGCCGCCGTGTCGCCCCGCTCCGCGAGGGCGATGACCTTGTCGGCGCGGTACGCCGGCGCCGCGCCGTTCTCCGCGAACGCGAGCACGGCCGTTCGCGCCCCCGCCGCGGCGTCGGCGTCGAGCCGCGCCTCGATGTAGGCGCGCACCGCGTCCGCCGCGCCCTCGACCACGCACAGCTCGCCCTTGGGCGCGTAGTGCGTGTATTTGACGCCGGGGGACCGCGGCGCCTCCCGATCCGCGTCGTCCGGCTCCGCCCCCGCCGACGCCACGGCGAAGCCGGCGGCCGCGAGCGCCTCCGCGGACACCCCGCCCGGGCGCAGCACGCGCACCGCGCCGGTCGCGCGGTCGACCATCGCCACGGTCGACTCGAGCCCGACGTCGGCGGCCCCGCCGTCGACGATGCCGTCGATGCGGCCGTTCAAATCTTCGCGCACGTGGTCCGCGCGCGTCGGGCTCGGCCGCCCGGATCGGTTGGCGCTCGGCGCCGCCACCGGCACCCCCGCGAGCGCGATCAGCTCGCGCGCGACGGCGTGCGACGGCATGCGCACCGCCACCGTATCCAGCCCCGCAGTCACTCGGGGCGACACCGCGCCGGGCCGCACCGGCAGCACGACGGTGAGCGGCCCGGGCCAGAACGTCTCCATCAGCCGCCGTTCCGTCTCGCCGACATGCGAGGCCAGCGCTTCCGCCTCCGCGATCGACGCCACATGGACGATCAGCGGGTTGTCGGAGGGCCTCCCCTTGGCCGTAAAGATGCGCTCGACCGCCGACGTATTTCGGGCGTCGGCGCCGAGCCCGTATACCGTCTCCGTCGGAAATGCGACCAGCCCGCCGTGCCTCAGGCGCAACGCAGCCTCCGACAGCTGTTCCCGAAGGGCAGGTCCCTCGCCGTCGACTTTCCATAATTTCGTTCGAAGGTCGGACATCGCTTCATCCTTCTTCCCGTTTACCATAGTTTCCCCTTAGTATATCACATGCGTGCAGACCCGCCCGCGCCGAAAAAAAAACCCCCTGCGGCGCAAGCCGCAAGGGGATTTCCCGCAGGTAACAGTTTACAAGCGTTACTGCTGACGGAACGTGACCGACGGAATCAGCTCCAGCACGAACGCGATGTCGCCTTTGTCGGTGACGCCGTCCTGGTTCAAATCGACCGCGCCGCCGCGCATGAACGTGATCAATTTCCTCACCTCGATGCCGCCGCCCGTCGTATCGATCGAAGCGGTTACCTCGGCGACGACGGTCGGGGTGACGACCCGCAAGCCGGAGACCGCGCCGTTGAAGCCGCCCGAAGGCGTCCGCACCGCGTCGGCCGCCGCCGAAACGGCGGCGCCGCTCTGCCAAACGATGTCCTCGTTCGCATCCAGCGCCAGCCAGATCGTCTTCGGATCGGCCGCGTCGTAATAGACGCCCGATACGAAAGCGTTCACCCCGTAAACTCCGAACAGCGCCGGGCTTAACGCTTGGTAGCGGTCCAGCGGCCGGTCGAACACCAACCGAACGCGATCAGGACTGTCTCCGACCGCCGCGAACAACAGGTTCGGGTTTTCGGCCGGCGGCAGTTGAACCGTATCGATTCGAATCGATGCCGCCTGCACGTTGCCCGCCAAATCTTTCGCGAACACCGTATACCAACCGTTCTCGTATACGGTGAAGTAATAGCTCGGCGGCACGCCCGGATGGCCTGGCGTTCGCTCGTAATCGGCGGCCGTCCACTGTCCCGGCGCCCATTTCGTCGCCGCGATGGCGTTCATCGCGCCCGCGGCTTGCAAATCGACGAAAATTCTGGCGCCGCTCGTCGGCTGCGCGGACGTCGACAGCAAAATCGACGGCGGCGTCGTAATGATATGGCCGATATCGACCGTCTGCGTTTTCTCGTTGCCGGCCGCATCGATCGCCTTCACCAAGTAACTGCCGTTCGCCGCCGCGATCACCGTCGCGTAGTACGTTCGTTGCTCCTCGTCGCCTTCGTCGATTTCGACGAAGGCTAGCGGCTCTTCGGAGCCGTCTTCCGCGATCCAGAGGAGCGACAGCAAGGAGTTCGCCGTCCCATACACGCTGGCCGTTACCGAAACTTCCACGGGACCGTTCGTCGGCGCCCCGGGGAAGTGAACGGAAACGCCCGGCGTCTCGGCATTGATATTGGCGACCGCGATCGGCTTCACCGCGATATTGCCGGCCGCATCCTGCACGAAGACGGTGTACCATCCGTTCTGGCTCGCCGCGAACGCCAGCGTTTGCGTAATGTCGTGGCCGCCGGACGCGAACTGCTCCGGCGCGGCCTCGCCTTCCAACCATTTTACGACCTGGACGGCGTTGCCGGCCTCCGCGCCGTACACGCTTGCCGAGACCGTCACGACGACATTGCCGTTCGTCGGATGCGTCGGCGAAGCCGTTAACTCGAGAATCGGCGCATCCCTGACGATCGCGTTGACATGCACGACCTCAACGGCCGAATTGCCCGCGGAATCGCGCACGTACACCGTGTAATCGCCGTTCTCCCCGACGCCGAACGTATCGGTAAACCCGATGCCCGCCTCCGCGAAATACGGCGAATCGCGAACCCCTCCGGCCCACTTAAAGACGTAAGGTCCTAAGCCCCCGTATGCCGTCGCGAACACATGAACGGATCCGTTCGTAGGCGTCGTCGGATGGATTCCGACTTCGAGCGTCGGAGACTCGACGCTGATGTTTCCGACAAATATCCTTTCGATCGCCGCGTTGCCGGCTAGGTCTTTCACGAAGACCGTGTACCATCCGTTATGCGCCGCCTCAAAGTTCATCGTTTCGGTAATGTCGGTCCCGCCGCTGTCGAAATCCCCCAGGGCGGCCTCGCCTTCCAGCCATTTGACGATCTGCACGCCGTTGCCGACTTCCATTCCGTAAACATCGGCATCGACCGTGACGAAGACGCTGCCGTTCGTCGGCGACGTCGTCGATGGCGTCAGCGCAAGATTCGGCGGAACCCTTACGATATTCTCGACGCCGATGACCTCCACCGCCTCGTTGCCCGCGGCGTCGATGACGTATACGGTGTACTCGCCGTTCTCGATGACGCTGAAGCTTTCGGTAAATCCGGTGCCCGCCTCCGCGAAATACGAGATGGTTTGCTCGCCCTCCGCCCATTTCAGAACGTATGGCCCGATCCCGCCCGTCACGCCGGCGGTCACTTCGACCGTTCCGTTCGTCGGCGCGATCGGGAGGAATCCGAGCTCGAGACTCGGCGCCTCCGTACTAATCGCGCTAACGACAATATGCGCTACGGCCGCGTTGCCCGCCGCATCTTTCGCGTATACCGAGTAAGTGCCGTTCTGACTTACCGTGAAGCTCAACGCCTCGGTAATATCGGCGCCTCCGCCGGCGAAGTCCTCCGGCGTCGCTTCGCCTTCCAGCCACTTCACCACCTGCACGGCGTTGCCGATATCCGTCCTGGCCGCCGAGGTCGACACGGTGATCGTGACGCTCCCGTTCGTCGGCGTCGTCGGAGCCGATAGGCCGATGTCTGGCGGTTCCCTCACGATATTTACAATGTTGATCGCTTCCACCGAGGCGTTGCCCGCGGCGTCGACGACGAATACCGTGTAGTCGCCGTTTTCGCTTACCGCGAAAATGTCAGTAAATCCAGTGCCCGCTTCGGCGAAGTACGCCGGATCGCGGATGCCTGCCGCCCACTTGAAGGTGTATGGCCCGATCCCGCCCGTCACGCCGGCGGTCACTTCGACCGTTCCGTTCGTCGGCGCGGTCGATGTCGTCGACAAGTCGAGCGTCAGCGCTTCAAGCGCGATTCGGATCGTCGCCGGGGACGTTTCCGTCACGTTGCCGGCGGCGTCCGTCGCGCGGAACCGCAGCGAATGCGTTCCGTTTTCCGATATTGGTACGAATTCGTCCGTCGACAGCCAAGGACCGTCGTTGAGCGAATACTGCAAGAGGCTAACCCCGCTGCGCTCGTCGACGGCGTCGATCGCTTCGAGCGTAACCGCTTGATTCGTCAGCGTTCCCGGCACATAAGGCAATCCGTCCGCCCGTTTCAACGTCGCGTCCAAGGACGGCGCCGTTTTGTCGATCTTCACCGTTCTCGCGTTCAGCGTTTCATTGCCGGCGGCATCGACCGCGCGGAACCGGTATTCGAATTCGCCTTCCTCTGTCACGTGGATCGGAGGCCAGAACGGAGCGTACGTTTCCCCGCCGTCCGCCGAATATTGCAGAACGGTCAAACCGCTCTGGAAATCGAAATAATTCCCGTCGATGCCTACCGAAACGTTCGTCCACGTCCCCGGCGTATACGCGCTGCCGTTCGTAAGCTTATAGAACCAAGGAGAGAACGTAGGCGCTATATTGTCCAACCGGAATCGCGCGGACGATACGAAGGCGAGATTGCCGTCAGCATCCCCGGCGCGGACGTGCAAATGCCAATGGCCGGTCTTGCCTTCCAGCGTAACCGTTTCTCCGTTGCCGAACGGGGTCCATTCCGCCCCTTCCGGCGGCGCCGGGGTTTCGGACCATGTATATGCGAACAAAGCTTCGTTCAGCGGCAGACCGAGATCCGTTTTGGTAACATCAATTTTGACCGACGCGGTTTTCCCCCACGTTTCGCTTCCGGGGACGCTGAGCTCGATGACCGGGAAGTCGATGACCGTCACTTCATCGCCGGTGGAATTGTTGTACGAATTCACGTCTCCGCCGCCCGACACGGTTGCCGCTGCGTTCAGTAGTCCGCCGCCTATGCCTGCGGCCACATTGACGGTTGCTATCATTGGCGGGTAACTATCTCCCGGAACCAATAAGTCGGATCGAGTACATGTTCCCGTCCCGATGCTGCATGACCACCCGGTTCCCGTCAAGGACGTCAACGTCAGCCCGCTCGCGAAGTCCGCCTCCACCGTTACCGTTCCGCTCGTCGGCCCTTCGCCTTCATTGGTAACCGTAATCGTGTACTGCCGATTCAACAGACCCGGCAAGTAATAATCGTCTTCTCTGACCATCTGGATCGTAAGGTCAGGGTCCAACGCTTCCTCGATCGTTACCGGCATACTCGCCGGCACGGTCGCCGTCGAAACCGTCGACGCGATCGTGTACGTTCCCGGAGCGGCCGGGTTGCCGATTCCTGCCTCCGGCTCGAACACTAGGGTGAATGATTCGGGAAGCGCGCCGGGCGGCGTAATCCATACCTGATTGCCTGAAACGTGCACCGCCGAAGCCGGCGCCGTAAGGGAAGCGTCCGCTTCGTAATAATAAAAAATAACGTGGGCGGCGTCGATCGCGGACGGCACCGTGTACCCCGCAGGGAACGTTACCGCGACGGTCGCGCCGGCCGGCAGCGGTTGAAATGCAGGCATGGTATAGGTAAACGCATACCCCACGTTTGCCGCCGAATCCGCCGTCGAACTCGGCGAAACGTACGCATCAAGCGTCGCGATTAATGTGACATACGCCGGCGAAGCTTCGTTCGCTCCCGGAACCGAGATTCGGAAGAGATGGCTCCCCGCAGTTACCGCATTGTGGATGCCGGAGTCTCCCGGGAAGTAGACGACGATCGAATCTCCGTCGTTCGCGCCGATCGGCATCGGAACGAATACGTCGTTCCCGACGGTCGTTACGCCTTCGACGACGGCGGGCGGCCCCCCTCCAACGCTAACCTCGATTCCGCTGTACTCCGGCAAATACGAAACGTCGTACCCGGCCGGGAACGAAATGGTCACTTCCTCGCCGGCTTCGATCGTTCGATTGGCGACGATCTCCACCCGCACGTCCGTCAACGCGCCGACTTCCTGTTCGCTTTGCTGAACGGACGCGGCGGGGGCGGGCATCGCAAGCGTATACGGGACGGCGGAACCGTTCCCGCCGGCAATCTCGACGTTCTCCCGCAGCAGAACGACCGGCCGCACCCCGAGATCCGTCGGATAGTAGTAAATCGAGCCGTCCGTATTGACGAAGGCGTGGTATTGGTGCGTAAAATACTCCTCCGTGATCGGGTTCGCGAGAAACCATTCCGCATCCCAATCGAGCAGCCGGCCGTCGCCGTGAACCAACGCGCCTCTGTCGAGCGCCGCGCGATATTCTTCGTACGTCAGCAGGTTGACTTTGGTCGTATCGGCCACATAATAAGGCGCAGGGCTCCCCTTTTCTTCCACCGTGCCGTCTTCGTACAGCGTGAGATATGGGACCCTTACCGGATGCGGCACGATCCATTGATCTTCGCCGCCGCCGACGTCCAAGCTTTCAAGGAACGTCCGGTTCAAGTCGTACGCGATGGAGCCGGTCCGCTCGGGATCGTATCGGAAGGCCGGGTCCGATACGATTGAGGAGCTGTAAAAATCAGGCTCCCAAGCTCGCGGCGCTCCGTAAAGCGAGCGAAGCAGCAGCTGCCTTTTCTCCGGATCGATCAATACCCATTCCTTGCCGCCGAAACTGACGATGCTGCCGGCTTCCGCGGAGGATAAGGCTGTTCCGTTCCCGCTTCCTCCGCCGACGACGAGCGTTTGAGCATCCTCGAACGCTTTGTACATATAGCCCGAGTAACCGGACTGGGTGTTGACCCACATTTCGTATACGATCCCGTACTCGCCGGAATCTGCGAACGTAAAGTCGATATCGTGGAGGATGCCTCCGTTCAACAACAGCTCGCCGGTTCCGCCGTAAAGCCGCAATTCGCCGTCAAGGACGGGAATCGGTTCATTCGTATGCGTCCTCGCCGCGACGAACTGCTCTCCGTCGACCGGTGTGCCGTCCTTCGTAATCCGAACGCGAATCTCGTGCTCGATCCAATAATTGATTTCGTCGTACAAATGCGCGCCGATCCGGAACGGAAACGAATGTCCGGCCGTCGGGTTCAGCAGCGGGACGCCGTTCACGGCATAAGACGATGCGCCGGCCCCCGAATAATTGACCCGGATGCCCAACCCGCTGATGATGTTTTGCTGGGCCTCGAAATCGACGCTCGCGCCATACAGATCCAAGCTCGAGGACGACATGGTGAATCCGCCGTTTTGTTTCAGCGTAAGCAAAGGCGACAGGTCCGTAAAGAGCGAGTCGTTTAAATATAGCCAACTAACGCTGGTAAGCACGGTCATCGGTGCGAGGCTGGTGAATGCGTTGCCGCTTAAATCCAATGTTCGGAACGAGAAGTCCGGCGTTTCGATATCGTTAAGGAACGCCAAACTCGCGATTTGATTGTAGTCCAAAACCAATTCGTCTAAGTGCTGCAACCCATTCAAAGAGCTGAAATTGGAAATTTTGTTATGCGAAAGCTTGAGCGTACTTAGCCAGCTATCGGCCGGAAACGCAGGAATCGCGGCAATATCGTTATGCGACAAGTCGATTTCGTCGATTCCCGTCAGCGACGTCACGGGCGTCATATCGGTAATTTTGTTATAGGATGCAAATAAAGAATATAATTCCGAAAATCTTGCAATCGGCGTCAAATCCGTAATGGCGTTCTCCGAAATATCAATCCGGCCCCAAGATAAGCTCGCTTCGACGTTCGTCGCCAAGCCGGACAACGAGGTCAATCCGTTCCCTCGCAAATCGATACTGTAGAGGTTGGGTAAATAAGTGAGCGATTCTAAATCGTCGGCGCTAATTTGATTGTATTGTAGGTCTAGGATGAAAAGTTCGGTTATATACGAGGTTTCGAATCCGGAAAGGTCTGAGATGTTGTTGCCGTCTAAATAGAGCACGCTTAGACTCGGGAGGTGCAGAGCAGGAACCGCTGAAATGCTGTTGTTGCTGAGCTCGATCCGCTCCGCGCGGGTTAATGCGGCGAGCGCCGACATATCGGCGATTTGATTGTCATTCAAAGACACGTATTCCAAATTCGTCAGGGTCGCTAAAACGGAGATGTCGGTGATTAGATTGCCGTCCAAATAAATGCTTGTTATGCCCGGGGGCAAGGTTGCTGGCAGCGAGGAGATCTGGGAGTTTTGAATTTCGATTGTTGTCAGCGAAGGCAGCATCGACAATGTATCAATGTTCGTCAACGGATTGGCCGACATCGTCACCGTGCGAAGGCGAGGCAAATTCGCTAATGGCGTTAGAGAGCTGACGTCGTGCCCTCGCAAATCGATCTCCAACAAATTGACGGCGTGCTCGAGGCCCGTCAAATCCGAAATCGGAGCATTCGCGATCGCGAAATAGTAGCCTTCATCGGAGTAGTAATAATCGATGTACGTAACGGAAGCCATCATATGTTCCGTTATCGGCTCCGTCCACCCGCCGAATACTTCTCCTTCCAGGTAGGTGCGCAAATTATCGTCCGGGATGCTGACGACATCGCTGGAATCGGGGGCCGTGAACTGGATCGTCGGCGCCGTGTAACTGCTCCCGACGGTCACCGTTCCGTATGCCACCGGATCGTAGCCAGGCGCGTAGGCGACAACAGTATAATCCCCGTAATCTACATAGTCTTGCCGATATCCATAAACCCATCCATTGTCGTACCAGGAGCCGTAATCCACGACTTCCAGATGGCCGTCCGTTCTTTCCATGAAGATAACGGCGTTATTTATCGAACTATTATTCCCGTCCACGACCTGGAACGTAACCGATCTGTACTCGGCGGACGCTGTAGGCGCGAACAGAGGAAGCATCGATGCCAGCAAACTAAATATCAAAATGAGCGCAATACGTCGTCTATGTACCTGCCTTACGCCTCCAAAGGGCACCCCGGTCCCTCCCACTCCCTAAGCAAATTATGGTAGTAGTGTACCATTACCTTAGGCCCGTTGAATACACCAAAATGTAAAAAATCCTCGATCAAAAGATCGAGGACGAACGGATGACTTTTCGGCATATTTTTTGGGTGGCGCAGCTTACACCAAGCCCCGCACTTTCTCGATCATACCCGCGATCAGATCCAGCAGGAAAAATCGATATTCGACCTGCGGCTCGCTGGATACCGCCGCTGCTGCGGCGATCGTCGCGGCGCCCGCGCTTTGCGGCGTCTCGGCGGCGGCGACGTCCACGAAGCACAATGGCGGGAACAACACGCACCACCAATTTTGACCGAGACCGCGTCCGAGCGTAATGCGAAGCGCCTCGTATTCGCCGGCCGGATACACTTCCCCGCCATACACCTTCGTCGGGAACGGCACCTTGCCGAGCTCGGCTTTCACGGCATAATCGAATCCCGCTTCCGCGACGACGTCGGCGGCAAGCCGCTCCAGCTCCGGCAGACGGTCGCGAATCGCCGCCCGCGCCTCTTCGATCGACTGCGGGCTCTCCGCCCACTCGTTCATCGACGCGATGACCGCGTCCCGGACGCGCCGCTTGAGCGCTTGGTCGGCCGGCGCGTCGGAATCCGCCAAAATGCGCAGCCGGATCGACTGCTCCGGAATCGCGGACGCCTCCGCCGCCTGCGCGAGCACCGCGTCCGATTTGCTATATTCCCAAGAAGCGACGAGCATCATAAGCATACCGAGAATAAGTACGAATGATTTCTTGAAAGAAGATGGCCGTTTCATCCGGGCTGCCCCCTCATATCCTGATAGCCTCAGTATGGGCAAGCCAGCCGTTCTCTAAACCTAGCAATCTATTAAATTTTTCCCCGTACTAGAGCTGCCTCCGGATGCCGATGACGTGCCGCTCGATGCCCGCGTAATCCTCCACGACCGCGACTTCCGTCCACAGCCCCGCGCCGCGCATCATCTTCGCCAGCTCGCGCGCCTGCCCGAGACCGCATTCGAAGCCGGCGACCCGGGGCCGAGCCCCGAAGGACGCGAGCTGCTCCAGCATGCGCCGATACGGCGTCAGCCCGTCCTCTCCGCCGTCCAGCGCGAGCGGAGGTTCGTAATCCCGCACTTCGACCTGCAGCCCCGCCAAATCGCCCGAAGGGATATAAGGCGGATTCGATACCAGAATATCGATTTCCCCGGCCCCGTACGCCTGGATCGCCGGCTCGAGCAGATCGCCTTCGAGGAACGAGACGGCACCGCCGAGCGCCTCCGCATTGCTCCGCGCCGTCGCCAGCGCCGCCGGGCTGATGTCGCTCGCCGCGACGCGCCACGCCGGCCGCTCGACCGCAAGCGTCACCGCGATGGCGCCGCTGCCCGTGCCGACGTCGACCGCGAGCGGCGCGCCGTCCGCGCCCCACAGCTCTGTTCCGAGCTGGAGAATGCGCTCCGCCAGCAGCTCCGTTTCCGGACGAGGAATCAGCACCGTCCGGTTGACGGCGAACCGCCTGCCGTAGAAGTAGCTCTCGCCTGTAATGTACTGCACCGGCTCGCCGGCCGCGCGTCGCTGCAGCAGCTCCCACAGCTTATCGAACGCGGCCTCTTCCACGGGATCGCTCCACATCGTCAGCAGCCGCGTTCTCGTCACGCCGAGCACATGCTGCAGCAGCAGCTCGGCGGACGACTGCGGCTCCGAGGCGCCCCGCTCCCCTAAAAAAGAAGAAGCCCTCATGTAGGCTTCTCTAGTCGTCATCACGCGGAATATTCCCCTCTCTCGGCCATCTCGGATTGGGACGCCAAGGTCAGCGCCGTAATGATTTCGTCCAGCTCCCCGTTCATCACCTGGTCGAGCTTGTGCAGCGTCAACCCGATGCGGTGGTCCGTCACCCGGCTTTGCGGGAAATTGTACGTCCGAATCCGTTCGCTGCGGTCGCCCGTGCCGACCTTCGAGCGGCGTTCGGAATCGTACTTCGCCATTTCTTCCTGCATCATCTTTTCGTAAATGCGCGCACGCAGCACGCGCAGCGCCATTTCTTTGTTCGAGTTTTGCGATTTGCCGTCCTGACACGTCGCCACGATGCCCGTCGGAATGTGCGTCACGCGCACCGCCGACTTCGTCGTGTTGACCGACTGTCCGCCGGCTCCGCTCGAACAGAACGTGTCGACGCGGATGTCGCTCTCTTTCACTTCGATCTCGATGTCTTCGACCTCCGGCATCACGACGACCGTCGACGTCGACGTATGGATTCGGCCGCCCGACTCCGTCTCCGGCACCCGCTGCACGCGATGCGCGCCGCTTTCGAACTTCAATTTGCTGTACGCGCCTTTGCCTTTGACCATAAAAATAATTTCCTTGAAGCCGCCGAGGTCGCTTTCGTTCGCTTCCATCAGCTCGACTTTCCAGCCTTGGGCGTCGGCGTACTTCGTGTACATCCGGTACAACGAACCGGCGAACAGCGCCGCTTCCTCGCCGCCGGCCGCGCCGCGAATTTCCACGATGACGTTCTTGTCATCGTTCGGGTCCTTCGGCAGCAGCAGGGTGTGGATCTGCGACTCCAGCTGCTCCTTGCGCTCGGTTAGCTCCGAGACTTCGAGCTTCACGAGCTCGCGCATCTCGTCGTCGAGCTTCTCGCCCTGCATCGCCTTCGCATCGGCCAGCTGTTCGCTGACCGCTTTATATTCTTGATACGCGTCGTACACTTCCTGGAGATCGGATTGCTCCTTGGAGTATTCGCGCAGCTTCTTGCTGTCGTTCGCCACATCCGGATCGCAAAGCAGCTCGCTCAGCTTATCGTACCGGTCGGCAAGCGCTTGTAAACGATCAAGCATGGACTGGTCACCTCTTTAATTTTCGTCATCCTATAAGTATAGGGTTTCCCAAAATGGGGTGTCAATTTGCAAATGCATGCAAAAATCGGCGCGCCCGCGAAGCGAACGCGCCAAAACAAGGTTACACGTTGAAGCGGAAGTGCATCACGTCGCCGTCTTTCACGACGTATTCCTTGCCCTCGAGACGGAGCTGCCCCTTCTCCTTCGCGCCATTCATCGAGCCCGCCGCGATCAAGTCTTCGTACGCCACGACCTCGGCGCGGATGAAGCCGCGTTCGAAATCGCTGTGAATGACGCCGGCCGCCTGCGGCGCCTTCGTCCCTTGGCGAATCGTCCACGCGCGCACTTCCTGCACGCCGGCCGTGAAATACGTGTACAAGCCGAGCAGCTTGTAAGCCGCTTGAATGAGGCGGTCCAAGCCGGACGATTCCAGCCCGAGCTCCTCCAGGAACATCGCCTTGTCCTCGCCTTCCAGCTCGGCGATTTCCGCCTCGACGCGCGCGCTGATCGGCACGACTTCGTTGCCTTCCGCCGCCGCGAACTCCCGCACCTTCTGCACGTACGGATTCGCGTCCGCGTTCGCCGCTTCGGCTTCGCTGACGTTCGCCGCGTACAGCACCGGCTTCATCGTAATCAGATGCAGGTCGCGGATGAGCAGCCGCTCGTCGTCCGAAATTTCGACGCTGCGCGCCGGCTTGTCATTGTACAGCGTTTCTTTCACCCGCTCCAGCAGCTCCACCTCTTGCACAACTTTCTTGTCGCCGCCCTTAAGGTTTTTCTTCGTCCGCTCGAGCCGCTTTTCCAGCGTTTCGATATCGGCAAGAATGAGCTCGAGGTTAATCGTCTCGATATCGCGAATCGGGTCGACTCCGCCGGAGACGTGCGTGATGTTTTCATCTTCGAAACAGCGCACGACGTGTACGATCGCGTCCACCTCGCGGATGTGGGCGAGGAATTTGTTGCCGAGCCCTTCGCCTTTGCTCGCGCCCTTCACGAGACCCGCGATATCCACGAATTCGAAAGCCGTCGGCACGATGCGTTCCGGATGAACGATCGCCGCCAGCTTCTGCAGTCTTTCGTCCGGCACCTCGACGACGCCGACGTTCGGGTCAATCGTGCAGAACGGATAGTTCGCCGATTCGGCGCCCGCCTGCGTAATCGCGTTAAACAACGTGGACTTGCCGACGTTCGGCAGCCCGACGATTCCAGCCTTCAAACCCATCTATTGTACACTCCCTGTCTGTATGATCCGAATTTACCCTTGTCTATTATATAGTATAATACGTACAAGTCCACAGTGTTGATAACTTATCCACAGATTTATGCACAGCATGTGCACAAAAGAATGCTTGTTCGCGTAATTTATCCACATTCGGAGGTTTTTACATATGGATAACTCGAATCCGCTGCCTGATGAGCTGTGGATGGAGGAAGCGATCGCCGAAGCCCGGAAAGCGGAACAGATCGCCGAAGTGCCGATCGGCGCCGTCGTCGTCAAAGACGGCGTCATCATCGGGCGCGGGCACAACCTGCGGGAGACGTCGCTCGACCCGACGGCCCACGCAGAAATGATCGCCATCAAGCAGGCGAGCGAAACGCTCGGCGCTTGGCGGCTCACCGACTGCGATCTGTACGTGACGCTCGAGCCCTGCCCCATGTGCGCCGGCGCCATCCTGCAGTCCCGCATTCGCCGCGTCGTGTACGGCGCGCCGGATCCGAAGGCGGGCTGCTGCGGCACCCTGATGAATTTGCTGCAGGATTCCCGCTTCAACCACCGGACGGAGGTCGTATCCGGCACCCTGCAGGAACAATGCGGCGCGCTCCTCACGAATTTTTTCCGCGGTCTCCGCAAAAAATCGAACGAAAAGGCGGGAACCCCCAATGAATGATAACCCCTACGCCATTCGCCCCTTCGAGATCGCCGACCCGGCTAACGCGGAGGCGGTCTACCGGCTGCAGCAAGCTTCTTATCCGATCGAGGCGCGCCTGATCGGGCTCGATTCGATTCCGCCTCTTCACGACACGCCGGCGACGCTGGCGGCTTGCGGCGAAACGTTCGTCGGCTGCTTCCATCCATCCGCCGGCTTGGTCGGCGCCGTGTCGTACAAGCTGTTCGACGACGGCCGGACGCTCGACATCCACCGAATGATGGTGCATCCGGACCATTTCCGCCGAGGTCTGGCATCGAAGCTGCTGGGCGCCGTGCTGTCGCTGCCTGGCCTCACGCGGGCGCTTGTTTCGACCGGCACCGCCAACGCGCCGGCCGTCGCGCTGTACGAACGGTTCGGATTCCAGCCGGACGGCCTGATCGATATCGCTCCCGATGTCACCGTGACGAAATTCGTGAAGTCGTACTGACATCTTGCGAATTTCGCCGGGATCATGCTATTATATTGGCACTGCGCGCCCGTAGCTCAGCCGGATAGAGCGACAGTTTCCTAAACTGTGCGTCGCGGGTTCGAATCCCGCCGTGGCGCGCCAAGTCTTAAAAACCGCGTAGAATCAACGTTTTTACCCCGAAACACCCGCGGATAGACACACGGAAGGTACACAGTTATAAGCGATGGCCTGTACGTAACTGTCGGCGCTAATTTTATACCGGAAACATGCGAAATCTCCTACGAAATCGAGGAGGTTTTTTTGTTATGTCGGAAGATCCGCGGAAAGGAAAGAGTGTCGTCCGGAAGAAGCGCGAAACTGCGACGGAACCGACGCTGTTAACATACCGGTTAGACGACGCGTACGACGTGTTTTTCGCGGCTAAAAAGGCGGAGGGCATGCGGGAGCGAACGTTGGATGGTTATAACGCGGATTGGCGTTATTTCACGGAATGGCTTCGGAAAGAATATCCACATGTGGACAAGATTAATGAAGTAACTGCTTCGGTCATCCGTGAATATGTGAATTACATGTCGACGAAGAAAAAGTACGAAGGTGTGGAAAACCGAGTGGCCGAAACGGGTTTATCCCCGTATACGGTTGCGCTAAGACTCCGGACGCTCCGGACGATATTCAATTTCCTCGCGCGCGAAGAGATGATATCGTCGAATCCGGTGGGCACGATTAAGCAGCCGCGATTCGATAACGAAACGAAGGATACGTTTACAGATGACGAGATCCAGCGGCTACTCGCGGCACCCGACGTAAGCACATACGCTGGACTTCGCGATCGGACGCTCATGCTTGTGCTCGCCGACGGCGGACTCCGTATACAAGAGGCGCTCCGACTCACGACGGAACATATCGACGTCAAATCGCGGTGCATCCATTTGCCGGCGTCGCTAAATAAGTCGAGGAAACCACGTGTTATCCCACTTTCTCCGGAGACTGTCCGCGCGCTCCTGACGCTGATTAACGAGAATAAGCGGTATTTCGATTCGGATCACGTCTTTCTCGCGAATTACGGCGAACCGTTAAAAGCGGACCATTTCCGGAAGCGCCTGCGCCAATTCGCTCGAGACGCCGGGATTCCGGACGATAAGCAAGTGTCGCCGCATCGATTCCGCGCATACTTCTGCACGTCGTATCTAATGAACGGCGGCGACTTGTTCTCGTTACAGCGGATCGTCGCGCATTCTTCGCTCGAGACGACGAAGCGATACGTCAAACTCGACGACGAGAGCCTCCGGAAGCAGCATACGCAATTCTCGCCGCTTGCTCGACTCGGGATTTCGCGAGTGAATAAGAGAAGATAGTGCAGGACTCACCCCCTTTTTACAGAATATAACTCTAACTATTATTCTCAGGGGAGGGGTACGCTTGGAAAGGATAATCTCCAAGAATTCATTTTACTATGGAGAAAAGGAAGGGGAACCATGTGTCGTTTTCCTAACTGGCGGAAAGTATAAATATGAGGTGTTTGTGGATATTGAATCATGGAATAGTTACCTGCACAAATATCATTGGACGATATCTAAGAACGGCAATTATTTAAAGGTAAAGACAAGCATAAATAAACACTCACATAGTTTATACAAGCTAATTTTAGAGAATGAGTATGAGGAATTGGATTATTGGGGTCTTACGGTCGACCACAAAAACAGGGACCCTCTAGATAATAGGAAATCGAATTTTAGGATAGGGAACAGCAAATTAAATGTGATGAACATATCGAGTAAGTACGCGGCTGACGACATGCACTTGATTTATGAGCAAGGGCAAAAGGTCAATGGGGTAAAGAAAGTATATGGATACAAGGTACACACGAATGTATATGATGAAACGAAGTATAAACATTTTAAGACAATCGAGGAAGCAAAAGCTTACCGCGACAATGAATTAATTCCGTATATCAGGGAAATGTATGCTGAGCTAATAAAGAAATCGCGGGATGTAGAGTTTGAAAGAGGTCTTAGGGACAAGCTAAAGAACGGGGAAATTAACGAGGTTTTAGCCGTTTTAAAGAAATATGGGATAATTGATTAACCCCCTGAGATAAAAATATTGTGAGGATTCCTCGGGCACCAGGCAAAGGCCCTACGGTTTTGACCTCCCGCCCCCCTTTCATGGGCACCGGCGGATTCGCATCGTTATTCATCGGATATACATCGATCGGTCGCACAGTCTACAAAACTGTGTGCCATCGGATGAGCGCAGAAACCGCGTCGCATCGGGCTTTCCGGGCGATTGCGGTTTTCTTCGTGTTTATACACCGTTTCATACATCGCAATAAACCGCGCTGCTATGCGGATCGATCATCGGCGGCTCATCGGCGGCGTGCATACGAATGTGCATACGGATACATCGTTGACCCCGTGAGTTTCGGACCGGTCACGCGCCGCGGGCAAAAAGCCGGTATTCTCGTCCGAATACGTCCACGTTATCGGCGTTATCTCAACGCTATCCCTACGCAAAATATCACGCAATATCTACGTATATAGCCGAATTTCCCACGCTAATTACACGGAAAACACGGCGAATTACCGCGCCGAATCCACCGGACACCTTAGCGGAAGGTGAGCGTAGAAATGCGGTAATTCGCCGTGATTTTTACGTTAGTGAGGCGTAATCTCTCCGTTAATCATGCGGTCGAGCTCGGCGAGATCCTTCGCGATCTCCTCGTCGGTTTTGATCCGGTGTTCCGACGCCGCCGACCGGTGATCCTCGACGACGGTGCGATCGGTTAGCAGCGCGAATCGGCGCATGTACAAATCGAGCGCTTTAACGGAGGGAATCCGGTCGCCCGACGGATTAATCAGCTTCATAATCGCGACGTTGACCTCCGAGCGCATCGATTCGAGCTGCTTATCGGTGAGATAGTTGACGTACGCGATGAAATCGTCGTTCTTTTTCCACTCGTAGAATTGGCTCCGGCCGATTCCGATTTCCGCGGCGAGCTCATCGTTCGTTTTCTTCTTACCGCCGTTGAGGACCGGCGACCATTCGTTGTCGACGATCATCTGCGCGGCGATACGCTGCTGCGGTGTCAGCGCGGCTTCAAGCTGTTTTCGTTTTTGCATCGTGAACACTCTCCCATGTTTGGTGATAAATCGATTCATAATGAGTCCAGGCACGGGCGACCTCGGCATCGAATGCTTCCGGATCGGCGCGGAGGCGCTTAACCTCCCGGTATACGTACTCTTTGAACTCGCGTTGTTCCTCGTATGGCATGCGGTAATCATACGCATCGCCGCGCGGATCTCCGATGGTTCCGATATCGATGGCGAAATACAACTTTCGTATGAATGCCGCCTTATCGATTTGATCCGTCGTTCCATCGTCGATGTGGCGGTTGACCTCGTCCATATATCCGATGATTGAACCGAAAAAGGAGCCGAATCGCGGGGCGTCGGTTCCTTTCGAATATTGAAGCAGCTTGAGATATCTGCGGTACTCCCCGAATTTCGACGTATCGATCCGGATGAAACGCCCCTGCGCGATGATGCTTGCGTATTTAACCGCGATGGCCTTGAACGGTTCCAGTCGCTCGGCGATTGCGATAGACAGCGGAACCTCGACGAAACTTTCCGGCTCTTCCGGCGGCAATCCGGCGTCGATTCGCGCCTGGCGATTCTCTTCGGTGAGGCGGGCGATCTCTTCCCGGATTTCCTCCGTTGTCATATCGGCTGTGATTCGTACCATTGTCATCTCTCCTTAGACGGGAGCCCACCGCCATATCGACGAATGAGCTCCCGCATGTCGTCTTTATGTCCAAGTCCCCGGCGTCAATCTACCGAGAATCCGATTGACTTCTAACGCTAACCGCTGAACAGCTTGTGAGTCGACATACGTTGCGTTGATGACGATTTGCGCTCCGCCGGCGCCTCCTGAACCGCTGTACCCACCGCGAGCTACCTTCGCTGGGACGACGGCTTCTCCCTTATGAATCACAGATAGACCCGATTCCTTAACCATATCGGTGCCTATCGCGAGCTGCGGAATCTTGGGAATTTGCGGCATACCGATGGTGAATCCGCCTACTTTACCCACGAGCGGGATGTCTACAGATGGGATCGAAATCTTAATCGAGTTGAAGGCGCCGATGAACGTATTTATCAGCCCGATGATGACGTTGACCGTCGCCCTGATGTGCGTTGATATCGCGTCCCAAACGCCTTCTACGATAGTTTGAATGCCTTTCCACGCCCGATCCCAATCGCCAGAGAAAATTCCTGCGATGAATTCCATAACTCCCTTTAGGATTTTCTCGAAGTTCTCGATTTGGTCCTTCATACCTTTAAAGACCGTCTCGAGAACGCCACCAATCCCACGGAACACTTCGCCCCAAACCGTTGTGAGCACATTAAGAGCCGGCTCTAAAGTCTGCCAAATGCTCTCCCAGGTGCCAAGGAATGCCGATTTTATTAAAGGCCATATTTCCTCAGCCTTGCTAAGAATAGCGCCAAAAGATTCTACCGCAGCGTCTCGGAGATCCGTAAGTAATGGCCCCAACGTTCCCCAGATTTCGTCCCAAATCGCGATGACACCGTTACGGAAATCTTCATTCGTATTCCAAAGAGTCGCAATAATCGCAATGATTCCCGCAATTGCACCCACAACGAGTGCAATCGGACCGAGCGCTACGCCCGATAAAACCGTACCGACGAGGCCAAATCCTGCGACGATTTGCGGAATGAATCCGATGAGAAGAAGCAACGGGCCGGCGACTAATCCGAATCCAGCCGCCAACGCTCCGACCGTGGCAATAACGGTTTTAGTCGTCGGATCAAGATCGTTAAACCAGTTAACGAGGCCGGTGATTTTTTCGGTGACAAACTGCACCGCCGGCGTCAATGCGTCGGATATGCCGATCGCGAGCGTTTCAATCGATCCACTCAACTCATCGATAGAGCCGGCGAAATTGTCTTTCATGATCGCGGCAACTTCCGCGGATGCGCCGGAGCTATTACGTAGAGACTCCGTCATTGCATCAATTTGACCCGGTCCGGCCTCCATCAGCGAGAGCATTCCGGAGACTGCTTCCTTACCGACCAATTGCGCGAGATTCGCGGCTTTCTGCGTCTCCGTCATACCTTCCATTGACGTAGATAGGTTCTCGATGAGATTAGAAATACCGACGAAATTTCCTTCATTGTCGGTAATCGCGACGCCCAACGATTCCATCAATTTCGAATTTTCCTCGGACGGCGAAAGGAGCCCCAATAATGCAGACCGCAACGTTGTCCCCGCTTGCTCACCCTGCATACCTGCGTTGGTCATAATACCGATCGAGGCCGACAGTTCTTCAAGGCTGACACCTAAAGAAGCAGCCGGAGGGCCTGCGTATTTAAGCGCATACTGCATGTCCGTAATGTCAGCCGCCGATATATTGGCAGTTTGAGCGAGGATATCCGCGACTTTTGTTGCCTCGGACGCTTCCTTCCCGAAAATATTTAGAGTAGATGCCATTACTTCGGAGACTTGCGCCATGTCTGCGCCGCTCGCTTCGGATGCCGCAATAACGCCTGGCATAGCGCCCATAATCGAATTGACGTCGAAGCCCATTGCGGCAAGTTCCCGCATAGCGACCGCGGACTCAGACGCCGATTTCGAAGTGCTCGATCCGAGTTGAAGCGCCTGCTCGCGAAGTAATTCGAACTCCTCAGCCGTAGCTCCGGAGATCGCCTGGACACCCGACATTTGCTTGTCGAAGTCGGCACCGACTGCAATAGCCGACCCAATTCCAGCGGCAAGACCGGCCCCCATCGCCGTAAGTCCTGCGCCTGCTGACTTCGCTCCGCCTGCCAGCCCGCTAAGACCGCCCAACTTCCGCTCTAACTCGTCAAATGTTTTCGAGAAGTTGTCGACGGCGCTTATTTCGTATAAAAGTCCCGTGCTCATTTAACGCTCCCCTTTCCCAAATGCAAAAAGACCCCGGAATTATCCGAGGTCTCTCGCTTTGCTAAATTATCTGAATTTGCTTATCGCCCGGCTGTATGCGGCGCCGGAAGCGTAGTAAATGTCCTTATTCGGATTCGACTTACGCGCGCCATCGAGCCACTCGCGGAATAGCCGGATTGCCGTCGCCATGAGCGCGTATGCCTCGAATTTATCCCGCGACAACACATTCCGGCCGGCCTCGACTTTCGCCGCGCATTCATCGAGCCGCTGCATCGCCGCATCGATCGTCGCATGGAATTCCGGCGATTCATCCGTGCATTTCCGGAGCTCGCGCGTTAGGTCATCGCGGATCTCGGCGAACTCTTCGAATACTTGCGGGAGAGCGTTGGTCATTTTACGCACCAACTACTTCCATTCGCGGCCACCCGCGGTATGAAGATGAACCCGTTATTTTCACGCGGTTAAATGGATGAAGGATCTCGTCGAATTTCTCATTCCCATGTAACGGTACCGAGAAAATTTCTCTTTCTTTTCCGTCAACAAAGGAACAAGTAGTAACCGTCAACACCGTAGATCCGTCGTTAATGATAAATAAACTTTCCATTACCTCGTCGAAATCAAAAACCGCATCCCCTGTACCTTGGAACGGCTCGCGGGCGATGAATTTGCTCGCTCTCATCCTCACATTTCCCCTTTCGATGCTTTCGCTAAAGTATCGCGGTCGATCAAATACGGATTACCGGCGCCGGACATCAAGAAAGCTTCAATACCGCGGACTGGATTCGCAATGTCGGCCGTCTTCGCTTCCATCTCTCGGATCTTCCGCCGGATCTCGTCGCGATCGGCCGTAATCGCATCGATTCGGTGCTGCTGCGGATTTACACCGCTAACCGTTTGTCCCATCTCGTAAATCTGCCGGTCCAGAGCTTGCGCCTCGTCACGGAGCCGCTCGGTTTCCTTCTTTACGGAATGGGCGAGCTCGCGGATTGTGCTCTGATAATCCGTACGAATGTAATCCGCGTCCCGAACAAGCGCCGCATGTTTCCGAAGCGCCTCGAGGTATGCCGCTTTCGCCGCGGCGATCTCTTCGCGCAGCTTCTCCGCTTCCTCCGCTTTCTTCCGGAGCTCGGCGATCGCTTCCGAACGAACATCGTCAATCATGGCGGCGGCTCGCGCGGCGTCATGCTTCGGTGCGTCCGCTTTTGCTTCGCGTAAGACCGCTAATTCCGTCTCAGCCGCTTTAATCTCGTCGTCGATACGTTGCAGCGCCGCGGCGTTAAAGCCGGCGTCCGGCGAATATGCCTTCGAGATGCGGCCGCGCTCTTCCGTCAATGCCGCGATCTTCTGCTCGAGAGCCTTTTCGCGCGAAAGAAAAGCGGACATCTTTTCGCCGACGCCCGCGGTTAACTGCCGTGCAAGTTGTAAGAAATTCGGTTTAGCCATTCGATTCATTCTCCTCTTCCTTTTGGCGGATTCGGTCCGCGATCCGCGTCAATTCGGTAATTGTTCGGAAGTCCCGGCCGGACATGGCGCCGTATTCCTTCTCTTTCGCCTCGTAATGCGACCGCAGCTCATCGATCGTCATCGACTCGAGCGGATCATCCTTTCGGTGCTGCTCCGTTTCCATCGCCGCAATCTCCGTCGCCAATTCGGACATCTTCCGGGATGCGGCGCGGTATGCCGGCGATGTGCTTCCGCCCGGCTGGCGGAGGAGGCTGCGCGCGAGCTCTTTGACTTGCTCGAGCTCCTCGCGTTTCTTCGCGATTTCGGCGCTCATTCTTAGCCCTCCACGATAACGTAGACGTTAGCTGCTTTCCGGCCTCGATCCGTCGTCTCTACGTCGAATTCGACGAGTTGTCCTTCGGATAACGTCCGCCATCCGTCTACGCAGATATCTCTGTGGTGAACGAAATAACTATCCCCGTTGTCGCCGCTGATGAATCCCCAACCCTTTGTGTCGTCGAAAAACTTAACCTTGCCTCTTACCATCGTTCCTCTACCCCTTTTATGTGTTCTAATATGGAAAAGCGCCGGTTCTCTTTAAGAGCGTCCAGCGCCAATACCCGAGCTCCCTCGTAATCGATCCGTCGTTCCGACCGGATGGTCAGATTCTCCACCGGATTTCGTGCGTAATGGGCGACGTTATGCGGCGTCTTCACCTTAATCAGTACGTTCTCCCCGAAGACCCTCCGCAGCTTATCCGCCGCAATCCTAATCGCCGCCAAGTTGCCGACGATCTTCTCTACGTAAAGACTTGCGATAAACGTAATCACCGCCGGCTCCCGGACTGGCTCGTATACCTCGATTCCGATACCGGTGCCCTCGGCGTCTTGCTCAACGAAGATCCGCGCGCGAATAACTCTCTGCATTACAACGCCTCCAGCTTCCGAATTTTCTCCGCCACTTTCGCCGTCCATGATCTCGAGATGTCATTCCGTCTAGTTTCGGGCTTCCGTTTGTGCTTTCGGTTGCTGCGGCGAACTTCCGCCGAAGATTTCCGAGCCATTGCGAACCCCCTCCGAAAATCGTGCATATTTGGTACGCTCCGCACGTTTTATCCGGCGGTTTAGCCACGACAAATAAGCCCCGAAGGTGTTTATACCTCCCGCGCTTTCGACGGCTATTTCGCCACTATTTCCGTTGTTTCCGTACGCCTACCGATCGACGTCCACGCCGAGTAAATGACGCGCCGACCGCTTCCTCGTCGCCGGCACCCGATATTGCAACGCAAACACTTCGCCGGCCTTCGAATATTCCGCCATGACAGCGAAATCCGGATACGATCGGCGGATCTTACGGATGATATCGAAGTCCTCCGTATACGCTGCGAGTTCTCTTTCGTTAAGACGCCACAGCCGGTTCATCGATAACCCTCCGCCCTCTGGACGAATGTCTCCGATGTGATCCGGAAGCTATCCGGCCACTCATCGCCGGCATTGATTCCGCCAAGCATTATCCAATATATCGCGCCGCGGATCTCCGGCTTCGTTAAACCGTTGTACCGTTTTGACGGCGAATATGCTTTGCAGAACATCGTCGCGGTCCGTTCGATAAGAGCGAAAAACTTCGATTCCTCCATCTTCGCCAGGTGCTTCGGCTTGTTGACCGTGTGTAAAACATAACCGATGATTTCGTCGAGGATGCTCTCGCTGTCATCGTCATCGCGAAGATAGTACACCGCCAATTTTAGCGGCCGTTTGTCCTCGCGATACTTGATGTACGTAAAACCGTCTTGATCGTGTGTGACTTCCATTCCTTTCATCCCTAACGCTAATCCGTGCGGTACCGTTTAGACTTCGTTTGTCACCCGCGGCTTAAAAGCCCCAACCGTTTCACGTCCGGTCGTAAGACGGTTTCCGTGCAAAATAAAAACGCGTCAAAACATCGATCGCGTTTGCGCTATAACCATGCTTTGAGTTGTTCCAAGGATGAATCTTCCTCCGGGGACGAAACCGGCGCCTCCTCTTGCCTGATGGGTTTGATTCTCGACCGCAATTTCTCCGCCGCAGTCATCCCGGTACTTTCCGCCTTCCAATCCGTACGCTTAGTAGCGAATGACTCTTCGTCCTTCTTATTCCGTTCTTGGATCTCCCGGAGTTTCTCCGTAAAACGGTCGAGCGCTTCGCGATATTCAATACGAAACTCTGCCTCGGTTAGCGGCTCCTTTACGATGAAGTTCAGTTTATTCGTTCGCACCCTCGACTTCTCCGTTCCGACGAGTCCATATCGTTGTAAAACCTCGAGATGCCTTTCGAATACCTTGCGTCCGATTCCGGTCTGTGCGTAAATTTCTTCACGACTCAACCACACTCGACCGTACATCGGATCTTCCGGGTCGTTCATTCGCCAGGACCGGAGGTAAATGTATAACCCCGCCGTTTCTACCGAAAAACCGTCTAACAATGGGTACATCCGCAGTACAACGTATTCCGCTTTCTGAAAACTGTCGTTGGCCGTGAGTGTTTTAGAAGTATCAATCATTGGAGCGCCCCTTCATTAGTTTTTGAGGTAATGTCCGTTTTGGACATAACCCCTCTTTTATCTGTCTCTAAGGGTTTTACCCTTTACCGTGTCAGATCATATATGAATACATTCCGGCGCGTCTCGATACGAATGTATCGAAATGTTTTGTATATCTTTCTCCGTATATATAACTCCAGTATATCTATCTCTGTGTACAAAACGGACAATACGTAATGTCCAAGAGGTACATAACGTTATGTCCAAAACGGACATTACTCCCTCTTGAACTCCGAAATTGCAGCTTTGATATCCGAACTTTCACGGAAAATGAAAACATTCCTATGCGGAACCTCGGGATTTGGCCGCATGTCCAATAGTACAAAACCGCGTTGCATTAAGTATCCGGCTAAACGCTGATATCTCACGATTAGTTCCCGCTTCATCATTCGTACTCCCTCCATTATCGACGCGGCGCCGCGTGGTACTCTTCGTAAACCTCTAGGATCTTAGCCAATTTCTCTGGCGTGAGTTCGAACTCGTCGATCACTTTGCGGCGAATTTCCGGAGTCAGCGTCCGGCGCTCGCGTTCAATGTAGCTGACCAGCGTAGTCGAGACGTCGAGCAGCGATCCCATTTCGGAACAACTCAGCGCGTAAACCTTGCGGATTTTCTTAAACGTCGCATTATCAACGTCCATTACAGCCCTCCTCAGTGTTAAAATTCGTAAACTTATGGGCATAAAAAAACTCGGTTCACCCGAAGGCGGACCGAGTCTCGAGAGATGATCGACTGTTTGCGCAAGACAACCGATCGCCCTCTCTACTTATACATGGGATTTCAGCGGGTAAAAAGTACGGTGCTTCCGAAAAAAATTTTTCGCCCGATTCGATGTCGACGCGTAGAACTCCCGGTGCCTCTCCTCGCTTAAACGCTTCGTACCGTCTCCGGCGCTCGTAGTTGCGAATTTTTGCGTTTTCGTCTACGAAGTTCCCCTCGGTATGACTTCGCTCCCGCCGTTTTTGGCTTCGGTAATCGCGGCCGTCGATTCCAAGAGTCGCCGATGTCTCATCGTACGGGAATTCCCGTTCTTTTCTCCGCTGTTCCCCTTCGAAACTCGCTTCCGCATTCGCCACCGGGTACTCAGCACTTCTCTCCGGAATCATTTCGGCATTGATAATGAAGTCGGCGAGAATGTCTAGCACGGTAAATATCGGACGCTTGTCCTTGCGTCGGATTTGCGGATGCTTCATTTTTTCGCGCTGCATCCGCTTAAAATCGAAACCCTCTGCATATAAAGCGTCGATAAACTCCTGCGCAAGCTTATTTCGAATTTGCTGCGGGTCTCGTCGATGTTGATCCCATAAGCGCTCTAAGCGCAAATAGACCGTGCTTACGACGTTACCTTTTCGCTTGGATACCATACGATTCCCCCTACGGATTGATTAGCGCTGATTCTGCGCTAGGCATCCGCCGAATCACTCGAAAACAAAACGTAAGGTGAGCCGTGTATCCAATTCGATTTTACAACGAATTCACACCGACATCACCTCCTAAATATGACGTTTCGCACATGCCATTTCGCACACTTCGGATTTCACTTCGCCGGCGAGTTGCTTATACGAGTCTGATCTCCGCCGTGATTACGCGCCAAATACTCCGCAAACACCGACTTTGCGACGCGTAGTTGCTTCCCCACCCGGATTACCTTAAACTCTCCGGATCTCATCAACCTGTAAGCGGAATCTCGACCGACACGCATGATCTCTTGGACTTCGGTAACGTCAAGTACGGCCGGATATTCGTCGAAGTTTATCACACCTGCGCCAATAGCTTCGGCTGGCTTTGCGGTTTCTCCGGACCCTCCCGCTTTTAATTCGCGAATAACCTCCGCTCTAATATGCTCGATCAATACATTCAGAGCTTCTAACGTTTTTTTATCTAGTTCATTCATGTTGACGCCTACCCTTCGGATGAGATAAGCGCCATATTACACGAAATTTCCTTCTACGGACAAATTACGAAATTCTTACGCAAAACGACGAAACCAAACATATGTTCCCGCGTATTACATTCCATAAACGCAAACGAGCGGATTAACCGGCCGCCTAAACCGGTCAATCCACCCGATGTTGGCGGCGGGCTGCCAAACGGATTGCCGTCCGTAAGAGACGGTGATGTCTCTACCCGCCGCAAGATCGTCCGAAGTCCGCCAAAACTTCGGAATGTGCCGAAGATCCCGCCGTTTGCCGCCGGCGGAATCGCGATCTCCTCCGCCACAGCGCGCCGCCAACGCGCCGGAACATCATCGGAGAATCATCCGCCGGGCTTCCGGTGGATCGCGAAGTTGAGATCCGGAATACTATCGACGACGGGATACACGGAATCGCCGTACGAAAACCAACCGCTGTATACGTGGTCGTCGTCGCGGGCGCCGGTGAAGAATCCGATGTACACCGTCGGCGGCTTCCACATCGGACCGGTCTTATCCGCTCGCTCCCAACGCGCGGCGAGTAACTCTTCGACGTCACTTTCGTCGAGGCATATACCGAAATCCGTGTCGCCTTCGACGTAATACACGGTAATGCGATCGTAAGTCCTCGCGCTCATTACGCTTCTCCTCCGTTAAATTACGGCGTCGATCACGGCGTCAATGACGACAACGGCGAGCAACCGGAGCAACGCAGCGCGGCGCCGGCGGGAATTAGGCGGATGCGACGGCCGGTTCGGCGGAATGTAGATCGCATGCATTAGCGGACACCTCCTCCGGAAAGATGAAGCCAATAGCGGCCACTACCTCGGGCGTGACGTCCATGCAACCGAGTACGGCGCGCGGTGATGCGCCTGTGATGCGGCAGAAGCGGCGGGGATTCGTTACCAAGCGCTGATTGAAACCGATGAGAGAGACAAGAAAAAGTCCGTCGATTTGTACATAGCGGATTTGCATATATATCCTCCCTTAACGCATATAGTTTATCGTCTGACGTTTAACGATAGTGTATACGCCCTGTCGTTTAACGTCAAGCAATAATTTCCACTTGACTATCGTTTGATGTATAATGTTAAGCGGGAGAGGTGTTATCCAGTGCCACATATTCGGATCAAGCTCGGAGAAATAATCGAGCGAAACGAAGGTAAAATCACAAAAAACGCACTCGCGCGCGAGGCGAAAGTGCGTCCAAATTTGATATACGACTTGTGCGACGATAAGACAAAACGGATCGACCTCGAGACGCTGGCTATTATCATCGCGACACTTAACGAACTAACTGGAAAGAACTACAAAGTTGGGGACATCCTCGAGTATTTACCATGATTATTTCATTGGGGAGGGTTGGTGTGGATGAATTGGCTTGATCGGTTTAAGAAAGATAATAATTCAGCTAGACCGGCGGCACATCAAAGCCTATGTACGCAGTGCGGAACACCGGCCATGTATCAAATTCAAGGACACCTGCTGTGCCTCAATTGCTACCACAAATATCAACAAGTGAACGATATCCACCTAAATCACCTGTATAAACAAATGAACTTTTTAACTGATAGCATTGAGATGACTACTGGAATTCGAGGCCTTACACCAAAGTACGACGTTCGACCACCCACTTATTTTACTGGGAATATCAATGACATAAAAATAAAAGACAGCGTAGTTGGATCAGTAAACACTGGAAACCTTGAAAAACTAAATGTTTCACTGAGAAATGTAAGCGCAAGTGGCTCTGAACAACTTGCTTCTTTGTTAAAACATTTCGTAGAATCTGTCCTCTCAAGCGAATTGAAATTGGAGACTAAAAACGAAATCGTTGAACTTGTAGATACAATAGCCAACGAGGTGTCGACTCCAAAAGAAACAAGGAAGCCCAGCGTTATAAAATCCCTCATAAATAGTGTAAAGGAACTAACAACCGCAAGTAACGGTCTGTTCACTCTATGGGATAACGTGATAAAAATGATTTCATCGATTCTTTAGGTTGTGGTTGATATTGAAACGTAAAGTCCGCTTACGCTCCGATCGTGACTTTCGGAAGGCAGCGATGTCCCTTGCGGAAGTTACCGTCGTGCGGGATAACGAATACATAGGCGCCGGCCGGATATATTCGTTCGATGATGCGACGGTATTCTTTACGGATCAAACATATTATGTTCGAAGTGCTTGCAAGTTTTATACTGAAATATAAAAAGACGACGCAAAAATCACGTCGTCTTTTTTTCGAGCTTTATTGAAGAACAATATCGACCGTTTGTTCTGCTCCGATGGTTTCAAAACTTTCAGCATTAAATGGCCCACTCACCCTAAAACTTAGGCTCGTAATCTCTGAAACATCACTTTTGACCTCTACAACAATTTTCCCTTTCTTAACGACTTTACCGACGAACTCTCCCCCAACGTCGTCAGAATGGAATAACGACATGGCTGCCTCAGCTTGCTCCTTTGTGTTCAAGACTAGCGTCCCCTGATTAGGATGCCAACTAATTGTATCGGTTGACGTGTTTTCAACCTCAACATCAAGAATTACCGCATTAATTGGATCAAGATATGGAGAAGATTTGAACGCGGAATCGAGAGTTACCTTAGAAATTTTCATCTTCATCGGACCGCTCTCCATAGTTACGTTAACGTTGAAAGACTTCGCGCCGGTCGTGACCGGCGTAGGCGACGATCCCGTTTGTGTTCCTGCCTTACTGGTAATCGTAATAGTACGCGTTGCATTGTCAAAATTGACCTCGGCGCCCAATAATTCAGCAGCCGCACGGAGTGGAACGTAACTAGCCCCGTTGATAATTTGGATTTCCGCATTCGCTGTTTTACCATTGACCACCAATTTGATATCCGAGGCAGCGTACACACCGACCGACAGAGACACCACAGCAACCACAAGAAATGAAAACGCTAATAACATTTTCTTTTTCATTGATACACCCCGCTGTAAACTTATTCTATAAGTGATAATTCTTCATAATAAAACAAATTCCTACCTGGTAAATAAAATTATTATTTAGATACTTTTCCCAATTCCGACGAGGAGATCAAGCATCAGCGGACTGAGTTGCACTAGAATGTACCCGAGAGCGGCGTTTTGAAGGATGCTCATTCCGCGTTCGCGATTCCCGACCATGATAAAGAGGCAGCCGCCGGCAATCATCAATCCGGCGATGGGATACGATAACGCGACGATAAGGTCGATGAGAGGGTCGAAGGCGTGCAGGATCTTCCCTTTAATCGCGTCGCCAATGACCGGAATCGCATCGCCGGCCTCTATTGCGGCGGGAGCAGCGAACGCTTTTACGGCGCTGAGCGGCGATAATAACAGCGCCAACGGCACGCCGAACTCGAGCAGCGACTTCACGCGCGGATCATTCAGCCGACGGCGATCGATGAGCGGCGGCGCCTTCTGCGGATATTTGGCGGCCGGCGCCTCGTATTTGCGAAACAACTCAGTGTGCACTCCGCCCTTGACGCCGATCGTTACCGTTACCATTCGGAATCCCTCCCGGATTATTTGATTTCGTCCCACAGATGGACAACGACATCGAGCCCGTCGCACCATTCGGCGAGTTTCTTCCGGCGCTCCTCCGTCAGCGTGACCCATACGAGCCTCGGAAAGTAGCGGAGTTTCTCCTGGAATACGCCGGTCGCCTTGAGGCGCTTGTATCGCTCGATTTTCTCTCGGTTCTTACTCATGTGCTGCTTATGGTCGATTTCGAGAAAATGGCGCCGCAACTCATACACGAAATAGCTGTCGACGATGATGTGCGCCGCCCCTTCCCCGTCGGCCTTGATTCGCGCTTCGTTCTTCCAATCCACCGGCGCGCCGTAATGGATATACGCGTCGTTGCGCATCAGATAATGGCCGGCCGTAGATATCTTTTGGCGGACAACGGCGAAATTCACGCGCTCGCGCCCCGCTTTATTGAGATGGTACACGTTCTCGCCGGATTCACTCCGGAACGACGAAATATAGTCGCGCATCCCGTCGAGCACCTTGCGCGCATTCCGGTCGCTGCGGAGATCGTGAAGCCGCTGTAACTGGGCGCGTGTGGCGTAATCGAGTTTAGCTAATGTCGAGAGAATAGCGTCTTGCCGGGCGATCTTCCGGCGTTGGCTCTCTAACACTCGGCGTCTCCTCCTTCCTCGGCTTGATTACGATGTGCGGCCGAATTGTCCGGTCGATAAACTCGTTATCGATGAACGGCGTCTGCACGACTAGCTTCCGGTCGGTCCGGTAAATCGCGCGCCCCTTTATCAGCGGGAGCTCCTCGGCGCCGGATTCATCGAGAACAACGCGGCTCGCCATTTCGGTCGGAAGCCGGAAGCACAGGCGGGCGTCGCAATTCTGCTTCACCTGGCGCGGCAACGTATCGGCCGTCGGATACTGCGTCGCGTAAATTAACCGGTACCCGAGCCCGCCGCCGATCCGCGCAATTTCCGCGATGATATGCTCGCACTCCGCTTTCTTCCGTTTCACCTCCGCCACCGTCTCACCGGCACTCGCCAGCTCCGCCCCTTCGTCGATGATGATGAAATGGCGCCGATTCGTTTTCGCCTCCGTGATGTCTTCGTACCTCTTCGCGAGAAATTCCGCTTGCTGGCGGAGGATCTCCGCGTGCATCTTCCGGAGGGCTTCGAGACTTTCGTCTACGTTTTTAACGACTGTTTCGACCTGGCGGAGATCCTTGAACCGGTTAAACGACAGCCCGCCCTTTAAATCGATCAAGGTAAACCGGACATCCCTCGCCTGCGTAGTGGTTAACGTGGTGACGATGTTCTTCAAGAAGACGGATTTGCCGTATCGAGTCATGCCGGCGACAATCAAATGCGGTATTTGGTCGAAGTCATGGAACACGCCGCCCTCGCGCGCCTCTCCGACGCATATTTGCCATCCTAGGCAGCGCTGGACCATCGAGGAGTCATAAGACACCAGCGCGGGCATAGGCGCCTTGTAGACGCGTATACGAAGCGTACCGTCGTATTCCATGTCGATCTCCATCCGGTGCTTCCTGCCGGCGAGCAGCGCCTTTATTTGCGCGACGATATCGCCGTCGATTCGCAGCGTCCGGAGATCATCGACCGATAAGTCGAGAATCCCGCGCCGATGGTTCAATCCGTCCTCAATGTGCGCCTTCTTCGCCTTGACCTCGTCGAAGGATAATCCGAGCGGCAAGCGGTAGACGTATTCGGTGCCCCATTCGTATTTCCGTTTCCGGAGCAAATGGATCGTCCGGAGCTTTCCGCCCTCCTTTACGTTGATTCCGCAGTTGTTCGCGATCCGCTGGATCTTGCTCGCATCCGTCACGCCCTTCCCGTCGAGGAACGTCCACGCCAGCAGCCCGCCGGCCACCGCGACTCCGAATATTTCGAGTATCAATCGCATCACCTTCCTGCCAACAATTTCAAAGGGTTTCCGATGTGCGCCGCGCCACCGTCTCCGATGGATATCCGATAGGATAGTGTGACTTCGGCGGCACCGAATGGGACGGGGGAATATCCGCGGGGCTCCGCCGTTTGGCACCGTCCGCGGCACCGTGTGAATACGTCGCCGAGATCCGGTACGTACCGAGTCAGCTATCCGATCGGCGTCGGCGGTACTTTCCGCGGTCATTTCCGCCGGCCTTGATAAACGATATGGGGTGCGGTTTGTCCATTATTCAAATTAATTTGCCGATAGTTTAAAAAATTTGATTTGTGTACATGATGGTTAACGGGAGGCGATGATCTTATGTTTGGATTGGGGAAACCCCGCAGCAAATTCGGGAAATATTTAGACGAACGAGGAATAAAGCAGCAATGGGTGGCGGAGAAAAGCGGAGTCAGCCGCGGAACAATAAGTCAACTCGCGATCGATGACGAAAGGGTTCCGAATTTCCGTAACGCGCAGAAGATCGAAAAAGTTCTTCGCCAAGTTGATCCATTATTCAGCGCGTCAAAATTTTGGAACGTGTGAAGGCGTTGATTCGCCGGCACGATTCGGATAAAATAATTTTACGAACTAAACCGTAGGCCTTCGCATATAACCGTGTACCCTCGGATTAGCGGCGGAATGGCTACGTAAAGGCATTCGTGAGCTTAACGGATGTACACCGTGTTTCCTAAACTGTGCGTCGCGGGTTCGAATCCCGCCGTGGCGCGCCAGAAATTACCCCTTGCATTCAATACTAGTCCATGATATATTAGTTCATGTCGTCGCTCGATGAACGCGACAACGTCGAGACGTGGCTCAGCTTGGTAGAGCGCTTGCTTCGGGAGCAAGAGGTCGCAGGTTCGAATCCTGTCGTCTCGACCATTCCATAACAAATAATAAACCGTCCGCTCGGGTCGCCCCGAACGCGACGGTTTTTCGTTTTTGTTACGAGCTTTTCGCTTGCTTCTCTTGATCCACCCACTTACGAAGCGCCGCGTTCAACTGTTGTTCCGAAGCGAGCAGCTTCGGCAGCAGCGATTTGATCGCGGCCCCGTCCTCGGCTTCCACCGCCTTCGTGAACTCTTCGAACAGCGCTTTGCGCTTCTTCATCGCTTCGCCGCTTTCCTTCGCGAACCGTTCCATTTTCGCTTTCGCTTCGTCCTGCTTCCATTCACGAGATTGCTGCTTCAGCTCCCGCATTTCGCCCATCAGCGCGACCCGCTCGTCCATCGTTTGCTTCCACGCTTCGACCGTGTCCGGCGCATACTTCTCCGCCAACAGCTGCATATACATCGCGTGGTGCGTCGGGGACGCCATGACGCGGACCTGGGCGCGATGATGCCCGCCGTGCTCGTCCGGACGTTCGGCCGCCGCCGCGTTCCCCGCCGTGCCGAGTCCCACCAACAGCGCAATCGCAGCCGGTACATACCAACGCATCGTTCGCCACCTGCCTCCTTGGAAATGTTACCTTCCGTATGGTTCGCAAACGACTGGCAAAATATGTACGCAAGGATGCGTCCTTTCCCGGGCGTGGTATAATAATCGCAAAACGGGAGGGTGGGACAAGCATGCAGTGGGTCGCTATGATTTCTATGTTTCTTGATCATTTCGGGAAGAGCTGGTTCCCGCATGCGCCGATCTGGCAAATCGTCGGCAGACTGGCGTTTCCGATTTACGCTTATTTCATCGCGGTCGGCATGAACCGCACCCGCAGCATGCCGGGCTATATCCGAAGGCTTGCCGTCCTCGCGGCGCTGTCCCAAATTCCGTTCTCTCTGCTTTTCAACACATGGACGATCAACGTCATCGGCACGTTCTTCGTATCCGTCGGCGCGCTGTATTTGATGGAACGCATGCCGAACGATCCGATGCGTTATTTATGGCCCGCCGCCGCCGCGCTGCTCATGGAGCTCGTCTCGTTCGACTACGGCGCCTACGGCTTGTTGTTAATCGTCATTTATCGATATACGCGGGGTCATGCGATGCTGCTCGCTCACCTCGCGCTCAATCTCGCTTACGTGGCGTGGACCGGCGCGGCGCTGCAGCTGTTCAGCCTCATTCCGACCGTCCTCTTTGCGTATCTTACGTTGTCGCAGCGCTTCGACTCGTACCGCGTGCCGAGCTGGTTATGGCGCTCGTTCTATCCGGCGCATCTCGCCGCCTTGTACGCGTCCCTTATCCTCTTGCAGCGATAACGATCATGGCGACGGCATTGAAAATCATATGGGCGGCGATCAGCACGCCGATATCGCCCGTCCGTCGGTATGTCCGGCACCACACCAAACCGAGCAGGAAGTATCCCAAATAAGCGGAATAATTGTGATGGGCCAGCGCGAACAACGCGGAGCTGCCCGCGGCCGCCGGCCAAAACCCCGCAAACTTCGAAAACCATCCGTACAAAGCCTTCCGATAAATCAATTCCTCAAGAATGGCCGAGAACAAGACGCTGCTAATAACGACCCCCAAACTGAGCGAAAGGACGGTCGGAGGCGGCGGGATGCGCAGGCCGTATTGGACGATGACGATCCCCGCGGCTTGCGCCATGATCCCCTGCGTCACTGCGAAAAAAGCGGGCTCCCAAAACCGCGCCGTCTTCAGCGCGGCCCAATCGTATTGTTTCAATTCCTTCCGGAATAGCGCGCAGGCGAATAACACGAACCCGAGAGGCGGCCAAATCGCGGAGGCGGCCGTCGGCCAAAGCAGCTGGAGGAGCAAAATGGCGGCGGCCGCCCCGAGCAGCGACAACAAGCGCCAATCCAAGCGAGCAATCATGATAGTTACGTCCTCCCCTAAAAAAATAACAAAGTTCACCGATTATGCATCGAGTGAACTTTGTCATCCGCTAACTATGAAAGTAAACATGATGTAAAGAATTATTGCTTGCGCTGCAGTTCAGCAGGAACTTCCGGACGGTACCAGTATGCGGAGCTTGCGCTCGTCATTACCACCGTCGCGATTGCGGCCAGAACGGCATTCGCCATCAGTGCGATGCGATATTTCATCTCATTCACCTCCTTTCAAGATGACCTGCAGCAGCATAAGCTGGCGGTGTAAGGGAAAGGGATTGTGAAAAGAATGCCAGCGCTAACTCCGGACTCTGTAACCAAAAGTTCGAAAGTACTATCAGGATGCTAGCAATCTTAAAATGCAATGTGTATTTCGGACCCAATAAATTCAAATGCATGATGTCTTTGGTAGGAGCATATACAATTACAAGAAAAAATGCAAGTAGATTTAATACAAATCCTGTATTCCAATAGGGAATCGGCAAAAATAATAGAACTAGAAATATACTAATCGAAATCAGATTGCATAACTTCGAGGTCGGCAGATGCATGCCCCCGCTGAAAAACCGGAGCGTGACGAAGGCGACCAAGAGCATCAGCGCGTCGAGGAATCGTCCGGTCGCAAGACCGACGAAAAGCACGGTGATCGTGACGAGCAAGGCGTTCAACACGACTTCCAGCGAAAACATCAACACGTCCATGGATGCGGCTTGCGCGTTATTGTTTCGGATAAAGACCGCGATTCTCGTCGCCAGTTTCGTTATCAAGGCTTCTTCCTCCGCAATACGTTAAATCTTTCATCGATTTCCTGCATATTAAACTTGTAAGTAATATACAATCCAATCAAAGAGATAATGATCATCGACCCGAAAATGATAAACAGGTAGTGGTTCAACTCATGCCGGAAATAGCTGAGGAGACCGAATTGGATTAGGCTGATCGCGCAGATGAAGAACGTCGCGATGAAGAAATCTTTCAGCTGCAGATTGCGCTTTTGGAGCCGGAATCGGTTCGTAATGAACATAAATCCGAGACGTTTCCTCTCCATAATGTACACGATGGTCAGGTTGATCAGGAACGAGAGAAACATCAACAAATTTCGCGTCAACTGGCTCGTCATCATTTGTTCGACCGTAATGACGTTAAATGACGTAAACACCACGATAATCGCGGTTTGCATGCCGGTGCTGACGAGGTATCCCGTGCCCCAAATGAGCGATGAAAATAAAAAAGGGATGCGGAGCAGTACGATCGATAAGATAATCCCGGTCATCGCGATCGATAGCGCGTAATAATCCTTGTTCATCAACACGTAATCATGTACCAGCATGACGGCGATGAATACGAACTGAATGACGAGAAGCCGTTTCCAGTATAGCATAATCGGGATTCTATAAATCGCCAGCGAAATAATCGTAAATCCGGTGAAATCTAAGAATGAAAAGAATAAATTTATTAAAAATTGTAGATCTAGCGTCATAGGTTTCAGCTCACCACTTTGATAGGTTCTAGTCTCAATGTACATCAAAAAGGGAAGGTTGTCGAACACAATTTTCGATCTAAAGTATTTGTCCCACAGCGCTGTAAGCGCTCCCTGAGACATGGGAAAAAGGCCGTCCCTATAGAGACGGCCTTGCGTATAGCTTAGCTTCCTTCCCCGTGATTCGCCCGGGAATGCTGGCGGTTTTTAACCTTCTTCGAGCCGGACAGCGGTTCGACGGGGTGCGCAGGATCCTTGCGGTGCTTCGCCGGATTTTCGTGATTTTGTCCGATGTGCGGGTCGATCGTGAAAGTGCCTCTTTTGCTCATGGCCTTTAGCTCTCCCCTGCCTGATGATTTTGCTCGGCTTCGTGACGCTGCGAGGCGACGTTGAGCCGGTCCTGATGGCGCCGGTCGTTTTTATCCTGATTTCGCTGCTGATTTTCTAACGCCGGCAGCTCGGGACCGTCCAACGAGGCGACAACGTTCGACAAGTTTTTGTCGACTCCGTTCGGCGATTTCGTCATGGGTTCGTCAGCCCCTTCAGTTGTTGTGCGCACTCGTGAATATGGCGGACATAGTCTTCGATCAACGTCTGAACGATGTCTCGCCGTTCGTCGGTCGTCACATCGTCCCGCTCCGCGTCCACGAGATCCACCCGAACCTCCCGATTGTCGACGTACTCGACGCGGAAGTCGAAGTTATACATGCTGCGGCCCGCCGTGATAATGTGAATATGAAGCACGTTCGAATCCTTCGCGTCGGGGGCGACGCTCGCCTTGTCGGATGGGTTGAGCAGTCTCGGCAGCGTTTCGTTCCACGCCTTCGCCAGTTCTTCCGCATTCACGGTCCATTCGGCCGTTTTGGTCATCCTGACAACACCTCCGTTTTTTAAGGTGGGATTCCCGGAGGGGTTTTATGCGTGCCAAATCGTTAACAAAAAAAAGAGAGCGGCGATCCGCTCCCGTTGTTTCGTATGTATGGCAGAGAGGGTGGGATTCGAACCCACGGTAGCCTTGCGACTACGGCGGTTTTCAAGACCGCTGCCTTAAACCACTCGACCACCTCTCCGCGACAATCTGCATTGTACCACATTTGGGTGTGTCGCTACAATGCCTTACTTCTTGGCAATGCGCGTCACGCCGCCCATGTACGGTACTAAAGCTTCCGGCACAAGCACGCTGCCATCCGCTTGCTGATAATTCTCAAGGATCGCGGCGATCGTTCGGTCGACCGCGAGGCCAGACCCGTTCAACGTATGGACGAATTCCGGCTTCGACTTCGCGTCCCGGCGGAACCGAATTTGCGCCCGTCTCGCTTGGAAGTCCTCCGTGTTGCTGCAGGACGAAATTTCGCGGTACATGGCCGCGCTCGGCAGCCACACCTCGAGATCGTACGTCTTCGCCGCAGAGAAGCCGATATCGCCTGTACAGAGCGCCAACACACGGTACGGAAGCCCGAGCTTCTCAAGCACCTTCTCCGCGTTCGCCGTCATCGTCTCGAGCTCTTCGTACGACGTTTCCGGCGTCGTAATCTTGATCAGCTCGACCTTATGGAACTGATGGAGTCGGATCAGACCGCGCGTATCGCGTCCAGCCGAGCCGGCCTCGGAGCGGAAGCATGCGCTGTACGCCGTATAATACTTCGGCAAATCGTCCGCGCTCAAAATTTCCTCGCGATGGAAGTTGGTGACCGGCACCTCCGCCGTAGGCACCAAGAAGTAATCCATGCCCTCTAATTTGAAGACGTCTTCCGCGAATTTAGGCAGCTGTCCCGTACCTCTCAAGCTGTCGCTGTTGACGATCATCGGCGGCGTCAGCTCTTCGTAGCCGTGCTCGCCGGTATGGAGGTCCAGCATGAAGTTAATCAATGCCCGCTCCAGACGCGCCCCTAACCCTTTATAGAACACGAATCTGGAACCGGTCACCTTGCTCGCCGCTTCCGTATCGACAATGCCGAGCTCCGCGGCGATTTCCCAATGCGGCTTTGGCTCGAAATCGAATGAACGCGGCTCCAGCAAACGACGAATTTCGACGTTTTCCGTTTCGTTCGCGCCGACCGGAACGCTCTCGTGCGGGACGTTCGGAATCGACATGACGATGGCGTCCAGCTGCTCTTCGACGACGCGAATTTCGTCATCCAGCGCTTTGATGCGGTCCGAAACGTCCCTCATCTCGACGATCAGCGCTTCCGCGTCTTCGCCGGCTTTTTTCTTCCGAGCCACTTCCTGCGACACCGTGTTGCGCCGATTTTTCAAAGATTCGCTTTCCTGCAGCAGCTCCCGGCGGCGGCTGTCCAAATCGGTGAACTGCTCGAGATCTGTCAGCGGCTTTCCGCGCGAGATCAGCGACTGCTTTACCCGTTCGAAATCGTTTCGCAGCAATTTCGTATCTAACACTACTTACAACCTCCCAGGCGGCTGCCAGCGACTATGCGCGATACTCGCGCACCATTTCTATGAAATACATATGCATGCTGTTGTCGTCCGTCAATTCCGGATGGAACGATGCCCCGAGCAAATGCTCCTGCCGCACCGCGACGATCCCGTCCTTATATGTAGCCAGTACGTCCACGCCGTCGCCGGCGCTTTCGATGAGCGGCGCCCGAATGAAGACGGCGCGCACCGGACGGTTCCAGTTTTTCATGTCCAAATCGATCTCGAAGCTTTCCCGTTGACGACCGAAGGCATTGCGCGCGACCGTAATGTCCATCAAACCCAGATGCGTCTCCTCTTGGCCGACGATTCGCTGCGCCAACACGATGAGGCCTGCGCACGTGCCGAAGATCGGCTTTTTGCTGGCCGAAAATTCGCGTATGGCATCGATAAAATCGTACGTCCGCATCAACTTGCCGATCGTCGTGCTTTCCCCGCCGGGAATGATGAGCCCGTCCAGCTCGGCGAGCTGTTCCGCCCGCTTGACGACCGTTCCTTTCGCGCCGCAGCTTTCGATGCTGCGAATATGCTCGGCCACCGCGCCCTGCAGCGCCAGTACCCCGACGTTCATCTTGCCCGCACCCGCTTTCATTTCCCTTTTCCAATATGTGAAAAAGCGGGGAGTTTTACCAACCCCGCTCCTGCATTCTTTGATTCGATTCGAGCTTCGAAATTTCGATGCCCTTCATCGGCGTGCCCAAGTTTTTGGACAGCTCCGCGATCAGAGCGAAATCCGTGTAATGCGTCGTCGCTTCGACGATTGCCTTCGCGAATTTCTCCGGGTTGTCCGACTTGAAAATGCCGGATCCGACGAAGACGCCGTCCGCGCCGAGGTGCATCATGAGCGCCGCGTCCGCCGGTGTCGCTACGCCGCCTGCCGCGAAGTTGACGACCGGGAGCTTGCCGTTCTCGTGTACGTACAGCAGCAGCTCGTACGGCGCGCCCAAGTTTTTCGCTTCGGCCATCAGCTCGTCTTTGGACATGCTCTGCACCTTGCGGATTTGCGCGTTGATCATCCGCATGTGGCGTACCGCTTCGACGATGTTGCCCGTGCCCGGCTCGCCCTTCGTCCGGATCATCGATGCGCCTTCGCCGATGCGGCGGAGCGCTTCGCCGAGGTCGCGCGCGCCGCATACGAACGGCACCGTGAAATCGTGCTTGTTGATATGATAAACTTCGTCCGCCGGCGTCAATACTTCGCTCTCGTCGATGTAGTCAACCCCGAGAGACTCGAGAATTTTCGCCTCGACGAAGTGCCCGATCCGCGCTTTCGCCATGACTGGAATCGTGACGACCTTCGTCACTTCCTCCACGATCGTCGGGTCTGCCATCCGTGCGACGCCGCCGGCCGCGCGAATGTCGGCAGGCACTCTCTCCAGCGCCATGACCGCCGATGCTCCGGCCGCCTCCGCGATCTTCGCCTGCTCCGCATTCATGACGTCCATGATGACGCCGCCTTTTTGCATTTCAGCCATCCCGCGCTTGACGCGAAGAGTCCCCGTTTGCACCATGTTTCTTGCCCTCCGATTCTTATCCGATACTAATGATTACTGAAAGTATATTTTACACATTCCCAAGCGTGTTAGCAATACAAGCGGCCTTATTTAAACAGGCCCACGATGCCTCCGAAGAGGCCGGAGAAGAAGCCGCCGATGCCGCGCATCATCATGCGGAACCATCCGGCCTTCTCGACGTCCTCCGTCACGATGAGCGGCACTTCCATTTTCAAATCGCCGTACGTGACCTCGACGGTGCCGACTTGGTCCTCCGCCTTCAACGGAGCGGACAGCTGCTCCGGCGGATACACCTTCGCCTCGAGCTGAGGCGTCGCTTCCTCCGTCTTCGGGACCACGAGCTGAATGCCTTCGCCGACGACGACCGGCACGTCCTGCTTGAGACCGTTCCGGATATGCACCGTCTTCACGTCGGGCAATTCCGTCTTCGCGGCCAAGATCGTCCGCTTCTCGAAGGTGTTAAAGCCGTAATCGAGCAGCTTGCGCGTTTCCATGAACCGGGCGTGCTCGGATTCCGCCCCCATGACGACGCTGATGAGGCGCATGCCGTCACGCTCGGCCGTGCCCGTGAAGCAATATCCGGCATCCGAAGTATGCCCCGTTTTCAGCCCGTCGAGCCCTTCATAGGCATATTTTCGTAAATTCGGGTTGTCTTTATTCGCCTCGACCATCCAGTTCCAGTTGACCATCGGCTTCGGATCGTTCTCGTTGAATTTCAGAGAAGGAATTTTCGTAATTTCTAGCACTTCCGGATGCTCCAATATGATCGCCTGCGCCAATTTCGCAGCGTCCAGCGCGGTTAGCAGCGTCTCGCCTTCGATGCTCGCCGGCGCATATTCTCCCATATCTCTGCGAGACAAACCGGTAGAATTAATAAAATGAGTGCCGGAAGAAAGGCCGAGCTTTTTCGCCGTATCGTTCATCAACTTCGCGAACTGTTCTTCCGTGCCCGCGATATGCTCCGCGAACGCCACGGCCGCATCGTTGCCGGAGTAGATGGACAACAGCTCGAACACCTTGCGTGCGTCGTAGGATTCGCCTTCGGCCATTTGCTGCCCGGATCCGATCGCGTCCGCAGCGGCCTTCGTCGTATAGATCATCGTATCCCAAGTCATGCGCCCCGCTTCGATTTCTTCCATGACCAAATATTCCGTCATCATCTTGGTCATGCTGGCGGGTTGATAGGGTTGGTCCTCGTTTTCGGCATACAAAATTTGTCCGGTTTCCGCGTCCATCAAGACGGCAGCCCTCACGTTCAACCCGAGATCGACTTGCTCGGCGGCTTGCGCGGCTTGCATGAACGGCGAGAACGTTTGAGCCAGAATGATGCACGTGACAAGCATTGCCCACCGGCTGAAACGTTTCGTTAGCATAACAGTCATTCCCCTTCGCGAATAGATTTGCATTTTTCTATTGTATCATAGGTTCAGAGACAGCCAAAGCGGCGAGGGGCCCAATACAAAAAAAGGAAGACGGGTTTCCCCGTCCTCCCTTGTCGCTACATCGAGTAGTTCGGCGCTTCTTTCGTGATTTGCACGTCGTGCGGGTGGCTTTCTCTAAGGCCTGCGCCCGTGATCTTGATGAACTGCGTGTCCAAACGAAGTTCATCGATCGTACGCGTGCCGCAGTAGCCCATGCCGGCGCGCAAACCGCCAACGAGCTGATGGATCGTGTCCTTGAGCGGCCCTTTGTACGGTACGCGCCCTTCGATGCCTTCCGGAACGAGTTTGCTTTCGTTCTCCTGGAAGTATCGATCCTTGCTGCCTTCCTTCATCGCGCCGATGGAGCCCATGCCCCGGTACACCTTGAAGCGGCGGCCTTGGAAAATTTCCGATTCGCCCGGGCTCTCCTCGGTTCCTGCGAACAGGGAGCCGATCATGACCGCGTTGGCGCCCGCTGCGATCGCCTTCGTGACGTCTCCGGAATATTTGATGCCGCCGTCCGCGATGATCGGCACGTTATACTCCTTCGCGACGTTCGCGCAGTCGTAGATGGCCGTCACCTGCGGCACGCCGATGCCGGCGATGACCCGCGTCGTGCAGATCGAACCCGGGCCGATGCCGACCTTGACGACGGAGGCGCCCGCCTCGATCAGATCGCGCGTCGCTTCGCCCGTTGCCACGTTGCCCGCGATGATAAGCAGGTTCGGATACGCCTGCCGGAGCTTACGCACCGTCTCGATAATGTTGACGTGCGCGCCGTGGGCCGAGTCGACGACGAGAATGTCGATCTCCGCCTCGACGAGCGCCGCTACGCGCTCGAACGTATCTTTGCTGATGCCGACCGCAGCGCCGACGACGAGGCGGCCTTGCGCGTCCTTCGCGGCGTTCGGGAATTGGATGGCCTTCTCGATATCCTTGATCGTAATAAGGCCTTTCAACTGGTAATTGTCGTCGACGATCGGCAGCTTTTCGATTTTGTGCTGCTGCAGGATGACTTCCGCCTGCCGGAGCGTCGTGCCGACCGGCGCGGTAACCAGGTTGTCCTTCGTCATGACTTCTCTGATCTTGATGGAGTAGTCATGGACGAAACGAAGGTCGCGGTTCGTAATGATGCCGACCAGCTTATTGTCGCCGTCGACGATCGGCACGCCCGAGATTCGGTACTTGCCCATCAACTCTTCGGCGTCATAGACGTGATGTTCCGGCGTCAAGGAGAACGGGTTCGTGATGACGCCGCTCTCGGACCGCTTGACGCGGTCGACTTCCTCCGCCTGCTGCGCGATGGACATATTCTTATGAATAATGCCGATGCCGCCCTCCCGGGCGATCGCAACGGCCAAAGCCGACTCGGTAACGGTATCCATGCCCGCGCTGAGAAGCGGAATGTTCAATTGCAAGTTCGGTCCGAGCTTCGTCGACACGTCCACTTCCCGGGGCAGTACGTCCGAACGGCGAGGGACCAGCAGAACATCGTCGAAAGTCAGACCTTCTTTTGCAAACTTATTTTCCCAAGCCAAGGGAGACCCTCCTCGATTTTCATTACAGCCAATAGTAACAGAGTCAAATTTACGGGTCAAGAAAGGCTATAGCGCGTAATTGCAATTCGCATTCCATAGTAAGTATTGATGAATGCCTTGTTCCTTCAAAGCGCGGATTTGTTCGCGTACCTCTTCTTTCCCGTATTTTTGATGCGGATGAACCCAAGTCGCCGTAAACTGCTGCAGCCAAGGGCGGATTTGCGCCGCGTGCTCGCCGTTTCGCTTAAGCGCCTCGCTGCGGGCTCTGGCGTCCTTCACCGCCATCGATACGATTGTGTAAGGCCGTAAATCCGGGTGCTTCACCCCATAGCTCCCTGTCGCATAATGGGACGGATAAATCATTGGGGAAACGACGTCGACCTCCTGCACCAGGAGCTCCCACTTTTGTCCGATGCCCATGCCGTTCTTCGTCGTCGTCGTCAGCCCGAACACGTCCGCCGACACGCGTCCGCCGACGGCATGAATTTCCTGAGAGGCGGTGCGCAGAAAACGCTGAATAATTTGATCCTTCGTCTCCCCGTTGTCGTTCGCGAACGCCGCGTTTCGCTTTAGATCGCCGACTTGTTCAGGGAATCGGACATAATCGAATTGAACCTCGTCGAATCCTAAGCCGATCGCTTCCTTCGCCAAATCGATATTGTACCGCCATGTCTCTTCCTTATATGGGTCTAGCCAAGCCAAGCCTTTCTTATTTTTCCAAACGGCCCCGCTTTTTGTTCGAATCGCCCATTCCGTTTTTTTCGATACGGCGTACGGGTCTTTAAAGGTGACGATTCGCGCGATGGTGTAAATCCCCTGCTGCTTCAAGGTCTTGATCACATTGCCCATATCCCGAACTTTCGCATTGGCATCGGAGCCCAGCGCCTTAGCCGTCTCAACTTGTGAAGGGTACGTAATACGGCCGTAGTCATTTTTCACGTCGATGACCACGGCGTTCAATTCGGTGTTTTGCAGCAAATTCACGATGTTGCGCCATTTCGCCCCGGTTAACGCGTGCGATGAGACATATACCCCCTTGATATCATTCCGAAGCTCGGGCAGGGGGGGAGCCTGTCGCGTCGATGGAGAGGCTGCATGGAGATTCATTCGGGATGATGCGGTGTTGCGGTCCGGCGCTCCCTTGGGGACATGCTTCGGCTGCTGCGGGGCGTTCGCCTCGCCAGCCTTAGGTAACGAGGGTTCGATCTGCCTTGCGGTTCCGTCAGCCGCCTGCCGAGGCGCCGCAACGTTCGGACTTTGCTCTGCGGTTCGAGGCGACTGCATCGATCCGGCGCACCCGGTCGACAAGACGGTTAAGATACACAAACTTGCAAATAAACGTCGATATTTGCTCATTCATGATCCACCTCCTTGGATTAGTATGGAGGAGGGCAGGAAGAGCGATACCGAGCAATGTATGGAACCGCAGCACGGGACAAATCGATATACAGCAAAAAACGCCCCGTTCGCGTGAGCGAATCGAGGCGTTCTTGTCGGCTTGGCAGCGTCCTACTCTCCCGGGACCCTGCGGTCCAAGTACCATCGGCGCTGGAAGGCTTAACGTTCGTGTTCGGGATGGGTACGCGTGGTTCCCTTCCGCCATTACCACCAAACCTAAGTGATGTTTCCGCCAAGAAACATCGATTGTTGGTTCAAGAAGACTTGCCCCCTGAAAACTGGATGCGAATCGAACGAAACATCGTATGGCTGGGGTCCCCGCAAAGTACTCGGAATCCGCTTCGAAGCGACTCGTCACTTTGTGGGGTGTAGTTGGATAAGTCCTCGACCGATTAGTATTCGTCAGCTCCACGCATTGCTGCGCTTCCACCTCGAACCTATCAACCATGTCGTCTACATGGGGTCTTCAAGCAGGGAAATCTCATCTTGAGGGGGGCTTCACGCTTAGATGCTTTCAGCGCTTATCCCTTCCGTACTTGGCTACCCAGCGATGCTCCTGGCGGAACAACTGGTACACCAGCGGTACGTCCATCCCGGTCC